>NZ_DGNK01000004.1:0-110432 GCF_002388935.1 Hyphomonas sp. UBA4494
CCCTGTTCCCATCAGGCAGTAATGAGAAGGCCGTCCCAAAAGGGGCGGCCTTTTTTATGGGCGTCAGGTGCGGGTGAAGACCCAGTATTTGTTGATCAGGAAATTGACCGTGAGCGATGCGGCCGCGCCCAATCCGAAATAGACGAGCGCCAGAAGCGAACCGGGCGAACGCATCAGTTCCAGTGCGCCGATGATGCCGACACGCACACAGAAGGCTGCGCCGAGCGAGGTCAGGTTGCGAACAAGCCGACCTGACGAAACGGTTGAACTGTCATGCCCGAACGTCCAGAATTCATGGACAAAATAGAAAACCAGCCCGGTCACGATGAAGGCGATCGCTGCCGACAGGGTAAGGCTGAGCTGGCCGCCAAGCCGCAATGCCATGGTCAGCGCCAGATCCATGCCGAAGGCCGCAATGCTGGCCAATCCATAGCGGACGGCCGGGCGGCTGAACAGGGAAGACAGGGGAGGCTTCATCGGGGGCCTTCGGATGAGGGGCAGGTGAGACCGAAGTGTCCGTGAAAAGCGTGAGGCCTTGGTTAAACAAGGTGAATCGCGCATTCACCCTGCAACACTTTGCGACACAAGAACCGCATTCCGGCAAAATCAGGCAAGACACCCGCGCTATTCCGGATACATGGCAAGACGCATCGATTTCATCATAGCCGGCGTTCAAAAGGCCGGCACCACGTCGCTGGACGCATATTTGCGCCAGCATCCCGATATCTGCATGGCAAAGAAGAAAGAACCGCACTTCTTCGACAGGCGCCCGCCAACGGGCATCCGCCCGCTGGACTACTGGCTGTATCATCGCCACTTCGATTGGAAGGCCTGGCGCGACGGGTGCATGCTGGGCGAGGCGACGCCGATCATCAGCTGGTGGAGCGGCGCGCTGGAACGGGTCTGGGTGTATAATCCCGATATCCAGATCATCGTGATCCTGCGCGATCCGGTGGAGCGTGCCTGGTCTCACTATCGCATGGATTGCCGGCTGGGACGCGAAACGCTGCCCTATCCGATTGCGATCCGCCAGGAGCGCGAACGCGCCCGCCGGGCCTTGCCAAATCAGGACCGGGAACGCTCGTACTTGGCGCGCAGCTATTACGCGCCTCAGATCCGGGAGCTGAGGCGGTTGTTTCCGGATGATCAGCTCCTGTTCCTGCGCAGCGAAGACCTCGCAGCCGATCCGCAGCGAGAGCTGGCCACGGTTTGCCAGTTCATGGGTTTGCCTGCGCGCAAATTTGACGTCTCCACCCAGTATAATGCGGCGCCCGAAGCCGACCGGATGAGTTCAGATGACCGGGACTATCTGCGCCGTGTCTTCGCGCACGACGCGGCCGAAACCCGCGCCCTTCTGGGCTGGGATCAAGGCGCATGGAGCGTGTGAGGGCAGGGTGGTGTGGCCCCGCCCTCTATCGCTCGTCGCTGGGTGTGTCAGCGACAAACGTTCCGATTGGCATTGTTATTCATCGTGCAATGCGCATAACGGTATTTCTCCCGTGTTTGCGCTGCGGCATCGGCGCTGCTGAGACCCTGGCTGACAGAGGTCGGCGCTCGTTCAATCGGCCGATAGGTTGACGTCGACCGGGCCGCATTGAAGCGGGCATTGGCGGACTTTATCGTCTGCATGTCCCGAGCCCAGGAATTGTCTTCGCCGGAGATGGCCAGGCCACGCCGACGCATTTCAGACCGGACGATGGAACCAACCGCTCCGGTCTGGAACCAGTGTTCGAGCACTTTGAGATCGTAGTCGTCTACCGATGACATACGCCCCGCATTCGAGGCGGCCATGACGGCTTGTTCTGCATAAACGGTGGAAGAGTAGACAGAGACGGCGGTGCCAACCGCGCCATTATAGTCTCCCGCATTCAGCATGGTCGCCATCTCTGCCTGGCGCGCTGCCTGCTTGGCATTCCATGCCTCGACTTCATCCACATAGCGACGCAGGTCTTTGGCATAGGCGCAGATCTTTTCGTGGCCAAGTTCGCAGGATTTCTCATACGGCCCGACGGCCATCTCATAGTCTCCAATGGTCGCGTAGATGCGGCCGAGATTGCCGCAGGATTCCTTGATGTTCGCGTCGCAATTGATCTCGGTCAGCTCAAGGGCGCGTTCTGCGTTGAAGGCGGGAGAATCCGGTTTGGCATACATAACTTCGGCCATGATGCAGTCCGCGGGCGAGGCAGTTGTTTTGCACGTCTTGTAAGCGAGCGGCGCACCACGGGTGAAATCAATAGTATCTGAATATTCCTCCCCCCGGCCATCATAAAAGAACTCGCCACCCCATTGGCATGCCTTCATCGACTCGTTGGCACAGCCCTTCTCAAAGGCGGCCAGGAGCCGCGGAATATCCTGTTCGCCCTTATCCGCGACGCCGAGAATCGCGAATGTGGCACTGCAAGCCTCCTCATGTCCCATTGTGCACGCGGTTTCATAGAGATCGATGCCGCGGCCCGGATCGACGGCGATGCCGTCCGCGCCCTTGCGGTACATGCCAGCGGTGTAGAAGCAGCCATCTGGAATGCCGAGTGTGCAGGCTTTCATGAACAGCTCAGCGGCCTTGGGCATGCTTCGCGTTAGCCCGCTCGCGCCTTGCGCATAGTCCGCGCCGGCATAGAAGCAGGCCTCGGCACCGCCTTTGGCGCAGGCCATCTCATTCGTTGAGGTCTGGGCGTGAGCAACTGCTCCGGGGAGCAAGGTGAGCAAGGCCAAGCCGGTCAGCCTGATCGCGGAAATCTTCATCAACTATCCTTTTCGAAGGCCGGATCCCCACCCAGCCGCGCGGAATGCCCGTCCTGAATAATCGCCTGAGCCGGTAGCGCGCATGCCCCCAAGGGGGGATAATGAAAAACTCTCCAGTTGAAGTCCTGACTTGCCGCGGGCGCGCGCCTGTCTAGAATGACCTACTGTCTTCCGCTTGTGTTCCAGAGCCTGCATGTCCTTAACCAATCGCTATTTCGATATGCTGGGCGCGGCGTACGAAGTACCATCCGAAGCCGATCGGTTCGACGCGTTCCTGAATGCGGCGATGGCCTATTTCTTTGAAGAAGAGGAAGCAGCGCAAGTCGCACAGGACGTGCCCCGGCATTTCGGCGACGACGACATGCTGGACACGCATGGCGACCGCATAAGCGCGCTGATCGAGGAAGCATCCCGGCGGGAAACGGCTCAAAGCGAACGCTTCCATGCAGCGCTCGATGTTTCTGCTCGAACCGGACAGGTGACAGGCAATGCGGCGGCTGCGCAGTTGACGGGGATGCGCTTTCCCTGCGCGCTCGACGAATTGCCGCTCGATCCGATGGCGCGGGCGGAAATCCGCAAGACCATGCGGTCGACCGAACCTCAGAAGCAGGACCGGATTATCCTGGCCAATGTCGAGACGCCTCAGGTCCGGGCCTGTCTCGGGCTGATCCAGCGTCCAAAGGATCTGGCGGACCGGGTCCATGTCTCCTTGTCCTACATTGACTGGTCGGAGCCACTGATGGAGCGGTTAAAAGAGGCGTTTGGACTGACCACCAGCGAGACTGAAGTGCTGGAAGGCTATCTGGCGAATCTAAGCCAGAAGGAGATTGCGCAGCAGCGGGGGCGGGCGCTGGAAACAATCAAAGGCCAGTCAAAGAGCATATTGAGAAAAACTGGCTGTGGTCGGATGTCGGATGTGGTCCAGTTGTGTGCCAGCATCGCCTTTCTGATGCGACAACTGCCACAGCAGCTTGCCCCGCCCAGCGCCGAAGTATGGGCGACACCACAGGCGGGCCTCTCGTTGTTGGACCGGCCGGGCGGTCGCAAGCTGGCCTGGTACAAGGCCGGGCAGGGCGCGCGCGCGATCCTGTTTGTCCACGGCTATCTTCAGGGGCCGTTCTTCACGCAGGATTTCCTTGAACGCCTCACAGCATCCGGCCTCCATCTGGTGGCGCCGTCGCGCCCGGGCTTTGGATATACGAGCCCGAGCCGGTCACGGGCTGATTTCGACAGGACGGTGGTGGAAGACGCGGTTGCACTGGTGGAGCATCTGGGGCTGGAGCGGATCAGCTTGTGTGTTCACCAAGGAGGCTCGTCGCATGCGTTCCGGATTGCCCGCGCGCTGGGTGACCGGCTCAGCGACATGTTGGTCGTCGGCGGCGGCATTCCGATTGATGAGGCCGTGCACCTCGCGCACATGGACCCGCAGACCAAGTTTGCTGCCATGGCCACCCGTCATGCGCCGTCCATCATGAAAATGGTGATGTCGGTGGGCTTGCCCGTATATCGGCGGCGCGGGACGAAAGCGTTTCTGACGACACAATTCCAGAAGTCTCCTCTCGATCTGGCGACATTGAAAGACCCGTCCCTGATGAAGGTACAAGCAGAGGGGCTCTATCACGCCGTCGAGCAGGGGGCTGAAGCCTGGATTCGGGATGGCTCTGCGGCAATGGCAGACTGGTCTGAAGATATGGACGCCGTGACGGCACCGCAGGTCTGGTTGCAGGCAGGGGGCGACACGATCATCTCGGCCGATCAGGTTGCGGCGCATATGGACAAGCGGCCGAATGTCGATTTTCGGATACTGCCGGGACACGCCGTGAATATCCTGCACACGGCGGCAGTGGACGTGTGCGCCGCGCTTGCCAATTTGGCTTGATCCGCCTGAGGGGAGATGGCGGAGGAAAGCGTCCGCAGCGGCGCCTGTTTCCGGACCTGCGAGCCTGTGAGTCTTTCTGCATAAAAGCTTCACGACTCAGTTGACGCGGGCCTATCGATCCCATAAACCCCCGACTTCGCCGGGATGGCAGCGCTTTATAGAGCGAACGCTCCCTCGAAACAGACAATTTAATCCCACGCTACGCCCTGGCGCACTTCTGCGCCACGTTGGGGCTAACGTGTTTTGTGCGGACGGACCGAACGATGGAACGACAAAATATCCGGATCAGGCTCAAGGCCTTCGATCACCGCGCCCTCGACATGTCGGCGAAAGAGATTGTGAGCACGGCCAAGCGCACCGGCGCTGAGGTCAAAGGCCCGATCCCGCTGCCGACCCGTATCGAGCGCTTCACCGTGAACCGCTCGCCGCACATCGACAAGAAGTCGCGCGAGCAGTTTGAAATCCGGACCCATAAGCGGATCCTCGACATTGTAGACCCGACCCCGCAGACGGTGGACGCGCTGATGAAGCTCGACCTGTCGTCCGGCGTTGGCATTGAAATCAAACTTGAGGGAGGCCGCTAATGGCTCTGCCAGCACCCCGTTCCGGCGTGCTTGCCCGCAAGGTTGGCATGACACGCGTATTTGACGAGAGCGGCCGCCACGTGCCGGTCACCGTCCTGTCGCTTGATGGCTGCCAGGTTGTTGGCGTGCGCACTGAAGAAGAGCGCGCCGTGAAGACCAAGAAGGGTGGCGACGTCACCCGCACGGACGGCTACCAGGCTGTCATTCTCGGCATCGGCGAAAAGAAAGCCAAGCGCACGTCCAAGGCGCTGCGTGGCCAGTTCGCAAAAGCCGGCGTCGCGCCGAAGCGCAAGCTGCGCGAATTCCGCGTCTCTGGCGACCTGCCGGAAGTTGGCGCTGAAGTCCTGGCTGACCATTTCGTTCCGGGTCAGAAAGTTGACATTGCCGGCATCACGATCGGTAAGGGTTTTGCCGGTGCGATGAAGCGCTGGAACTTTGGTGGTCTGCGCGCCACGCACGGTGTGTCCATCTCTCACCGTTCGCACGGTTCGACGGGTATGAACCAGGATCCGGGCCGCGTGTTCAAGAACAAGAAAATGGCCGGTCATTACGGCGTTGAGCGTGTCACCACCCAGAACATGGAAGTGGTGCGCACCGACGTTGAGCGCGGCCTCATCCTGGTCAAGGGCGCTGTGCCTGGCCACGACGGCAGCTATGTTGAAGTCCGCGACGCGGTGAAGAAGCCTCTTCCGGCCGACGCACCAGCGGCTGGCTCCTTCAAGGCAGCGAGCGCGGCTGCCGCGCCAGCAGCTGAAGCAACTCAAGAGGGTGCTGAATAATGGAACTCGCAGTCAAAACCCTTGCCGGCAAAGCCGCTGGAAACATCACGGTTGATGATGCCATCTTCGGCATCGAAGACATCCGTGGTGACATCCTGCAGCGCACGGTTCGCTGGCAGCTGGCCAAGCGCCAGGCTGGTACGCACAAGACCCAGACCCGCGGCGAAGTCAGCCGCACCACGAAGAAGTACATCCGCCAGAAAGGTTCCGGCGGCGCGCGTCACGGTTCCCGGAATGCGCCGATCTTTGTTGGTGGTTCTGTTGCGCACGGACCAAAAGTCCGCAGCCACGCTCACGACCTGCCTAAAAAGGTCCGCAAGATGGCTCTGGCTCACGCCCTGTCTTCCAAGGTGAAGGCGGATGCGGTCATCGTGCTGGACGAGGCGATCCTGTCGGCTCCGAAAACGAAAGAGCTGGTCGGTCAGTTCGCAGGTCTCGGTATCGAGAACGCGCTGATCATCTCCGGCACGACCGTGGACGAGAATTTCGCCAAGGCAGCTCGCAACATTCCGAACGTCGACGTGCTGCCGGTTGCTGGCCTGAATGTCTATGACATCCTGCGCCGCAAGAAGCTCGTCATCACCAAGGAAGCGGCCGAAGGCATCAAGGCCCGTTTCGATGGCGCGAAGGAGGCTAAGTAATCATGGCCGACGTAAAAGAACATCACTACGACGTCATCCGTCGCCCACTGATCACCGAGAAATCGACTCTGGTGGCTGAAGACAACAAGATTGTCTTCGAAGTGGCGATCGACGCTGACAAGAAAGCGATCAAGGACGCTGTCGAGGCGCTCTTCAAGGTCGAAGTAACCAAGGTCAACACTCTGGTCCAAAAGGGCAAGACGAAGCGTTTTCGTGGCTATGAAGGTCGTCGCAACGACATGAAAAAAGCCATCGTGACGCTCGCCGAGGGTCAGTCCGTCGACATCACGACGGGCCTCTAGGGGAGAAGGACGAGAAACATGGCACTTAAGACTTTCAATCCAACCTCCCCAGGGCGTCGCCAGCTTGTGCTGGTGGACAAGTCCGACCTTCACAAGGGCAAGCCCGTCAAGGCGCTGACCGAAGGTCTGACCAAGAAGGGTGGACGCAACAATACGGGTCGTATCACGGCTCGCCGCATCGGTGGCGGCGCCAAGAAGCTGTACCGCAAGGTCGACTTCAAGCGTAACCGCTGGGACATGCCGGCAACTGTTGAGCGTCTGGAATACGACCCGAACCGCACGGCTTTCATCGCACTGATCAAGTACGAAGACGGCCAGCTGTCCTACATCATCGCGCCACAGCGCCTTGAAGTCGGTGACACGGTGGTCACGTCCAAGACGGCTGACATCAAGCCGGGTAACACGCTTCCGCTGAAAAGCATTCCGGTCGGTACGATCATTCACAACATCGAGCTGAAGCCCCAGAAGGGCGCGCAGATGGTTCGCTCCGCTGGCACCTATGCCCAGCTGGTCGGTCGTGATGGTGGCTATGCCCAGATCAAGCTGACCTCCGGCGAACTTCGCATGGTGATGGACAGCTGCCTGGCAACGGTCGGCGCCGTGTCCAACCCGGACAACATGAACCAGGTTCTGTCCAAGGCAGGCCGCAAGCGTCACATGGGCAAGCGCCCGTCTGTCCGCGGTGTTGTCATGAACCCGGTCGACCACCCACACGGTGGTGGTGAAGGCAAGTCGTCCGGTGGACGTCACCCAGTGACGCCATGGGGCAAGAAAACACGCGGTCCCAAGACCCGTAAAAACAAGGCAACGGATCGTCTGATCATCCGTCGCCGTAACGCGAAACGCTAAGAGGAGCCGCAAGACATGCCACGTTCTGTCTGGAAAGGCCCGTTCGTAGACGGCTATCTGCTCAAGAAAGCAGAAGAAGCGCGCGCCTCTGAAAAGCGCGTTGTGATCAAGACCTGGTCGCGCCGTTCAACGATCCTGCCTAACTTTGTCGGCCTGAATTTCCAGGTCCACAATGGCAACAAATTCATCCCGGTTTCCGTCTCTGAGGAAATGGTCGGTCACAAGTTCGGCGAGTTCGCGCCAACGCGGTCCTACTATGGCCACGGTGCGGACAAGAAAGCGAAGAGGAAGTAGTCATGGCTAAAGCCAAGAATCCTCCGAAGCAGGCTTCGAATGAATCGCGCGCTGTTCTGCGCATGTACCGTTCAAGCCCGCAGAAGCTGAACCTTCTGGCTCAGCAGATCCGCGGCATGCCGGTCGAGCGTGCGCTGGCTCAGCTGCAGTTCTCGCCGAAGCGTCCTGCCCAGGATGTCCGCAAGCTGCTGCAGAGCGCCATCGCGAACGCCGAGAACAATCACGGCCTCGACATCGACAGCCTCGTCATTGCAGAAGCGCATGTCGGCAAGAACCTCGTGATGAAGCGTATTCGCGCCCGTGCTCGTGGCCGCGCTGCTCGCATCCAGAAGCCATTCTCGCAGATGACCATCATCCTGCGTGACACCTCAGTTGAAGCGGAGGCCGCATAATGGGTCAGAAAGTAAATCCGATCGGCCTGCGTCTGGGCATCAACCGGACGTCTGACAGCCGCTGGTATGCCGACACGGCCGACTTCGGTCGCCTGCTGCACGAAGACATCGCGATCCGCAAGGAAATCCGCAAGCGTCTGAAGCAAGCCGGCATTTCGAAGATCATCATCGAGCGTCCGCACAAGAAATGCCTTATCACGATCCACACGGCACGTCCGGGTCTCGTGATCGGCAAGAAGGGCGGCGACATCGAAGCCCTTCGCAAAGTTCTGTCGAAGATGACGACCGACGAAGTTCGCGTGAACCTGGTCGAAATCCGCAAGCCGGAAATCGATGCCACGCTGATCGCCGACGACATTGCTCGCCAGCTTGAGCGCCGTGCCTCGTTCCGTCGCACCATGAAGCGGGCCATCCAGTCCGCCATGCGCCTCGGCGCTGACGGTGTGAAGATCATGGTGTCCGGTCGTCTTGGCGGCGCAGAGATTGCGCGGACCGAGAAGTATGCAGAAGGCTCCGTGCCGCTGCACACGCTGCGCGCCGACATTGATTACGGCACTGCAGAAGCGGCCACCACTTACGGCATCATCGGCATCAAGGTCTGGGTCTACAAAGGCGAGATCATGGAGCACGACCCGATGGCTCAGGACAAGCGTCTGGAATCTTCCGGCCAGTCCCGTGCACGTGCCAATGCAAACCAGCGCGGACCGGCCACCGGCGCGCAAGCCTCCGGAGCGTAAGAGATGCGTCAACCGAAGCGAACCAAATTCCGTAAGGCCTTCAAGGGCCAGATCCGGGGCAATGCCAAGGGCGGTTCATCGCTGGCATTCGGCGAGTTTGGCCTGAAGGCTCTCGAGCCGGAACGGGTCACCGCGCGCCAGATCGAGGCAACCCGTCGGGCTGTCACGCGTCACATGAAGCGTCAGGGCAAAGTGTGGATCCGTGTATTCCCGGACCTGCCAGTGTCGGCAAAGCCGATTGAAGTCCGGATGGGTAAAGGTAAAGGCTCTGTCGACCGTTGGGTCGCCCGTGTCGCACCTGGCCGCATCCTGTTCGAAATCGACGGCGTGTCTGAGGATGTCGCACGCGAGGCCCTGCGCCTTGGCGCTGCGAAGCTTCCGATCAAGACGAAAGTCGTCAAGCGGATTGAGGGTATCTGATCATGAAAGCCCAAGATGTAAGAACGAAAAGCCTCGACCAGCTCAAGGATGAGCTCGTCAAGCTGAAGAAAGAGCAGTTCAACCTGCGTTTCCAGACGGCCACCGGCCAACTGGAGAAAACGGCCCGAGTGAAGGAAGTCCGCCGCGATATTGCACGCGTCAAGACGATCCTTCGCGAAAAAGCCGAAGCAGGTCAGGCGTAGGAGAGAGATCATGCCAAAGCGTATTATGGAAGGCGTCGTGGTCTCTGCCAAGCAGAACAAGACCGCAATCGTCCGTGTAGAGCGGACCTTCACCCACTCTGTGATGAAGAAGATTGTTCGCCGCTCTAAGAAGTATCACGCCCACGACGAAGCCAATGCGGCTGTCGAGGGTCAAATTGTAACGATCCAGGAGTGCGTTCCGCATTCCAAACTGAAACGCTGGGAACTTGTGACCGGCGGGGAAGGTGACGCATGATCCAGATGCAATCAAACCTTCGCGTCGCCGACAATTCCGGCGCGCGCCGCGTTCAGTGCATCAAGGTGCTGGGTGGCGCAGGCCGCCGGTATGCATCGGTTGGTGACGTGATCGTGGTGTCCATCAAGGAAGCAATTCCTACGGGCCGTGTGAAAAAGGGTGACGTCCGCAAGGCTGTCGTCGTTCGCGTGGCAAAGGACATCAACCGCCCGGATGGCACAACCATTCGTTTCGACTCAAACGCTGCCGTTCTCATCAATACCAATGGTGAGCCAATCGGCACTCGTGTGTTTGGCCCGGTCCCGCGTGAACTGCGCGGCAAGAACCAGGTCAAGATCGCGAACATGGCCCCGGAGGTCTTGTAAGATGGCTGCTAAGATCAAAAAAGGCGACTCCGTTGTCGTGATCGCAGGCCGCGACAAAGGTACCAAAGGCGAAGTGCTGAAAGTGCTGGTCGACGAGGATCGCGTTGTTGTGCGCGGTGTGAACGTCGTCAAGAAGCACCAGAAGCCGAGCCAGATGGACCCCGGTGGTCTGAAGTCTTTCGAAGCACCGATCCACGTTTCCAACGTGGCTCATGCCGATCCGCGCGACGGAAAAGCAGTGCGTGTTGGTTTCAAAACTGATGAGCATGGCCGCAAGACGCGCTTTGCCAAACGCTCAGGGGAGTCCATCGATGTCTAAGGCATACGAACCCCGTCTCAAGACGAAGTACCGTGAAGAGATCCGGGCCAAGCTGCAGGAGCAGTTCAAGTATTCGAACCCGATGAAGGTTCCGAAACTGGACAAGGTCGTGATCAATATGGGTGTCGGCGAAGCTGTCTCCGACTCCAAGAAGATCAAGGCTGCCCTGGCCGAGCTCGAACTGATCGCAGGCCAAAAGCCTGTCGCCACCAAGGCACGCAAGTCGATCGCTGGCTTCAAGCTGCGCGAAGGCATGCTGATCGGTGCGAAAGTGACCCTGCGCCGTGAGCGCATGTACGAGTTCCTTGACCGGCTCACCAATATTGCGCTGCCGCGCGTGAAGGATTTCCGTGGACTGAACGGAAAGAGCTTCGACGGCATGGGCAATTACGCCATGGGCCTCAAAGAACACATCGTTTTCCCGGAGATCAATTACGATCAGGTGGAAGATATTCGCGGTATGGACATCATCGTCTGCACCACGGCTGAAACCAACGAAGAAGCCAAGGCACTCCTCGCCGAGTGTGGCTTCCCGTTCCGGAACTAGCGCCAGGAGATCTGCTGATATGGCAAAGAAGAGCGCAATCGAGAAGAACAAGAAGCGTCAGAAGCTTGTCGAAAAGTACGCTGCAAAGCGTGCCGAGCTGAAGGCCGTCGCCATGAATGAGGACCTTTCACTGGAAGAGCGCTTCAAGGCACGTCTCAAGCTTGCTGAACTTCCACGTAACTCGGCCCCAAACCGTGTGCGTAATCGCTGTGAAGTAACCGGGCGTCCGCGCGGCTACTATCGCAAACTCAAAATGTCGCGGATCGCGCTGCGTGAGCTTGGCTCAAACGGTCAGATCCCCGGTCTCGTGAAGTCCAGCTGGTAAGAGAGGAGGATATCAAAGATGAACATTTCTGATCCCCTCGGAGATATGCTGACACGCATCCGCAACGCTCAGATGCGCGGCATGTCTAAAGTCGTCACGCCGTCTTCGAAACTTCGTATTCGCGTCCTGGAGGTTCTCATCAATGAGGGCTTCATCCGCGGCTACACCGAAGTTGAAAAAGACGGTCACAAGAATATTGATATCGAGCTGAAGTACTATGAAGGTCAGCCAGTGATCTCGGAGATCAAACGTGTCTCCAAGCCAGGTCGCCGGGTGTATTCTTCTGTCTCCGACATTCCGCTAGTGCGCAATGGTCTGGGCATTTCGATCCTTTCGACTTCGAAAGGCGTTATGTCTGACAATTCTGCCCGCAGCGAGAATGTAGGCGGCGAAGTGCTCTGCCGCGTATTCTAGGAGAGCTATCATGTCACGTATTGGTAAACTCCCGATCGAAGTTCCGAATGGCACGACCGTTTCGGTCGAAGGTCAGACGATCAAGGCAAAAGGCTCCAAGGGTGAGCTTTCGCTGGTCCTGTCTGAGCTGATCACGCCAAAGCTCGAGAACAACGAGCTGACCGTTTCGCCGCGCGAAGATCTCGTGCAGGCTGCAAATGACCGTATCGAGGCTGAAAAGGCTCGGGGTCGTCGCCTGCCAACCTTCGCTGAAGCCCTTGATTCCAAGGCCCGTACGCAGTGGGGCACCGCTCGTGCCCGCGCCGCGAACATGGTCGAAGGCGTTTCGAATGGATATTCGAAGACGCTGGAACTGGTTGGCGTTGGTTATCGTGCCCAAATGCAGGGTACCGATCTCAAGCTCGCACTCGGCTTCTCGCACGATGTGATCTTCAAGGCTCCGGACGGCATCAAGCTGGAAGCGCCGAAGCCAACCGAGATCATCGTCTCTGGTGCAGACAAACAGTCTGTTGGCCAGGTTGCTGCCGAACTCCGCGAATTCCGTCCGCCTGAGCCATACAAAGGCAAGGGTATCCGTTATCAGGGCGAATATGTCCGCCGCAAGGAAGGCAAGAAGAAGTAAGCCCATGAAAAGCTCACGCGATAAGATGCTGCGCCGCGCCCAGCGGGTTCGTACCAAGCTCCGCAAGGTTGCTGAGGGTCGTCCACGCCTGTCGGTTGCGCGCAGCCACAAGAATATCTCCGCCCAGATCATCGATGACGAAAAAGGCATTACGCTCGCTTCGGCTTCGACGCTGGAAAAGGATGTGCTCGGCTCGGCCAAGACCGGTGGTGACGCCGCTGCGGCTGCCCTCGTCGGCAAGACGCTCGCAGAGCGCGCGAGAGAAGCAGGCGTCGAAGACGTCGTCTTTGATCGTGGCGGTTACATGTTCCACGGCCGGGTGAAAGCCCTGGCAGACGCCGCCCGTGAGGGCGGTCTCAAATTCTAAGGAGAGGCCCTATGGCTGAAGAAAGAGGAAGAGGCCGCCGGAATCGCGATCGCGACGAGGAGCAGTCCGACATCGTCGACAAGCTGGTTGGTATCAACCGCGTCGCGAAGACGGTCAAAGGCGGTAAGAATTTCGGTTTTGCAGCCCTGGTTGTCGTTGGTGACCAGAAGGGCCGCGCAGGGTTCGGCAAGGGTAAAGCCCGCGAAGTGCCTGAAGCGATCCGCAAAGCCACAGAAGAAGCCAAGCGCAACATGGTTCGCGTGCCGCTTCGCGAAGGTCGCACTCTGCACCATGATGGCCGTGGCCGTCACGGCGCAGGCAAGGTTGTGCTGCGTGCAGCGCCTCCAGGTACCGGCGTGATCGCAGGTGGTCCGATGCGTGCTGTCATGGAAGTTCTGGGTGTTCAGGACGTGGTCGGCAAGTCGATCGGTTCCTCCAACCCTTACAACATGGTGCGTGCAACGTTTGATGCGCTTAAAGAGCAGAACAGCCCGCGGACCGTTGCGTCCAAGCGTGGCCTGAAGGTTCAGGATGTCGTCGGTCGCCGCAATGATGGCGCGTCCGAAGCCGGCATGGCTGACGCGACGAACTAGGGAAGGGCACGAAAATGGCTAAAAGCAAAGTCACTGTCCGCCAGGTTGGCAGCCCGATTGGCCGTCGTCCTGAGCAGCGCCAGACCCTGATGGGGCTGGGCCTGAACAAGGTCGGCCGCACCAAGGAACTCGAAGATACGCCGTCCGTGCGGGGCATGATCCGCAAGGTGGCTCACCTGGTTGAGGTGGTTGGCGAGTAATCGCCACCATTCGCAGCCGCACGATATCGAAAGATAGACCGATGAAACTGAACGAATTGTCTCCCGCTGAGGGCTCAACAAAGAACCGCCTGCGCGTTGGCCGCGGCGTCGGCTCTGGCAAGGGCAAGACGGCTGGTCGCGGTGTCAAAGGCCAAAAGGCTCGTTCCGGCGTTGCCGTGAATGGCTTTGAAGGCGGCCAGATGCCGATCTACATGCGTCTGCCAAAGCGCGGCTTCACGGCGCGTAACTCCAAGTCCCATGCCTGGGTGAACCTTGGCCGTCTCGGCAAGGCGATTGCCGCTGGCAAGCTGGATGCCAAGGATGTGACCGAAGAGTCGCTGGTGGCCGCTGGTCTGGTTCGCAATGTGCGCGATGGCGTGCGTCTGCTTGCCAAAGGTGACGCACCAAAGAATCTGAATATCACTGTGACAGGCGCCTCGAAGGCAGCTATTGAAGCTGTTGAGAAGGCTGGCGGTAAAGTCACCGTCACGGGGCCGGCTAAAGAGACTGCTGACGAATAATCGGCGGTTTTTACCGGTAACCCCTTCACAAATACTGTTTCGCCGCCGATTTAGGCGGCGAACGCTTTTTCAGGGAGGTCAAGCGGCCCATGGCGAATGCTGCCGAACAAATGGCTCGGAACATGAATTTCCGGAGCTTTGCAAAAGCCAAGGACCTGCAGAGCCGGATCCTGTTTACTCTCGGGATTTTGATCCTCTACCGGCTCGGGACGTTCATCCCGCTGCCGGGACTCGACCCGCAGCAATACGCCCAATTCTTCGAGAGCCAGTCCGATGGCTTGCTTGGCAACATGAACATGTTTGCCGGCGGCGCGGTGGAACGGATGGGTGTGTTCGCCCTGAACGTGATGCCTTACATCACGGCCTCGATCATCATCCAGATGCTGACCGCGACCTCTCCAACGCTTGAGAAGTTGAAGAAGGAAGGCGAGTCCGGCCGCAAGCAGATCAACCAGTATACGCGTTACCTCACACTGGGATTCGCGCTGGTCCAGTCCTTTGCAATTGCTGGCGGCCTTGCCGCTGTGCGCATTGAGGGCATCTCGTCCTGGTTCTTCATCCTGACCGGCGTTGTGACGCTGACCGGCGGCACGATGCTGCTGATGTGGATGGGTGAGCAGATCACGGCGCGCGGCATCGGCAACGGTATCTCGCTGATCATCTTCGCGGGCATTATCGCTGAAATGCCAAAGGCGATCTTCAACCTGATCTCGCAGGCGCGCACGACCTCTGTGAACGTGGCGTTTGTGGTGGCGATTGCGGCCATGGTGATCGCGCTGGTTGTCTTCATCGTCTTCATGGAGCGCTCGCAAAGGCGGCTGCTGATCCAGTATCCGAAGCGACAGCAGGCCCACGGTGTTGCCCAGGGCCAGAAGAGCTTCCTGCCGCTCAAGATCAACACGTCTGGTGTTATCCCGCCAATCTTCGCCTCTGCGCTGCTGATGCTGCCGCTGACGGCGGTGGGCTTCCTGGGTGGCAATCCGGCCGATGCCGAAGCCTCCGGCGCTGTGAGTGGCGTTCTGGGCTGGCTGGCGACGCATTTCGCGCCGGGTTCGTGGACCTACATCACGTCTTACGGGGCGATGGTGATCTTCTTTGCCTTCTTCTACACCTCCATCATGTTCAATCCGGAAGAGACGGCGGACAATCTGCGCAAGTATGGCGGATTTATTCCCGGTATCCGTCCTGGCTCGAACACGGCGGCCTATATCGACTATGTTTTGACCCGACTGACGACCATTGGGGCCCTGTACCTGATGTTCGTCTGTATCCTTCCTGAACTCCTGCGGCGATATTTCCCAGAGATACCTTTCTATATTGGCGGTACTTCTCTTCTGATCGTTGTATCTGTTACGATGGATACAGTGACACAGATTCAGTCGCATTTGATCGCGCACCAGTATGAGGGCATGATCAAGAAGTCGAAACTCGGGGGTCGTAAGAGATGAACCTAATTCTGTTCGGGCCGCCAGCGGCCGGAAAAGGCACGCAGGCGAAACGCCTGGTCGAAGAGCGGGGGTTCGTTCAACTCTCTACCGGTGACATGCTGCGCGCGGCGCGCGCGTCTGGCTCCGAGCTCGGCGAAAGAGTTGCCCAGATCATGGATGAAGGCAGCCTCGTTTCCGACGAGATCGTCATCGCCCTGATCGACGAGCAATTGGAAGTTCAGGCCGGCGCGCCGGGATTCATCTTTGATGGTTTCCCACGCACAGTCGGTCAGGCCGAAGCGCTGGATCGTCTACTCGAATCCCGCGGTGAAGCCGTCAATCGCGTGATCCGCATCCTTGTCGATGATGACAAGCTGCTGTCACGTGTCACCAAGCGGTTCGAAGAACAGGGCCGCAAGGATGACAATCCCGAGACGTTCTCGAAACGCCTCGAAAAATACTACGAAGATACAGCGCCTCTGGTGCCTATTTATGCCGAGCGTGGTATCCTCGTGGAAGTCGACGGAATGGGCTCAATCGAGGCGGTTGCAACCGCAATCGACGCGGCCCTGAAAGAGACGGCGTAAAGGTGGGATTCCGCGGTTGACGCGTTAATTTCCATCGTTATAAGCCTCGTTTCTTAGCTTTAGGCTTAATCGCCGGCGCGCAGGACGGATGTTTCCGCCTTGGCGCGCTCTTTATGTATGAACAGTCCGCTTAGGAGATCGGCCTTGGCCCGTATTGCAGGCGTTAACATCCCGACCAACAAGCGCGTGGAAATCGCGCTGCGGTACATTCATGGCATCGGCCCATCCATGGCCCGTGAGATCATCGAGAAGGTTGGCGTTGAGTCGACCCGTCGCGTGAACGAGCTGACGGATGCCGAAGTCATCAAGATCCGTGAAACGATCGATGCCGACTATCTCGTCGAAGGTGATCTTCGCCGCGATACGTCGATGAACATCAAGCGCCTGATGGATCTCGGTTCTTACCGTGGCCTGCGTCACCGCCGTAAACTGCCGGTTCGCGGTCAGCGTACGCACACCAACGCCCGTACCCGCAAGGGCCCGGCTAAGCCGATCGCCGGCAAGAAGAAATAGGATAGTCTTCAATGGCTCGTGAAACGACCCGCGTCCGCAAGAGAGAGCGCAAGAACATCACCTCTGGTGTTGTTCACGTGAACTCCAGCTTCAACAACACCATGGTCACCATCACGGATGCCCAGGGCAACACGATTTCGTGGTCGTCCTCCGGCATGATGGGCTTCAAGGGCTCGCGCAAGTCGACGCCTTACGCAGCCCAGATGGCGGCAGAAGATGCCGCAAAGAAGGCCATGGATCACGGTATGCAGACTGTTGAAGTCAGCGTGCGTGGACCAGGTTCGGGCCGCGAGAGCGCACTGCGCGCTCTTCAGGCTGCTGGCCTGACCGTTACGGCTATCACAGACACGACGCCAATTCCGCACAACGGATGCCGCCCACCAAAGCGCCGCCGCGTCTAGTTCGTATTTATTGGCGGCATAATTTCATGTCGCCTGACCCATTCTGAGGATCCGTCGCCCATGGCAGACATCGAACCCACCAACGTCAACGACCGTAACTGGAAAGTGCTGATCCGCCCGAACCGTCCTGTCGTCCAGGCCGGATACGATGCCAAGCGCAAAGCCAAGCTCGTCATTGAGCCGCTGGAGCGTGGCTATGGTACGACTCTCGGCAACGCGCTGCGTCGCGTTCTGCTGTCGTCCCTGCAAGGTGCTGCGATCATCGGCGTTCAGATCGACAATGTCGTTCACGAATTCTCTGCGATCCAGGGTGTTCGCGAAGACGTCACGACAATCGTGCTGAACCTGAAGCAGGTTGCGATCTTCATGGAGAGCGACACGCCAAAGCGAATGGTGCTGAAGGCGAAAGGTCCGGGCGAAGTCAAAGCCGGCCAGATCGAAACCTCCGGTGACACCAAGATCCTGAACCCGGATCTCGTGATCTGTACTCTGGATGATGGCGCTGAAGTGCGCATGGAATTCACCGTTGCGACCGGCAAGGGCTATGTCCCGGCCGAGGCGCACCGTCCGGAAGATGCACCAATCGGTTATATTCCGATTGACGCGATTTACAGCCCGGTCCGCCGCGTCGGCTATCAGGTCGAAGACACCCGTGAGGGTACTGTTCTCGACTATGACAAACTGACCCTCGACATCGAGACAGACGGGTCTGTCACGCCGGAAGATTCCGTGGCCTATGCCGCGCGTATCCTGCAGGATCAGCTGCAACTGTTCATCAACTTCGAAGAGCCGACCGTGGAAACGGGCGCACAGACAGAAGAAACCGATCTCGGCTTCAACCCTGTCCTGCTCAAGAAAGTCGACGAGCTTGAACTGTCCGTTCGCTCGGCAAACTGCCTGAAGAACGACAACATTGTTTACATTGGTGACCTCATCCAGAAGTCCGAAGCAGAGATGCTGCGCACGCCGAACTTCGGCCGCAAATCCCTGAACGAGATCAAGGAAGTCCTCGCCGGTCTTGGTCTGCACCTCGGCATGGAAGTGCCGGATTGGCCGCCGGAAGACATCGAAGGCCTCGCCAAGAAATACGACGACCACCTCTAGCCCACTGAGTAATCGGGGGCCTGACCACCTCCTTAAGGAACACGACAATGCGCCATCGCCTTGGATACCGTAAACTGAACAAGACGACATCGCACCGCAAGGCGATGTTCGCGAACATGGCTGCCAGCCTCATCGAGCATGAGCAGATCGTGACCACCCTTCCGAAGGCGAAGGAAATGGCTCCGCTCATGGACAAGCTGGTGACCCTCGCCAAGAAGGGCGACCTGAACGCACGCCGTCAGGCCCTTTCGAAGGTCCGTGACGAAGCGGCTGTCCGCAAGCTGTTCGACGTGATGGGCGAGCGCTACAAGGACCGTAATGGCGGCTATACCCGCGTTCTGAAAGCTGGCTTCCGCCATGGCGACAACGCACCGGTTGCCGTTCTGGAACTGGTCGACCGTGACGAGAGCGCCAAGGGTGCTGCGGATCGTGCACGTCACGAAGCCGAAATGGAGTCGATGGAAGGCTAGTCTTTCCTCGCTGTATTCGAATTGTTTCAGGAGCCCCGGACCCGCTGGTCCGGGGTTTCTTGCATTTGGGCAAAGGTTTTCCGTGTGTACGACATGACAGACCGTGCGATTTTCGGGCAATCTGCAACATTTACTGTTCAGGCCCGATAGGCGTAAGCCTGTAGTGAAATTGGGAGAAAGACCGATGGGATTCAGCTTCAAGACGCCGCCGCACATCCTGTTCGAACGGGGCAGTGCTGCCCAACTCGGCAAGCTGGTCAGCGATCGCATGAAACGCCCGGTCTTCGTGACGGACCAGGGCGTCATTGCGGCCGGCCTGGTGGAGGGCGCGCTGGAAAGCCTGCGCGATGCGGGTCTTGAAGTGTTTGTCTATGACAAGGTCGTTGCTGACCCGCCTGCGGCCACGATCCGCGATGCGGTCGCTGCGGCTCGCGAACATGGCGCCGATGGCGTGATCGGGCTGGGCGGAGGCTCGTCACTGGATACCGCAAAGCTGATTGCCGTGCTGATGGATTCCGGGCAATCGCTGGAAGACGTCTACGGCGTCGGCAATGTGAAAGGCTCGCGCCCACCGCTGGTGCTATTGCCAACGACAGCAGGGACCGGATCAGAGGTCACGGCGATCTCCATCGTCACGTCAGATGACATGAAGAAAATCGGAGTCGTTTCAGACCAGTTGTTTGCCGATCTCGCCATTGTCGATCCGATGCTGACGCTGACCGCGCCGCGCGGTGTGACGGCGGCAACCGGGATCGATGCGATGGTTCATGCCATCGAATCCTATACGTCAAAGCTGTTGCGCAATCCGGTCTCGGGTGCACTGGCCAAGGAAGGCCTGCGCCTGCTGGCCGGGAATCTGTTGCGCGCATGTGAGCACCCGGATGATATCGAGGCGCGCGAGGCCATGTGCATCGGAGCAACGCTCGCCGGGCAGGCCTTCAGCAATGCGCCGGTCGCGGCCGTGCATGCGATGGCCTATCCGCTGGGCGCGCTGTTCCATGTGCCGCATGGTGTGTCGAATGCGCTGATGCTGTCGCCGGTCTTGCGGTTCAATGCGGTCGTCGCCGCCAAGGACTATGCGGATCTCGGTCCCGTCGTTGGCGTGGCCCAGGACGCGAGTGCCTTTATCGACCATATGGTGGAGCTGTGCGCGAAAAGCGGCACGCCCCTGAAGCTGACCGAGGTTGGCGTCAATCACAATGACTTGCCAAAAATGGCTGAGGATGCGGTCAAGAATGAGCGCCTGATGAAGAACAACCCCCGTCTTGTCACGTATGACGATGCGCTGGCGCTCTATGAAGAAGTGCTCTGAGATGGATTCGTGGGATCACTGACCCGGTTCCACGCCTACTTGCCGGGCGATTTATGTGGCTCTGTCAGAAGGTCGTCCGGATACCAGGGGGAATCAGTTGGCCGGGAATTATGAAAGGCTGACGAGGTCAGCGTGATATAGAGCTGGAGCAGTCGCGAGGCCTTGCGGGGGTGGCCGCTTGTCAACTCGTCCCGGATACGCCACCGAAAACCGGTCGCGAGTTCGCCAATGAGTTCAGCGCCGTTACGGGACAGGCCAGCGACATCCCGCAAGCCCTGACCAATCACATGATCGTCCAGCAATTCCTGGATACCATATTTCGACTGGCTCCCTCGCCGGGCGATTGCACGTTCTGCCTGAGTCAGATCGAGATCCATCAGGAGCGCCGCATTCGCGAAGTCCCGCATGGCATGATCCCACAATTTCTTGCGTGCCATGATGGCGCCTCGTTGAATCAGCGCCTGACGCTTACTGGGGGTGCCGACAACACTCTCGCCCCGCGGCAGGAATTCGTCGAGCGCCCAGGTCTCGTAGATGCGCTTGAAGATGATCTGGTCATGCTGGATCCAGCGACGCACCAGTTCCGAGGCTGGAAATCTGTTCGCGCCTGAGCCGCGATCCCCATCATGCTGGCGCTGGTGGAAGACGATGGCGGGGCAGGCGACGCTGGTGCTGATCCGCGCTGCGCGGAGAATATAGTCATAATCGACCGAGCGCTTGAGCCCGGTATCGAATGGGCCAGTCGCATCCAGCAGTGTCTTTTGGAACAGCATGCCAGACTGGTGTGTGAACATGTCTTCCATCGTGGCGATCAGGAAGTCACGCGGGTGACACTCCCGCCAGTAGCCGGTGTCCTGCCAGACTCGCTCGCCGCCATTTGCGGGGTCGGTGAACCGGTCATGGCGTCCATAGCTGAAGCCAGCGGACGGGTTGGCGTCGAGCGCAGCTCCCAGTTTTTGGAGGGCGTCAGGGCAGGCGATGTCGTCATCGTCAACAACCCAGAGCCGGGTGCCGGTCATCAGCGTCATGGCCAGATTGATGGCCGCGGACTTGCCCTGGTTTTCAGTGCGCACATAGCGCACCTGCGGGTAGCGCGCTGCGACGTCCGGCGTGTTGTCGGTCGATCCATCATCTATCAGGATGACTTCATCCGGCTGTACGGTCTGGGCAAAAACGGACTTCAGGGAATCCGCAAGAAGAGACGCTCTGTTGCAGGTCGGAATGACTACCGAGGTCGATTGCATTCCAACAGGGTCCCGTTCTGGTGTTCACGCTACGCTGGCGAAAAGACCGCCAAGAAAAAGTAATTTGATTGCAAGGATAGCGCTTCTGCTTTTCCAATTCATTACTTGAACCTCTAAGACTAGCACGAAATACGTAAAACCCCGTCAGGATCAGCTGCAATAGTCGCGAAAAAGCGCATGTTTCATGATTTGTTGGAATGCACTGGCGGGGCCAAAGAAAGCGTCATCAAGGCCTGTTAATCGAGCGGGGAGTTCCAGACACCCCTGAGAGGCGAATTGATGACCTCGGATATTCAGGCGCAGATTGCGCCGGATCAGGTTTTCACGATCGCCGGACTTCATGACATACCTGTTGCAACAAGGTATGATCATTGGCGGTATCGGCATCATCGGCAACGGAATAGACCACGCGGCGAGATTTTTTCCGGTTGTCCGCCAAAGTGTATAGAGCCTTGTCGCACAAGGCGGATTCGGAAAAACTAGACAGGCTTCGGATGATCTTCGTTCGGGGCTTTTTCCTTTTTTTGGTTGACGCCTCGTATTCTCACGATCATAAGGCGCGCTCATTCCAGCCCGAGGACGGACCCATGAAACGGCCAAACTCAAATTTCCAGGCATATGAACGCACCCTACAACTGGGTTGCGAATGCTGCCGCATGGAGGTTGCTGGATAGGGCTGAACGTCAGCCCGGGGACCGTTTTTCGGTCTTATGCCGCCCTCCGCGCGTTTTCGCCCGGAGGGTTTTTTTGTCTTTCGAACCCGATGGAGACGCGTGGAGGGCTTGTCAGGAGGAGCTTCGTGACACGAAGCTGAGACCAATGAGTGAATTTGAAGTGATCGAAACCCGCGCCGGCGGACGTATCAAGGCCTGGGTAAAGGGTGTGCCTGTAGAACCACAAGCCCGTACACAGCTTGAGAGTGTTGCAGGCTTGCCGTTCATTCACAGCCACCTTGCCGTGATGCCCGATGTCCACTTCGGGCGCGGCGCAACGGTCGGCTCGGTCATTCCCACCAAGGGGGCGATCATCCCGGCGGCGGTCGGAGTCGATCTTGGCTGTGGGATGATGGCCATCCGGACGAGCCTGACGGCAAATGACTTGCCTGATAGCTTGTCGGCCATCCGTAGCGAGATCGAACGCAAGGTGCCTGTGGGAAATGGGCGCGGTGGCAGCCACAAGGAAACACCCGCGCGTGCAGCCACGGCGCTTCGGGCCTCCGGCATGGCGGAGCGGCTCGACGTGATCCTGAAGAAGCACAAGCGCATCCAGCGGACGGCCTTTGCGAAACAGCTGGGGACGCTTGGCGGCGGGAACCATTTCATCGAACTGTGTCTCGATGAAGTGGACCGTGTTTGGGTCATGCTGCACTCCGGATCGCGCGGGACCGGGAACATTCTTGGCACCCACTTTATCCGGGAGGCGCGTGAGGCACTGGAGCGGCGCGTGCTGGGCTATCATGTCCCGGACAAGGATCTCGCCTTCTTTGTTGAAGGAGAAGACCTGTTCGACGACTATACCTATGCGGTCAGCTGGGCGCAGGACTATGCTCGCCTGAACCGCGAGGTGATGATGGACCGTGTCCTGTTTGCCTTGCGTGAGCATTTTCCGGCCTTCTCGCTGGAGAAGGAGGCGGTGAACTGCCACCACAATTATGTGGAGCGGGAACACCATTTCGGGGCGGACATCTGGGTGACCCGCAAGGGGGCCGTCCGTGCCGGGAAGGACGAACTGGGGATCATTCCCGGTTCAATGGGGGCGAAATCCTTCATTGTTCGCGGAAAGGGCAATGCCGACTCCTTCTGCTCGTGCTCGCACGGGGCAGGCCGTGCCATGAGCCGGACTGAAGCCAAGCGGCGGTTCTCGGTCGAGGACCACCGGGCGGCAACGGATGGCGTCGAATGCCGGAAAGATTCCAGCGTGATTGACGAAACGCCAATGGCCTACAAGGACATCGACGCAGTCATGGCGGCGCAGACTGATCTGGTGGAGGTGGTTCACACGTTGAAACAAATCGTTTGCGTCAAAGGTTGACACATTGTCGCACTTTGGATTATACGCCCAATTCCTGTCAGGCCGTTCGTGCGTTTACGGAAGGCCTGGCAGACCAACCGAAAGAAACAAGATGAAGCTGAGTTGTAACACGACAAACAGCTCCTTGCAGATGCGGGGAGCGCTATCAGCGGCTCCCGCGCATTGGCCGGTCGCCTCCTGATATAATCACAGATTGAATTTCGATAGTCCGTTTCTGAAGAGTTCAGTTGTCGGAAGATGTGAAAGGAGGTGGATCATGGGCGCGCCCATGACCCGTGCTGGTGTCTTGCTGTTTGGCAAGCCGTCGGCAGCGACGCCATTGTTGGGCTATATTGCCGGCCCCCACGCAGAGCGGATTGCTCGTTTCTGGCCTGTGCCGCATGCCGGGTTCCTGACCCTGCCGTCGGCACGGCGCCATGCGGCGGCAATTCTGCTGGAGCGGCGTTGGAGCAGCACCAGCGATGATGGCATGGATATCGTGCGAGTGGTGGAACGCGCCCGCGACGCCGAGCTTGCGCGTATCCTGATGCGCGGCGATGCGCCGGGCGGCCTGATGAAGGCACTCGGCCGGATGGGTGAACAATTGTGGGAGGTGGGTGACTATGCCAACTTCCTCAGCTTGTTTGCAGATCCTGAAGCGGTGAAAGTCTTGCGGCACATGCCGCAGATTCGAGCCGATCGTCTGGGCGTGATCGTGGCGGTGCCGGAAGCCTTGCGGGTTCCGGGTATCGTGGCGAACTTGCCCGAAACGCCCCAAGCTGTGGAAGACCTGGCCGCAGCCTACCAGCTCGCACGGCAAATCCACGGGGCGAGCGGAGCGTCTCGTCTGGTTCAGCGTTGGGAGCGCGCGAACAGCGCGTTGGCCCTGTTCGACATGGCGGCCGAAGCCCTGCAGCCGGTCGAGTTTGGACGAGTGCTGGCTCCACCCGCCCTGCCGGACTGGTTCGAACCGGTCCGGACCCGAAAGGCGCTGAACGAGATGGCGTTGGAATTCCGAAATTGCTTGCGAGACTTTGCCGCCGACCTCGCCATGGGCCGGATGGCGGTTTATGCGGTTCGCAAATCGTCCAGCCCGCCGGTGGCTCTGGCCCTGCGCCAGGATGTGGCCGGCTGGAGACTGGCCGAGGCGTTGCTGAAGGGCAATGACGATCTGAGTGATGCGCATTTGCGTCAGCTGATCGATGTGCTCACCGCGGTTGGTGTCAGGACCGGGGAATCCGCCTGGGCCTTGTCCCAGCGGTTGCACGATCATGTCTGTCCGGATTGCGGGCCTGCGCATGTGCCACCGCGCACTACCTGGCGCCAGCGTTTGGCACTTGGCTCTCTCTGGGACTGAGTGCAGGCCAGCATCGCATAGAGGCGTCCTCGAAGCTTATGGCCTCGGGGGCGTTTCCATTTGTGACGCGGGCGTCATCAGTGTATTCTGCCTGAAAATATCAGGAGGAAGACATGGCCGACGGACACGACATGGGCGAACGCGCGAAGTTTCGCGAAATGCTGGAAGGCACCAAGGATGATTGGGATATCATCGTTGAGCATTCCAAGAGCTTCAACAAGGGGCTCGCCAAGCGCGTAATCGACCATCTGCGCCTGCTCGATGGCGATTATGGTGGCTTCCCGATCGACCGGTTGGAACATTCCATCCAGACCGCGACCCGCGCGCATCGCGACGGCCGCGACGAGGAATATGTGGTCTGCGCGCTGCTTCACGATATTGGCGACACGCTGGGCAGCTACAATCATCCGGATGTGGCCGCCGCGATCCTGAAGCCGTTCGTGTCAGAGGCCAATCTCTGGATGGTAGCCAATCATGGCGCGTTCCAGGGCTATTACTTCTTCCACCATATCGGGCTGGACCGGAATCTGCGAGAGCATTTCAAGGACAGCCCGCATTACGAATATTGCGCGCAGTTCTGCCATCTCTACGACCAAGCCGCGTTCGATCCGGACTATGAGAGCGAGCCGCTGGAATTCTTCATCCCGATGGTCGAGCGCGTCTTCTCGAAGCCGGTAAATTCCATGTATCTCAAGGCGATGCAGGAATAGTCTGAGGTATTACTCCTCAGACGTTTCCAGCATGCAGGGGCCTTCGCTGGCGATGCTTGTCATCGCGGCGTGGGCTTCGCACTTGTTGCCATAGGTCTTCCCGTCACAGCCGCAGACCGGGCGATATTCGCGCGTGCACATCGGGCGGACTTCGGTGCAGACGCCGGCCGCATCTGCGATGTTGCGGCAGGCCCCGTCATCCATTTTGCAGAACAAGCCATCTCTACACTGGATGGCGGCAATGCCTCCGCAGGTTTCACCAACACCTGCGATTGGTGGGCCAGGCGGCAGTTGCGTTGGGGGAGGCGAGGGAATTGGCTCAACCTCAACAAGTATAGTGTCTTCCGGGGGCTTCTCGAACCAGGCACAGCCGGTGAGAAGCGTGATAGACAAAACAAGAGCGATGAGGCGCATGATAATCTCCCTGTTTACAGGAAGTACCTGCGCCCCAATCGCGTATTTGGCAAGCCGGAGCTTAGCCTTTCATGCCGGCTGCGACAGCCGCAAAGATGTTCTGGCCGTGCTCGCCGCCAGACTGGAAGGCAGGCTTCGTGGTCGAGACATCGGTGATCTGGTCCCATTTCGCCGCAACGGCTTCAGCCGACAGACCTTCACCCTGGCCCACGAAGACGCCTTCGGTCTCGACGATGCGCGCCATCGAGAAGGCACCAGCACCGGCTGACAGGATCATGCCGGTCGGGGCTTCATCCTTGACGAGGTTCATCACGCCGGGCGTGACATATTCCGGCTTGAGCTGGGCGAGCACTTCGTCGGGCATCAGGCCTTCCGTCATGCGAGTTGCAGCAATCGGGCAGACGGCGTTGATTTTAATGTTGTTTTTTGCACCTTCAATTTTCAGCGTGTTCATCATGCCCACCACGCCGAGCTTGGCAGCGCCATAGTTGGCCTGGCCGAAATTGCCGTAGAGGCCGGTGGAAGATGTGGTCACGACGATGCGGCCGAAGTTCTGCTCTTTCATGATGTTCCATGCAGCGTGGACCGGCATGAAGCTGCCGCGCAGATGGACGTCAATTACGAGATCGATGTCGGCCTGGGTCATCTTGGAGAAAGATTTGTCGCGCAGGATTCCGGCATTCGCGATGATGATGTCGATGCGGCCCCACTTGGCCATCGTGTCATCGATCATCTTCTTGACGCCAGCCTCGTCGGAAACCGACGATCCGTTCGCGATGGCTTCGCCCCCCATGGCCTCGATTTCCTTCACAACGGCTTCGGCCGCTTCGGAATTTCCGCCGGTGCCGTCCAGCGTGCCGCCGAGGTCGTTGATGACAACTTTCGCGCCGCGGCGGGCGAGTTCCAGCGCGTGGCAACGGCCGAGACCGCCGCCGGCTCCGGTGACAATGGCGACGCGATCGTCGAAACGGATATCTGACATGGGACTATTCCTCATTCCTTGACTGTTCTGCCTCGTGTCAGACCAAACGCTGACGTAAACGTCAAGCATACCCGTAGCGTCACCTCTTGCGCGGATTGCCGCGCCGTGATTGCGTTTTGGCCAGCCGAAGAAAAGTATCCAGGGAGGATCGTCATGCTGGCTTATGTAACACTGGGATCAAACGACAAGGACAAGGCCGTCGATTTCTATGACGCGGTCATGGGGGAGCTGGGCGGGCAACGCGTCTTCGCCAATGACCGGCTGCAATTCTATGGCACCGGCCCCGGCCAGCCGATGATCGCGATTGGCGGTCCTTATGATGGCGAAGCCGCCTCTGCCGGCAATGGCGTCATGCCGGCGCTTGGCTGCAAGGATAATGAGACCGTCGACCGCGCCTACAAGAAAGCGCTAGAAATGGGCGGCACCTGTGAAGGCGAGCCGGGCCAACGCCTGCCAAACTTCTACGGTGCCTATTTCCGGGACCCCGACGGCAACAAGCTCTGCGTCTGCAAGCTGGGCTAGGTATCAGCCCAGCGCCGCCAGGAAGACTTCGAGCGTCTCTTTTGCAAAGAGGCGCATGTTTTCCGGGCGGTCGCTGAGGCCGGTCTCCAAAGTGGTGGAGATCTCGAACCGGTTCGGGCCGACTACGGCGATGCAGGTGTGGCCTGCGGCGTCGCCATAGCCATTGCCGGTTGGGCCTGAGGCGCCGGTCTCGCAGAGGCCCCAATCGGCGGCGAGCTTGCCGCGAATGGTGTTGGCCAGCAGACGGGCATAGGGCTCAGTCGAAGAGCGCATGTCGCCAATATCTTCTCGTGTCAGGCCGAGCAGATGCTTGAATGCCTTGGGCGTGTAGATAACGCCGCCCCCACGATAATAGGCCGAGGCGCCGGGCACGGCGAGCAGCGCCGCCGAGATGAGGCCGCCAGCTGAGGATTCCGAGATGGCCACGGTCTCGCTGCGGGCCTTGAGCGTGTTTGCGATCTGTTGCGCGATGGGGATGAGTGTTTCCATGCGCGTCACTTGAGCAGCCGGGTGGGCGCCGCGCAAGCCGGACGTCGGGAGAGGGCCGGGCCCTAGTCTCCCGCGCCGGTGCTTCGACTTCGCCCATCCTTCGACTTCGCTCAGGATGAGTCCGCACTCTGCTGCCAGGTTGCAGCGCTCAACCTGAGCGAAGTCGAAGGATGGGCAGGCTGGGGGAGTTGCACGCAGTTGCGCACATGAATACTTCCCCTCCGGCCAAGGCGCCGCTAAGCCTGAATGTGACAGTTTTGGGGAAAGGGAGCGGCGAATGCTTTCCATCGCAGGGTATGAATGGGGCTGGGACAATGCGCGGGCGCTGCTCGGCATCTTGCTGATCTATGGTGTGTGCTGGGTGTTGTCAGAGAAGCGGAAACTGTTTCCGTTCCGGCTGATCATCGGCGCGACGATCATGCAGTTCGTGTTTGCGCTGATCCTGTTTGGCATCCCCTTTGTGCGGGCGATCCTGTTCAAGGCCAATGACGTGGTCGATGGCCTGCAAAATGCGACGCGGGCCGGCACCAGCTTTGTGTTCGGGTATGTCGGTGACAATGTGGCCGCGCAGCAATTGATGGATGGGTCGCCGCCGCCGCTGTTCTTTTTCCAAATTCTGCCAATCGTGATCGTCGTTGCCGCGCTGTCCGCCATTCTCTGGCACTGGCGCATCCTTCAATGGGTCACAAACGGGTTCGCCTATATCTTTCAGCGCGCGATGGGGCTTGGCGGGGCAACGTCTCTCGCCGTGTCGGCCAATGTGTTCATGGGTATGACCGAGGCGCCGGTTCTGATCCGGCCCTACATCAAGGGTATGACCCGGTCTGAGCTGCTGATCATGATGACGGCGGGCTTTGCGACCATCGCAGGCAGTGTGCTTGTGGTGTATGGGGCGTTCCTTGAAGGCAAGATGGACAATCCGCTGGCACAACTGCTGACCGCCTCCATCATGGCGGCCCCGGCAGCGGTGGCCGTGGCGCTCTGCCTGATTCCGGAGACGACGCCCGCGACCGAGCGGATGAAGGAACCTGATTTCAGCTATTCTTCCACGATGGATGCTTTTTCGACGGGCGCCTCTGACGGCCTGAAGATCGTGCTGAACATTGCGACCATGCTGATCGCGGCGCTGGCGCTGCTCTGGCTGGTCAATGCAGGGCTGGGCGCATTCCCGGATGTGGCGGGTGCACCGCTCTCCATTGAGCGTATCCTTGGCTGGATCTTCGCGCCGCTGATGTACATGATCGGCGTGCCGATGGGCGAGGCGGCGCAATCGGGCTCGCTGATGGGCGTGAAGACGGTGCTGACCGAATTCGTGGCCTTCCTGCAACTCGCTGAAGTGCCTCAGGACGCAATGGACCCGCGCACGCGCATCATCACGGCGCACGCCATTTGCGGTTTTGCGAATTTCGGCTCCATGGGCATCCTGATTGGCGGCCTGAGCATTGTGGAACCGGCGCGGCGGGATGATTTCCTGGCGCTGGCTTGGCGGACGCTGTTGGCGGGGACGCTGGCGACGTGTCTTTCTGGCGCGGTGGTCGGGGCGCTGCCATATCAGCTATTTGCAGGTGTGGGTGGCTGATCTTTCCGCTCGCCTCCCGCACGGTCAGGCCTAGACTTCAGGGCTGGGATTGGCACGAGTGCGGGATATGAAGATGACACGATTTCGAATTGGGTTGCTGGCCGCCTGCGGTATGGCAACGGCTATGCCTTCTTTGGCACAGGAACGCTTGGCGCCGGTGAGCGTCTGGGGTGATCGGACAGAGACCGATCCCGGGAGCCTTGCGGGTCTGGACGCTGCTGAGATCGACGAGACGCTCGCCGATCATCCTGCTGAGATCCTGAACAAATTGCCCGGCGTGAACATTCAGATGAATTCCGGGCAGGAGCATCTGGTTGCAATCCGCTCACCCGTGCTGACCGGCGGGGCCGGGCAGGGAAGTTTCCTGGTCATGGAGAATGGCGTGCCGGTGCGCTCGCCCGCTTTTGGCAACGTCAACAGTCTGTTCGAGCCACATCATGAAGTGGCGAGCGCGATTGAAGTCGTGCGCGGGCCGGGCAGTGCGAAATACGGTTCCAATGCCGTGCACGGACTGGTCAATGTCATCTTGCCGGAAGTCGGCAGCGGCGGCCAGGTGGTCGCGAGCTATGGCACTCTTGGTCGCTGGCGCACGGATGTCACGCTGGACGAGGGGGCGCACTGGCTGGCGGCGGTATCCTTGCAGAAGGATACGGGCTGGCGCGACAATACGGGCGTGGACCAGCAGAAACTGACACTGGTCGGCGACTGGATGCTGGGCGACTGGGACACGACGACATGGCTCACCGCGTCAAACCTCAACCAGGAAACGGCCGGCTTTGCTCAGGGGCCGGATGCCTACAAGGATGAGGACATTGCCAAATCCAATCCGAACCCGGAAGCCTACCGCGATGCGTGGTCGGCGCGGGCAGGCGCGCGGCTGTCTCAAAACCTCAGCGGCGGCACGCTGACCCTGACGCCGTATGCGCACACCCAGTCGATGATCTTTGCACAGCACTTCCTGCCGAATGGTGGCGTGGAGAAGAATGGCTCGACCGGTGGGGGTGTGATGGCGCGCTTTGAACGGGAGGCTTCCGACAGCCTGACCTGGCGCGTGGGCGCGGATGTTGATGTTGCAAGCGGCTGGCTGACTGAAATCCAGCCCGAACCGTTCGGCTTCTTTCCGGGCGACTCGCGTTTCCCGCAAGGTAAACACTATGACTACACCGTCAACACGTTGATGGGGGCGGTCTGGGGCGAGCTGGATTTTGCGCTGAGTGAGGATGTGCACGTGCTGGCTGGGCTGCGCGCGGAAGCGCATGAGTATGACTATTCGACCGATGTGGCGCCCGGCATCAATGGCCGGTTCAATGTGCCGGATGACCGGACCGATAATTTTGACCTCCTGACGCCGAAGCTGGGCCTGATCTGGTCGGTAACGGAGGTGACCGATCTTTATGCGAACTATGCCCGCGGCGAGCGCGCGCCACAGGCCTCTGATCTCTACCGCCTGCAAAGCCTGCAAGTGTCCGGACAGGTGGAGGAAGAGACGCTCGACAGCGTCGAGATTGGCGCGCGGGGCAATGCGCTGAACGGTCGGCTGGTATATGATGTTGCGGCCTACTGGATGGAGAAGGACAATTTCTTCTTTCGTGACAGTGACGGGCTGAACGTTCCGGATGGGGCGACCGAGCACAAGGGCGTGGAAGCCTCCGCGGCATTTGAGCTGACGCCTGTCCTGAGCGTGTCCGGCTCGGCCAGCTGGTCTGACCAGACCTATACATTCGACCGGATCACCGGCTCTGGCACCGAGACCATCCGCGACGGCAATGAAATCGACACGGCGCCGGAATGGCTGGCCAATGTGTCGCTCGACTGGCAGGCGACGGACGCGATCAAACTGTCACTGAATGTTGATCATGTCGGCGAGTATTTCGTGGATCCCGCGAACACGACCACTTACCCCGGCCACACCGTGCTGGGCGCGCGGGGCGCGTGGGCCCTCAGCGAGACGGCCGAGCTGTTCTCGATCGTGCGGAATCTGACAGACGAAAATTATGCCGACCGGGCAGATCTCGCCTTTGGCAATGAACGCTACTTCCCTGGCGAACCTCTGAATGCGACGCTGGGCATGAGAAAAACATTCTAGGAGGAAACCGATGAAACTCTATCATAGCCCCATGGCCCCCAATCCGGACCGGGTTGTCTTTTTCCTGCGCGCGAAAGGCAAATTGGACGCGGTGGATCTGGAAGAAGTCTCCATCATGAAACAGGAGCACCGGACGAAGGAATATCGCGAGGTCTCTCCGTTTGCGCAGGTGCCGGCGCTGGTGCTGGATGATGGGACCAAGGTCACCGAAAGCCGGGCGATTTGTACCTATTTCGAGAATGTCTTCCCGGAGCCGAACCTGATGGGAACGGACGCGAAGGAAAAGGCCCTGATCGAGATGTGGGATCGCCGGGTCGAGCTGATGTTCATGGTGCAGTTCGCGACCTGGTTCCGCAATGCGCATGAGATGATGGCGCCGCTGGAAGTCCCGCAGAGCGCCGAGGCCGCTGCCAAGGGTGAGAAGAACGCCAAGCGCATGGCTGAGCGGTTTGATGCCCACCTTGCCGACCACGAATTCCTCGCGGCTGACCGGTTCTCGATTGCGGACATTACGCTGTTCATCACCTGTGGCTTCTGCCGCGTCATGAAATGGGCGCCGCACAAGGAGCACGAGAATCTCGGTCGCTGGTACGACGCCATGAAGGCACGCGGTTTTGCGGGCTAGGCGTTCTTGATGTTCATCCCGCCATCGACCGGGATATGCACGCCGGTCAGGAAGCTGGCCGCTGGCAGGACGAGAGATAGCGTCATATTGGCCACCTCTTCCGGGATGCCGTAACGGCGCAAAGGCACGCGGCGCTTGGCGTAGATTTCCTTGTGCTCGTCCTGGATGCCAGCGGTGATGCCCGTATGGATCGGGCCGGGGCAGATCGCATTGACGGTGATGCCTTCACGACCAAGGTCGACGGCGAGCCCGCGGGTCAGGCCGATGACGCCATGTTTGGCTGCGACATAGGGCGAATTGCCCGGCGTGGCGCCAAGGCCTTCCGTGGACGCAATGTTCACGATGCGACCAAAGCCTGCCTTGCGCATGTAAGGGAGCGCTGCGCGGATGGCGCGCTGGTGGGAGGTCAGCATGACATTGATGCTGTCGGCCCATGCGTCTTCATAGCTTTCCTCGGCAACGTCAGCCATCCTGGCGAAGCCGGCATTGTTCACGAGAATTTCCAGCCCGCCGAAATGCGCGGCCGTCTCGTCCACGACGCGCTTGATCGCGTCCTTGTCGCTGACGTCCAGCGCCCAGCCCTGCACATTGGCGAAGCCAGCATCACGGATTTCCTGAACAACGACATCGACATTTTCCTGCTTGAGGTCTGTCACGGCGACGTTGGCGCCTTGGCGGGCGAACAGGTGGGCGGTGGCGCGGCCCATGCCGCTGGCGGCGCCGGTAATGAGTGCGGTCTTGCCTTCAATGGAGCGCGAGAGATCCTGATATGGCGGGTGGCTCATGTGCGTTTCTTTCGTTTCTTGATTGTGCCGGAGAAGTTGAGGACGGGTCGGCCATTCGCGGTGACAAGGCCGCGCACGAAGGTGATGGAGCCCCCCTTGCGGAGCACTTCGCCGCGCGCTTCGATGTATTCGCCTTCCAACGCGCCATCCAGAAATTCAGACGTGAAGGCGACCGTGACTCCGTATTCGCCCTCCATGCCGTCATGCGCGATCGCGAACAGGGAGAAGTCACCGAACGCCATCAGGCAGCCGCCATGCATCACGCCGCCCGCATTCATATGCTTGCGTTGTGCCCGAAAGGCCGCGACCGGGCCATCATCGTCAATCTTGAAATAGAACGGACCGGCGGCATCGTGTTCAAACGGCTCGTCGGGCCATGTCTGCCAGCCGGCAAACTCCCCGGTTTGGACTGTTTCTGCGGTCATTCCGCCTCCCTGCTGTTTTTCCGGCACGATACCGCACAGTCACCCTTCGACAAGCGTGCCGTTGGGGCATAGATTACGTGGGAAGGTATATAATCGGAGGAAATCGTATGGCATTCGATGCCGAAATCCGCGCGGCGCTGATCGAGCAGGTGCGCCGCTTCGTGACCGAGAAATGCGTGCCGATCGAAGCGCAAGTCGGCGACGAGGACGAAGTTCCGCAGGCTGTGGTCGATGAGATGAAGAATCTCGGCCTGTTCGGCATTGCGGTGCCGGAAGAGTATGGCGGCCTCGCGCTGGACATGGAGACCGAGGCGCTGGTGGCGTTTGAGCTCGGCCAGACCTCTCCAGCCTTCCGCAGTGTGGCCGGCACGAATATCGGTATTGGGAGCCAGGCGCTCGTCCTGTTCGGGACCGACGCGCAGAAGGAAAAATGGCTGCCGGGCATCGCGTCAGGCGATCTGATCGCGAGCTTTGCGCTGACCGAGCCGGAAGCGGGCTCTGATGCGGGCAGCCTGACCACAAAGGCAATCCGTGACGGCGATCATTATGTGCTGAACGGCACCAAGCGCTACATCACCAATGCCAACAAGGCGGACCTGTTCACAGTCATGGCGCGGACCGATGTGGATACGCCGGGCCCAAAGGGCGTGTCAGCCTTTGTCGTGGAACGCGACACACCGGGCGTGTCGGTTGGTGTGCCGGAAAAGAAGATGGGCCAGCAGGGCGCGCACATTTGTGACGTGATCTTCGAAGATGCCCGCGTGCCAGCCGAGAACATCATCGGCAAGGAAGGCGAAGGCTTCAAGGTTGCGATGAGCGTGCTCGACAAGGGACGCCTGCACATCTCAGCCGTAGCAACGGGCGTGTCGAAACGCCTGATCCGCGAGATGGTGAATTATGCCCTCGAGCGGAAGCAATTCGGCACGGCCATCATGAACCACCAGATGATCCAGGCGATGATCGCTGACAGCCAGGCTGAGACTTATGCGGCGGAATGCATGATCATGGATGCCGCGCGTCGGCGCGATGCGGGCGAGGATGTCACCCTACTCGCCTCTTCCACGAAATTGTTTGCCACCGAGGCGTGCGGCCGGGTGGCTGATCGTGCGGTGCAGGTGTTTGGCGGTGCAGGCTATGTCTCCGACTATGGCATCGAGCGATTCTACCGCGACGTGCGCATCTTCCGCCTGTATGAAGGCACCAGCCAGATCCAGCAGATCATCATCGCACGCGAATTGGCCAAGGCGGCCAAATCCGGGAGACTTTAAGCCATGTTCGAACACGATTTGACCGACCCGCATGATGTGGGCCTGAATGCCGAACGGCTTGCAGCCATTCCGCAATATTTCCAGCAGAACTATATCGACCGAGGCAAATTACCATGCGTGGCGACATTGGTGTCACGCGGGGGCGAGGTGGCGCTGGAGGATTATTCCGGCACCACGCATATTGGCGAAGGCGAACCGATCGGTCCGCATACGATCTTCCGAATCTATTCCATGACCAAGCCAGTCACGTCTCTGGCGGCGATGATGCTGTTCGAGGAGGGCAAGTTGCGCCTGGACCATGAAGTGTCGCGCTTCATTCCCGAGTTCGCGGACGTCCAGGTTTTCGACGGAGGCAGTCGCGAGGATTATACGACCCGCGCACCTGACCGCCCGATGACAATCCTGGACTTGTTCACGCATACATCGGGAATCACGTACGGCTTCCTGATGCAGGACGAACCTGACGCGATCTATCGCAAGCACAAGATCGGTGCGCCGACCGAAACCTTGCTGGAAATGAGCCAGCGGATCGCGAAACTGCCGCTCTCATTCTCGCCTGGCACACAATGGGGATATGGGCATTCCATTGACGTGCTCGGCGCGATCGTCGAAATCGTTGCGGGGCAACCTCTCGATGAGTTCTTCCGGGAACGTATCTTTGGTCCACTTGGCATGGATGATACCGACTTCTGGGTGCCGGAGAACAAGATTGACCGGTTGATGGCATGCTACAACAAGCATCCGTTGACTGGCGAGATATCGATGTCCGATGCCGCTGGCAAGGAGTCGAAGCTCTATAGCAAGCGTCCGAAACTGCTGAATGCTGGCGGCGGTCTGGCCTCTACCGTGCGGGATTATCACCGTTTCTGCCTGATGCTGATGCGTGGCGGTACGCTGGACGGCGCACGCATCATCAGCCCGAAGACGTGGGAGTTCATGCGCCAAAATCATCTTCCGGATGGCAAGACGATCAAGGAGATGGGAGACAAGACGTTCTCCGAAGCGCGGATGGAAGGCAATGGTTTCGGGCTCGGGGGCTCTGTGCTGACTGATCCGGTTGCCTCGATGCAGCCTTCCAGTCTGGGCAATTTCAGCTGGGGTGGCCTTGCGTCCACCTTCTTCTGGATTGATCCCGAAGAAGAAATGGTCGTCATCCAGGCGACACAGATGATCCCTTCAGGCACCTATCCGATCAGGCCACAATTGCAGCAACTCGTTTATGCGGCGGTGGACTGGTGAACGAGGAGAAAGCGAACCCGGTCAGGCAGGCGATTCTAGATCTGACCACAGAAGCTGGTGCAGGCAAGACGATCAGTGCTGAACAGGCAGCGCGCGCCGTGAGTGATGCGAATTTTCAACGTGTGCTGAAGGATGTGCGGGCAGAAGCCGTGCGCCTGCACAAGGCGGGCACAGTCTTGATCTATCGGAAAGGCAAACCTGTCGAGGATCCGGATGTGTTCAAGGGCGTCTATCGGCTGGGCCTTCCAGCCTGACGGAGCTAGTTTCCATAGCGGCGGATTTCTGTCCGGAATCCGCGGCCCTTGGAAGTCAGTACATAAAGGCGGTCATACTCAGTGGCCTCGACAATCGGCGCGCCGGGTTTGCCGCCGAGTGCTTTGACGAGTTCGGGCGTGGTGTTGGAATGGCCCACGACGAGGATGTTTCCGGGCGTCGCGCGGAGCATGTTCGCAAAGGTCTCCAGATTGCCGGCGTCATAGGGCAGCACGGTGAGGCCAGTGGCCTTGGCAATTGGAAGAGCTGTCTGTCGCGTGCGCCGGGTATCGGTTGAGTAGATCGCTGTAAGGCCGGCCTGCTTCAATTCGTTTGCGAGAATATCAGCCCTGGCCCGACCGACAACCGTCAGGTCCGGATCGTCTCCGGCGGCTTTCTCTGCGTGGCGGACCAGATAGATTTGGCGGGCATCTGGCGCAGGCGACGAGGCGCACGCCGCCAATGGGATCGACGCCAAAAGCCCGAGTGCAAGTCTCCGTGTCAGCATCAGGCTGCCACCGGTTTGCGGATCGGGTGCTCAAGGGAAAACGCAGATTCTGTCGGACCGTTCTGCCTCAGGGATTGCAGCCTCTCCCAGCCATCCTGCATCGAGAAGCGCTCACCCCGCGGGGCCCACCAGAGTACGAAGCTGGCCCCGTCACTGCGGTCCAGACTGTCGGACAGACGGCGCATCCCGGGTGGGTGTGTGCGTCCACTATAAGAGAACTCTTTCAGGGCTTCGATCGATGTCCAGCCAGCCATGGTGCACACATCCGGCGCAGCCATGTCGCGGGGATAAGGAAAGGCATCTTGCATGCCATACCAGTCACCATTTGGGCGCCGGATGCCGTGCGTATGCCAATGCATGCCGTCAAACGAGTCCGCGTCAGTGAAGATACGGGGCAAAATTGCCATGAATACCCGGACGAATTCATTCTCCATGTTGAACGCGCCTAATGGGCGCGCGCAATTGAAGTGAATCAATCGGTATTCCGTCGTCATTGAAATGTCCCCGTCCAATTTGGACAGGGATATGACAAAGCCGTTTCGCAATTGTTAAGAGAAAACGGACGGCAAAAAATAAACCTTCCGGCTACTTCCCTTTAAACTCTGCCGGGCGTTTCTTGAGGAATGCGGTAACGCCTTCCTTGAAGTCATCCGTGCGCCCCGCAGTGCGTTGAGCGATGCGCTCGTCATAGATGGCCTCATCGAAATCGGATTCGCAGGCTTTCCAGATCAGCTCGCGTGCCAGAGACAGGGCGATGGTCGGGCCGGTTGCCAACTTCTCGGCCATTTCCAAAGCCGTGGGCATCAATTGGTCATCCTCAACGATGCGATTGACCATGCCCCATTCCAACGCTTTTTCCGCAGGGACCTTATCGCCGAACAGCGCCATTTCCATTGCGCGCACGCGGCCGATCGTGCGGGCCAGAAGCCAGGTCGATCCGCCATCTGGTACGAGGCCTATGCGGCGGAAGGCTTGAAGGAAATAGGCGCTCTGGGCGCAAACCACGATGTCGCCAACAAGTGCGAGTGAACAGCCGACGCCAGCAGCGGGACCATTCACGGCAGTAATGACCGGATGCGGATGTTCCTTGATGGCCTGCATCAGCGGATTGTAGTGCGTTGTGAGGGCGCGCCCCGCATCTGGCTTGGAGCCTTCATGGCTGAGTTGTACGCTGAGACCGCCGGGGCCGAGATTCGCGCCGGAACAGAAGCCACGACCTGAGCCGGTCAGAATAGTGCAACGCGCCTCGTCCGCTGCCACTTCGAATGCGTGGAGCAATTCCTGCGCTGTATCGACGCCGCAGGCATTCAGCGTGCTTGGATCATCAAAGCTGATGACGGCGATGTCGCCTTTCAGCTCATAGGAAATTTTTGTGTAGGCCATGTGTTCCGCTCCCGATGGACATTTTTTGCCACCCTATTGTGTCGTCTGGCCCGCGTGAACGCCTGACCCAACGGAAATGTTTTTTATTTTGTTCAGGGGTCAATGCGCGTTACACTCAGGTGAGGAAACGACCCAAAGGAAGAAATACATGGCCCTAGATAGTGCTACCGGATCCGGCATGAGCTCGATACTGAGCCGCCAGAAAGCCGCACATATTCGCGACGGCATTCCCTCCGTTTCGAAACGAATCGAATGGCTGGACAAGTCCATCGACCTCCTGGTGACGCATGGCGACGCTCTGGCCGAAGCCATGCGGGAAGATTTTGGCCATCGATCTGTGGACCAGTCAAATTTGACCGATATTGCCGGGTCTATCGGCGCGCTCAAATTCTCGAAGAAGCATGTCGCCAAATGGATGCGGCCTGAGAAACGCAAGGTCGAATTTCCGCTTGGCTTGCTCGGCTCGCGCGCGGAGCTTCAGTTCCAGCCAAAGGGCGTGATCGGTGTGATCAGCCCCTGGAACTTCCCGGTCAATTTGACCTTCGCGCCGCTGGCGGGCGTGTTCGCTGCTGGCAATCGCGCGATGATCAAGCCATCGGAATTCACCGAGGCGACCTCAGAGCTGATGAAACAGCTGATTGGTCAGTATTATGACGAAGAAGAAGTGGCGGTCATCACGGGCGGTCCGGAAGTGGGCGCGGAATTCTCCAAGCTTGCTTTTGATCATATGGTCTTCACGGGCGCGACGTCGATTGCGCACCACGTCATGCGCGCCGCAGCAGACAATCTCGTGCCGCTGACGCTGGAGCTTGGCGGGAAAAGCCCGGTCATCCTCGGGCGGTCGGCCAATATGGAAAAAGCGGCAAGCCGTATCATGGCGGGCAAGACTTTGAACGCAGGCCAAATCTGCCTGGCTCCAGACTATGCCTTCGTGCCGCAGGAAAAGACCGCAGAATTTGTGGGCGCGGCGACCAAAGCCATTGAGACGATGTATCCGTCGGGCCTGAAAGACAATGACGACTACACGTCAGTCGTGAACCAGCGCCATTATGACCGGATCATGAGCTATATCGAGGAAGCGCGCGAAAAAGGCGCGGAGGTCCACGAACTCAATCCGGCGGGAGAGAACTTCTCCCAGCAGCCGCACCGCAAGATCCCGCCGCACATTATCGTCAATCCGGGCGATGATTTGAAAGTTATGCAGGATGAAATTTTCGGTCCGATCCTGCCCATCAAGTCTTATGGTGAAACAAAAGATGCGGTGGCATATGTAAACGCGCATGACCGGCCGCTTGGGCTTTACTATTTCGGTGAGGACTCGACCGAGAAAGATTACGTGCTGAACAATACGACGTCGGGGGGCGTGACCGTGAATGACGTCATCTTCCATGTCGCGCAGGAAGACCTGCCCTTTGGCGGTGTGGGTCCATCCGGCATGGGCAGCTATCACGGTCGGGACGGCTTCATGGAGTTCAGTCACAAGAAGTCAGTGTACATACAAACGGGCGGTGAGATGCTGGCCATGATGCGCCCGCCTTATGGCGACAAGTTCCGGGGTCAGGTGAAAGGCCGCATCAAGCGCTAGGCTCTGTTTCCGGAAACAAGAAAGCCCGCCGGCAATGCTGGCGGGCTTTTTCTTTTGCGGTCTGTTCGAACTAGCGTTTCAGGAATGCTGGAATATCGCTGCCGAAGCCTTTGACCTTTTCAGGAGCCGGATCGAGGATAGGGTCGTCATCCTTGCGCTTGCGGTCCCGTTCGCGATCGCGTTTTGGCTTCGCCGCACGCTCACGCTTTGGCTTCTCTTCCGGGCGATCATCTGTCTGGGCATCGGACTTCGGTTCAGTCTTTGCCTTGGGCTCTTCAGCCTTGGCTTTAGGCTTGGACTCGGCGGGAGTTGCCTCTTCCAGCTTGTCGGTGTTCTCGTCGCGCCGACGGCTGCGCGAGCGACCGCCGCGTGATTTGTCGTCACGACTGCCTGACCGGGAACGGCCGCGGCTGCGACTTTCATCCGGTGGCAGGTCTCCGAGTTCCTCAAGCAGGCCCTCGGGCATATAGTCCTCGACATCCTGCTGGATCATCTTGAGGACAAAGCCCCAGGATTTTTCGTCCGACGGTGACACAACCGTGAAGCTTTCGCCCGTACGCCCGGCGCGGCCGGTCCGCCCGATCCGGTGAACATAATCCTCGTCTTTGGGTGGCGGCGAATAGTTGAAGACATGTCCGACGTCCGGAATGTCTAGCCCGCGTGCGGCGACATCCGACGCTACGAGCAGCTTCAGGTCGCCGTCACGGAAACGCTGCAGCACTTGGGTGCGGAAGGCCTGCGGCAGGTCGCCATGAATGGCGGCGGCGTCGTGGCCATGCTTTTGCAAAGAGGCCGCGACGATATCGACTTCGACCTTCCGGTTACAGAAGACGATGCCGTTCTTCACGTCGCGGGACTCGATCACGCGGCGCAGCGCGGTGCGCTTGGCCTTCGCGTCATTGGTCGGAATGTGGACCACGTGCTGTGTGATCGTCTTGGCGGCGTCCGTCGGACGGGCAACTTCGATCTTGACCGGGTCGCGCTGGAAGGTCTTCGCCAGTCTCTGAATATCGGTCGGGAAGGTTGCCGAGAATAGCAGAGTCTGCCGTTTCGCCGGAATTTTGGAGACAATCTTCTCGATGTCGGGAATGAAGCCCATGTCGAGCATGCGGTCGGCTTCGTCAATGATGAGGTAGTCGACCCCCATCAGCAGCAGCTTTCCGCGTTCGAACTGGTCCATCAGGCGGCCCGGTGTGGCGATCAGTACGTCGACACCGCGCTGGAGCAGACCTTCTTGTTCCTTGAAGCTGACACCGCCAATGAGCAGGGCCATGGTGAGTTTCAGGTGCTTGCCATATTTCTCGAAATTCTCGGCCACCTGCGCGGCCAGTTCGCGCGTCGGGCAGAGGATCAGGCAACGGGGCATGCGGGCCCTCGCCCGTCCGCGCGCAAGGCGATGGATCATCGGGAGCACGAAGGCCGCCGTCTTGCCGGTGCCGGTTTGCGCGATGCCTGTGACGTCGCCGCCGGCGAGGATATGGGGGATGGCTTCGGCCTGGATCGGCGTGGGCGTGGTATAGCCTGCCTCTTCCACAGCCTTAAGTACGTTCGGCCCAAGGCCGAGGTCTGCAAATGTTACGTCAGTCAATGTTATGGTTCCTGGAATGGTTTCTGATTCAACCCGGCGGCCTTGGTGGCCGCAGTTTCCCGCGTTCAGTGCCTTAGTGCACTTTTGGCGGGCCGGGCGAATTCCATGCCCGGAGCGTCGTGTTGCGCTGCACATAAGCCAAATTGTGACTAAATGGAAGGGGGGCCGCCCAGCTTTCGCCCGAGAGCGCGCAGGTCAGACGCGATAGCGCTGGACGTCATCGATCAGATTTTGCAGCACGCGCTTGGATCGGCCCCAATCAAATGCCTGTCCGGGCACGGTAATCGTGCCTTTCAGCAATGTGCCTTCCTCACGGGATTCCAAAGTGATGATCATGTTGCCTTCCCAGGACCAGACAGAAGAGGCCATTTTGGAATTGATGATGCAGCCATCGCCTGCCTCTGAAATATCCACGATTGGCTGGCTGCGGCTGGCGAGCGAACAGACCACGGCAGCGAGCGTTTCGCCGAACGTGTTGCGAAAGCCTTGCGACAGTTCGCGGTCCATCTTGAGGCCGAGCTTGGCATAAAGCGGGATGGCGATGTCTTTCATCGCGGCCAGCGGGACCCCGCCCGCGCCAGCCGCCGCCATGACGGGCTCGGCATATTTGAAGAACTGTTCTGCGGTCATCCCTTGGGGAGTCGCCCCGGTGACTTGGACGACCCGTGCTCGAACATCGGGATGGTTGATGATCTCTCCCACATTCATCGAATTGCGCCAATCGACGCTGGGATCAACATTCTGTGCAGGGAGGGATGGCGGTGAGGCGGAGTGTGCGCCGTCTGTAACAGCTGTTCCGCAATTGGCGCAGAAGCGGTGGCCATCTCCCAGCTTCTGTCCGCAATTTGTACAAAACATGGGCGGTCCCCTCGTCCATATGACGAGAGGACCTTACCCCAAATCAGGCGCCCGCGTCAGCGAGATTCTGGTTCGCAAAATCCCAATTCACGAGATTGTCCAGGAAAGCGCCCATATAGTTCGGGCGGCTGTTCTGGTAGTCGAGGTAGTATGCGTGCTCCCAGACATCCATGGTCAGGATCGGCGTAGCGTCGATATCTGTGACCGGCGTTTCCGCGTTCGGGGTCTTGGTGATGTGCAGCTTGCCGCCCTTGTAGACCAGCCAGGCCCAACCGGAGCCAAACTGACCGCCGCCTGCTGCTTTGAAGTCCTTCACGAACTGGTCGTAGCCGCCCAGGTCGCGGTCGATCAGTTCTGCCACTTTGCCGTGCGGTTTGCCGCCGCCGCCCGGTTTCATGCAGTGCCAGTAAAATGTGTGGTTCCAGACCTGGGCCGCATTGTTGAACAGGCCGGCCTTGCCGCTATCGGCTGCGGCTTTCTTGATGATGGATTCGAGCGACTCGTTTTCGAGGTCGGTGCCCTCGATCAGGCCGTTGAGGTTGTTGACATAAGCGGCGTGGTGCTTGCCGTGGTGAAAGTTCAAGGTCTCCTCGGAGATGTGCGGCGCCAGGGCGTCGCGTCCGTATGGGAGATCAGGGAGGGAAAATGCCATTTTGGGCGTCCTTTCTTGCAGCAAAGTATCTGGTCTAATTACGCGTCTTCCCACATATGGGTTGCATGTCAAACCAGACTAGCCCTCTTTCCAAATCTCAATGGGCCGCAATCGACAAGCGGATTCTGCGGGCAGACGAAGACCGCTGGATTTCCAGCCGCTATGCGAAGGACGATCAGCGACAGGCGCTGACGGCACTTTATGCGCTGGCATACGAGCTGGCACGGGTGCGCCTGGTGGTTTCGGAAGAGGGTCTTGGCCTGATCCGGTTCCAATGGTGGCGGGATGCAATTTCCGAAATTGAAATGGGCAAAGTGCGCGAACATGACGTCGCGCGGGCCTTGAAAGAAGAGATCGAGGCCGGGCGCCTGAAAACACGCGCCTTGCAGGATCTGATTGATGGTTATCAGGCTGCCTTTGAAGCGCAGGACCGGGCATTGGAACCGGAAGGCTGGCTTGCGCTGACGGCGGCGCATGTGCTGACGCCGATGCATAACTGGGCTGAGGAAATCCGGAACGTCGCGCCCTATTTTGCCGCCGCTCGCCGCTCTGACTCCAAGGCATTCGGCCCGATCCTGCCGCCTGCACCGAAGCCGATCCGGCCAGCCATTGCGCATTTCCGGCTGCGCAAACTCTACACCGAGGGCAAGACGCCGAACGCGATCCAGAAACGGCTCTGCGTGCTGCAGGCGGTCCGTAGCGGCAAGGTCTAGGGCTCGAACGCCTTCAAGATGGGGCATGGGCCGCCATCCTCATATGCACATTCTTCCGCAAGCCGTTTCAATGACGCCCGGGCCTGCTGTAGCTCGTTGATCTGGGCATCCAGCGCCTTGAGGCGATCTGTTGCCATTTGTCTCGCTTCCGTGCGGTCTGTCATCGCGTCGAGTTCGATCAGGCGGGCAATTTGCTTCAACGTGAAGCCGGCGGCCTGCGCAGAGCGAATGAAACGAAGGCGTTCCATATCTGCCCGGCCATATTGGCGGATGCCACCTGAGACGCCACTGCCTTGCGGGCGCTCCGGTAGCGGCATCAGACCCAGACGCTGATAATAGCGAACGGTTTCCACACCTACGCCTCCAGCTTTGGCCAATTTTCCAATCGAGATTTGAAGATCTTGTTGCAACCGTACCATGGTACGGGGGTTATATAGGCAAGGTCTGAAGTCCACAATCGGAGTTTCCCATGTCTACGACCAAACCCGTCGCCCATCTCTACCGGTTGAAAACACCGTCGCATGTCTGTCCGTTCGGGCTGAAAAGCCGGGCGCTTCTGAACCGCAAAGGGTATGCGGTGGATGATCATCTCCTGACCAGCCGCGAGGAGACCGATGCCTTCAAGCGAGAGCATGATGTAAAGACGACGCCTCAGACTTTCATCGACGGAAAGCGGATCGGCGGATACGACGCCTTGAAGGAATTCTTCGGCCAGCCTGCGAAGGACAAGAACACGAAGACCTATACGCCGGTCATGGCCATCTTCGCGTCGGCTGCCCTGATGGCGCTAGCTGTCAGCTGGGCCACCTATGGCAGCTTGCTGACCATCCGTGCAGCGGAGTGGTTCATTGCGATCAGCATGTGCATCCTGTCCATCCAGAAATTGCGGGACCTTGAAAGCTTCTCCAATTCGTTTCTCGGCTACGACCTGTTGGCGCGGAAATGGGTCAGGTACGCTTATATCTATCCGTTTGCGGAATTGCTGGCAGGCGTGCTGATGATTGCCGGCGCATTGATCTTTCTGGCGGCGCCGGTCGCCCTGTTCATAGGCACGATTGGTGCGGTATCAGTTTTCCGTGCGGTCTATATCGAGAAGCGAGACCTAAAATGCGCCTGTGTCGGCGGAGACAGCAATGTGCCGCTGGGCTTTGTCTCACTGACCGAAAACCTGATGATGATCGCAATGGCTGTGTGGATGCTGGCCAAATAAGGCTCAGGTGCCGCGTGTATCGCCATACAGATGGATGTGCAGGCGGTCGGTGAAATTGTAGCCAGCTTCAAGACATGCTTTGGCAAGCCATGTTTCTCGCGCACGAAGTTCGGCGGGCGTACGGCCCTCGGGCATCAGCCATACGCGACCGGTGGGCATACCGGATTGTGCAACAAGGGCGTGAACTTCTGTGAGGTCTGACGGGTTTGCGACGACGATCTTGAAGTTCGCGCGCGGGTCGCTCGCATAGAAGTCGAGCACTTCGGGCCTGAGACGGATTGAGGCCGAATTGCCGGAATGGGCCAGCTTCGGCGAGACATTGAACTGGTCGATCAGCTCCGCCGCGAGACCAATAGGCTTGATCGTACCATTGGTTTCGATCTCGATATAGAAGTCTGGGTCGAAGGTTTTGAGATTTTGGATTAACTCACCGAGTTCGCGTTGTTGCAGCAAAGGTTCACCACCGGTGAAGATGATGCGGCGGCAAGGCTGGCTGATCAGCCTCTCGGTCAGGGAGTCGACAGATACATCGACGGTTTCTGCTGTGCGGTCGAATTTTTTCGGGGCGCCCGGCAGGTCATCGCGATGAGCAAACTCCGTCCCCAGAAAATTCCATGTATAGGCCGTGTCGCACCAGAGGCAGTGGAGATTGCATTGCGACAGGCGCACGAACACGCTCGGCTTGCCGGCCGAGACGCCCTCGCCTTGTAGCGAATGGAAAATCTCGGGCACGCCGGGCTCTGTGACGGCGAGGCGCATGTTTATTCTGCCGGGACCAGGCTGGTTGCCGACAGCCAGGAATCAAAATCTTCCAGTGCGCGTACGGCCTGCGCGCGTTTCTTGGCGCGGCCCTTGTCCTTGCCGCGCAGGCGCTTGCCGTCGGGCCCGTGTTTGGGGAAGTCGGTGATCTCAGGGAACAGGCCGAAATTCACGTTCATCGGTTGGAACGTCGCCTTGCCTTCAAGGTGTCCGCCGGTGATGTGGCGGATTAGCGAGCCGAGTGCGGTCGTCTCGGGCGGCGGCGCCAATGGACGGCCAAGGCGCTCTGCCGCGGCAAAGCGGCCGGCGAGCAAGCCCATGCCCGCGCTTTCGACATAGCCTTCGACGCCGGTAACCTGACCGGCAAAGCGCAAGCGCGGCAGGGTTTTCATGCGCAGCTGCTCGTCGAGCAGTTTCGGCGAATTCAGGAACGTATTGCGATGGATGCCGCCAAGCCGCGCAAACTCTGCTTTTTCGAGGCCGGGGATCATCCGGAAGATATCGGTTTGCGCGCCATACTTAAGCTTGGTCTGGAAGCCGACCATGTTCCACAAGGTGCCGTGGGCATTGTCCTGGCGCAGCTGGACGATGGCGTGCGCCTTGATGTCCGGCTGGTGTGGATTGGTCAGGCCGACCGGTTTCATCGGTCCGAATCGCAGCGTCTCGCGACCGCGCTCTGCCATGACTTCAATCGGCAGGCAGCCTTCAAAGTAAGGCGTGTTTTTTTCCCATTCCTTGAACTCGGTCTTCTCGCCCGAGATCAGCGCGTCGATGAAGGCATTGTACTGGTCTTCATCCAGCGGGCAGTTGATATACGCCGCTGTGTCACCTCCGGGTCCGGGCTTGTCATAGCGGCTCTGGCGCCAAGCCTTGGTCATGTCGACGGAGTCGAAATAGACGATTGGCGCGATGGCGTCGAAGAAAGCGAGATCATCCTCGCCAGTATGGGCGTGGATGGCTTCCGCGAGCTTGAGCGAGGTGAGCGGCCCGGTGGCCACGATCACGCTGTCCCAGTCTTCGGGCGGGATATCGTCGATTTCCTCGCGGACGATGGTGACGTTCGGGTGGGCTTCCAGCTTGGCGGTAACCGCCTCGGCAAAGCCTTCACGGTCCACGGCCAGCGCGCTGCCGGCGGGCACTTGGTGCTCGGCTGCCGTATGCATGATCAGGCCATTCGCGCGGCGCATTTCCTCATGCAGCACACCGACGGCGTTCGAGACGTGATCGTCTGACCGGAACGAGTTGGAACAGACCAGTTCCGCCAGTTTGTCGGTCTGGTGGGCATCGGTGCCTTTGACGCCACGCATTTCGTGCAAGATGACGGGCACGCCTGCATTTGCGGCCTGCCAGGCGGCCTCCGACCCGGCCATGCCGCCGCCGATAATATGAATGGGTTTGATGCTCATGGGCCGGATGTGCGGGGCGACGGCCCCTCCGTCAAGATGGCGTTTGCCGTGATTCCTCGTGGCGAGCGCGCGGTGAGGCGTGTAAGGAGTCGGATATGACTCGTGAACTCTCCATTCCCGGCCTTGTTTCAGAGGCTTGGTCCCTTGCGCTGAAAGCGGCGCGGCCCAGCTTGGTCATCATGCTGGCCCTGATTGTGGCAGGCGGGGTTTACACGTTCGCCGTGGGACCTGGATCTTCAATGGGCGATGCAGCGCCGGCTATTGCTGCGCTGGTCGTGTTCGTAGTTGGCATCGAATTTTCGCTGGTTGTGTACCGCGCCATGCTGGACACCGGGACGGGAGACCGGTTGCGCCTCGCCCATGCAAATCTGGCGATCTACGTGGCATTCCTGTTTGTGGGTGTCTTCATCGGGTTCTTCCTCCTGATTCTGCCCGGAATCCTGCTCAAGGCTTCCGGTCGGGTGGATGTTGATGCGGAGACGCCGCCAGAAGTCGTGCAGGCCGCGCTGATCGACATGCTGTCGACCGCTTATGGCGTGGTGCTGATCCTTGCCTGTCTGGCGGGTGCAGCCATACTGTTCTTCATGGCATTGCGTCTGTTACTGGTTGGCGCTGCAACGGTTGCGACGAGCCAGACACTGGTGTTTCGCACATGGCCATGGACCAAGGGCCACGCTGTGAAACTCGGTCTCGCGGGACTGGCGACACATATCCTGCCATTTGCTGTGGCGGTTCTGATCAACTGGACCTTGCGGGATATCTGGGGCGATAGCGCCATTGGGGCCTTCCTGTCAGGCGCGATTGGCATGGCCCTGCTGGTGCCGTTCCTGCTTGGCGGACATGGCCTGGCGGTGGCCACCCTGCACCAGCTGCATCCTGGTACCGAGCCAAGCGAATGATTGCACCTGTCATCTAAATCGTCCTATCCTGACGCCTGATAAGCAGTTCAGGGGGGGGCTCTGCCACATGCCAAGCCGGTTTTCATTTGATGGCGCGCTGATGTTCGCGTTCCGTGCGGCGCATGTCCGTAGCTTTCTCTGGGTCTTTCCTCTCGCCTTTGCCGGTGTGTTCACCCTGTTCAGCTTGGCGATCCTGATTTTCGCCAAAGACGATTTTTTACAAGTATTCCAGACCATAGAAATGCTGGAGCAGGCCTCGGTCGGTCGGGGGGACCCTCAAGCCGTATTCGCCGCGATATTGGGTGCGATGGAGCCACTGGTCGGGTGGGCGGTCTTCGCCATGCTCGGCAGCTGGATCATCTGGGCAATGTTCGAAGCCGCGTCGCAACGGCGATATGTTCGCGATGAGCGATTTTCCCTCGGTTTCGGAGGGGATGAAATACGAATGATGGCGGTCGGACTCTGTTGGGCCGTGATGCAAACCCTGTTCATCATTGTACCGGTGCTCATGTTCTTTGGGGCCGTGTCCACGGCAGTGGGGCTTGCGGCCGATGGCGTTACCGAGTCACAGATCGCGAGCCGCGTCGTGGGTACGATCCTGGGTGCATTCGGGCTCTGGATCGTGCTGTTTTTTGTCTACGCGTTTTTCGCGACGCGGTTGGCACCGTGTTTTGGTCTCACCATAAAAGACAAGGCTTTCCGGTTTTTCGATGCCTGGAACGTGTCGCGTGGCCGGTTTTGGCCAATCCTCGGTGCATATCTCATCCTCAGCATCGTGGGTGGAATCGTCGTCAGCATCGCCGACCAACTGCTCCAGTTGCCTATGATGTTCATGATAGCGCCAGCATTTGAGAATGTTCAGACTGGCGATGACATTGCCGCAGCCTTCATGAGCAGTGGGGTGATCGTGGTGTTGGCCGTCTACCTGATCGCGCGCCTGTTCCTGTCGGGGCTGCTCATGCATGTCGCTGGCGCGCCGGCTGCGTTTGCGGCGAGGCATGACCCGCGCGGCAGTGTGGACGATACGTATCGTGTGGATATTTTCAGCTAAAGAGAGGGCGAGCTGATGAATACTCTGGAATTTTCAGTCGGGAATGCGATGGGGCACTTCCGCAAAACCGGGGGACCGAAAGGGTTTCTCTGGAAATATGCGTTGGCGTATGCGCTGATCGGAATTGTTGTGCAGGGGCTCAGCCTCTACCTCATGGCGCCCATCTATGGTGCTGCGTTCAATCCCATCGTCATGGAAGATCCCGACATGATGGATCAGGTGGTGCTGGAGAATATGGGCCGGGTGGCGCTCGGCTATCTGGTCTCTTTTGTCTTTGGTATCCTGATGTGGATCATGTTCGAAGCCGCCAGCCAGCGGCGCTACATGCGCGCCGACGGGTTCAGCCTGAAGCTTGGCGGTGATGAAGGCCGCCTGTTCGTGGTCGGCCTGTTCTGGTTCGGTCTGCTGATCCTGCTTTATATAGGGATGTTCATATTGATGATGATCCCCATGATCATCGGAGCCGCCGCGGGCGGTGATGGCGCCATGGCCGCCGGAGCTGTGGCGGTGATTGTCATGCTTGCCTACACGGTGTTTGCAATATGGGTTGCTGTGCGCTTCTCACCCGCGGCCGCCATGACCATTCGGGATCGCAAGATTCGGTTCGGCAGTGCGTGGCGCGCCACCAAAGGCAAGGTGTGGACGTTGATCGGCAGCTGGCTGATCCTGGCGCTGATCATGATGGCGATCATCTTTGTCTTGTATCTGGTCTTCGCGGTGACCGCTGTCCTGGCGTTGATGCCGGTCATGCAGAGCGGATCGGACGATCCGGCCGCGATACTTGTTGCCTTTGCATCGCCGGGATTCATCATCCCCACGATTTTCTTCGGGCTGATCTATATGGGGCTGGCTGGCATCATGATGCATGTGTTCGGTGGCCCCGCAGCGCTGGCTGCGAAGACCGACCCGAACTGGACGGACACTGCGGCGATCAACGAAACTTTCGTCTAGCGCGACAGGCGACTACTTGGCAGGGCTCGGCGTGCGGGATTTCCGCTTTGCCGGGCTCTTTGCTTTTGGCGTTGCCTTGGTTGCGGCCTTTGCCGGGGCCTTGGCCTTCGGCTTGGCTGCAGCTTTGGCTTTCGCAGGCGCCTTTGCGGCGGCCTTCTCCGGTTTGGCGGCAGGCTTTACCTTGCTCGTGCCTTCGGCTCGCAATCGCTTGTTGCGCGCGGCGCGGCGCTCGTCCTGACGTCGGAACGTCTCGGCGAGGTGTTTACCGGTCCAACTGTCGGTGCAGGCAGCAATATCTTCCGGTGTGCCATAAGCGACGAGTTCGCCGCCGCCATCGCCGCCTTCAGGACCGAGGTCCAGCACCCAGTCCGCCGTTTTCACCACATCCAGATTGTGCTCGATCACGACGACCGTGTTGCCGGTGTCGACGAGGGAGTGCAGCACTTCGAGAAGCTTGCGAACGTCCTCGAAATGCAGGCCGGTCGTCGGTTCGTCGAGAATGTAGAGCGTCTTGCCGGTGGCACGTTTGGAGAGCTCCTTGGCGAGCTTCACTCGTTGGGCTTCGCCGCCCGACAGAGTCGTCGCCTGTTGGCCGACCTTCACATAGCCAAGGCCGACCTGGTTCAGCGTGTCGAGCTTGGTCGAAATCGCAGGCACGGCGGAGAAGAATTTCGCGGCGTCTTCCACGGTCATGTCCAGCACGTCGGCAATCGACTTGCCCTTGAACAGGACTTCCAGCGTCTCGCGATTGTAGCGCTTGCCCTTGCAGGTTTCGCAAGTGACATAGACGTCTGGCAGGAAGTGCATCTCGATCTTGATGACGCCGTCGCCCTGACAGGCTTCACAGCGCCCGCCTTTCACGTTGAAGCTGAACCGGCCGGGTGCGTAGCCGCGCGCCTTGGCTTCAGGCAGGCCGGCAAACCAGTCGCGGATCGGGCCGAAGGCGCCGGTATAAGTGGCCGGGTTAGAGCGTGGTGTACGGCCAATCGGGCTCTGGTCAATGTCGATGACCTTGTCGAGATGCTGCAGACCTTCAAGACTTTGGTACGGTTGTGGCGGGCTCGACGCGCCATTCAGCTTTCGCGCAAGTGCCTTGTAAAGCGTCTCGATGATCAGCGTGGACTTGCCGCCGCCGGAGACGCCCGTGATGCAGGTAAAGCTGCCAAGCGGGATCGTCGCGTCGACATTTTTCAGATTGTTGCCGGTGGCCCCTTTCAGGGTCACTTTGCGCTTGGCTTTCTCGACCGGACGGCGCGTCGGAATCGGGATTTCCTTGGTGCCGTTCAGATAGTCTGCTGTCAGGCTTTTCGGGCTGGCCATCACCTCATCGGGCGTGCCCTCGGCAATGATCTGGCCGCCATGCACACCTGCGGCCGGCCCCATGTCGATAACATGGTCAGCGGTCAGGATAGCATCCTCGTCATGTTCCACGACGATCACGGAGTTTCCAAGGTCACGCAGGCGTTTCAGCGTTTCCAGCAGGCGATCATTGTCGCGCTGGTGCAGGCCAATGCTCGGCTCATCCAGCACGTAGAGCACGCCAGTCAGGCCGGAGCCGATCTGGCTGGCGAGCCGGATACGTTGGCTTTCCCCGCCAGACAGCGTGCCGGAGGCGCGGCTGAGCGTCAGGTATTCCAGGCCGACATCATTAAGGAAGTCGAGCCGGTCATTGATTTCTTTCAGGATGCGCCCGGCAATCTCGTTCTGCTGTTTGGTCAGCGCCTTGTGCGCATTGCCAAACCAGATGTGAGCATCCTTGATGGAGAAGACCGAGGCGTCGGAAATGTCGAGACTGTCGATCTTCACCGCCAGCGCTTCAGGTTTCAGACGCTTGCCACCGCAGGCCGGGCAGGGTGCGGCTGCCTGAAATTTCGCGATCTCGTCACGCACCCATTGGCTGTCGGTTTCGCGATAGCGGCGCTCAAGGTTCGGGATGACGCCTTCGAACGTCTTCTTGACCTCATAACGGCGCATGCCGTCGTCGTAGACGAAATTGATTTCTTCTTCGCCCGTGCCGAACAGGATCATCTGGTGGATGTCCTCCGACAATTTGTTCCAGGGCTTCTTCAGGTCAAATCGGTAGTGCGCCGACAGGGCCTGCAGGGTCTGGGTCTGGTAGGGTGAGGTCGATTTGGCCCAGGGCGCGATCGCACCGTTCAGCAGGTCAAGATCCTTGTCCGGAACAACCAGTCCGGCATCAACCTTCAATTGCTGTCCGAGGCCGTCACAGGTCGGGCAGGCCCCGAAGGGATTGTTGAACGAGAAGAGGCGGGGTTCGATTTCAGGGATTGTGAAGCCGGAGACCGGGCAGGCGAAATTGGCGCTGTAGGTGATGCGCTTCGGCTCGGTCTCGCCGTCTTCGAGATCGGCATATTCGCCGATAGCGATGCCATTGGCGAGTCCGATCGCCGTCTCGAAACTTTCGGCGAGGCGCTGTTCCATGCCCTCGCGCACGACGATCCGGTCGACCACGACGTCGATGTCATGCTTGAATTTCTTGTCCAGTTTGGGCGGGTTTTCCAGTTCGTGAAACTCGCCGTCGACCTTGACCCGCTGGTAGCCATTCTTGAGCAATTCGGCGAATTCCTTGCGGTACTCCCCTTTCCGGCCACGGACGATAGGCGCCAGCAGGTAGAGCCGCGTGCCTTCGGGCAGGTCCATTGTGCGGTCGACCATCTGGCTGACGGTCTGGCTCTCGATGGGCAGGCCGGTGGCTGGCGAATAGGGAATGCCGACGCGCGCCCACAGCAGGCGCATGTAGTCGTAAATCTCGGTAACCGTACCAACGGTCGAGCGCGGGTTTCGGCTGGTCGTCTTCTGCTCAATCGAGATAGCAGGCGACAGGCCCTCAATGCTCTCTACATCCGGCTTCTGCATCAGCTCCAGGAATTGGCGCGCATAGGCCGAAAGGCTCTCGACATAACGGCGTTGGCCTTCGGCATAGATCGTGTCGAAAGCCAGCGAAGATTTGCCTGATCCCGACAGGCCGGTCATCACGACCAGCTCGCCGCGGGGAATATCCACGTCGACATTCTTGAGATTATGTTCCTTGGCGCCGCGCACGCGGATGAAGGGAGACTCTGCCATTTACGGGCTCTCTGCTGGATTGATGCTCGTTTCGCCAGCGAAACGGGACTAAATATCTGCTAGATCCTATGTGTGCCTTGAGTCCAGCTTGACGACAAGAACAAAATGTGAACATACAGCGGGCGCTGCTTTTTCATGCCGAAGGCGGGGGAATTCTCACCGCAGCGGGCGACACACCGCCTTGAGCAGAGTAAAAGCGGATTCGAATCGAAAGCGAAACAGACCGGAGCGGAGTTGGAACCATGGCAGGATCAGTGAACAAGGTCATTCTTGTCGGAAATGTTGGACAGGACCCGGAAGTCCGCCAGTTCCAGAATGGCGGCCAGGTCGCCAGCTTCTCGCTCGCCACGTCCGAGACGTGGAAGGACAAGAATACGGGCGAACGCAAGGAAAAGACCGAATGGCATCGCGTTTCGGTTTTCAGCGAAGGCCTTGTCCGCGTTGTCCAGAATTATATCAAAAAGGGCTCCAAGCTCTATATCGAGGGCCAACTCGAGACCCGCAAATGGCAGGACAAGGATGGCCAGGACCGCTACACGACTGAAGTCGTGCTGCGCGGCTTCAACTCCACGCTGACCATGCTGGACAGCCGCAATGAAGGCGGTGGCCGGTCTTCCGGCAACGATTTCGGCGGCTATCAGGGGCAGGCTGGCGCGCCGCGCCAGATGAGCGGTCCGCAGGAAAGTTTCAGCCAGGACCTCGACGACGAGATCCCGTTCTAGCGCTATGCGGGCAGGCTGGCATCCTGCGCACTGGTTGGCGGTGGCTTTGGTCGCCGTGCTGGGCGCATGCCAGTCTCCGCCGAGTGTCCCGGTCGGAAATCTTGATCCTGTCCTTGCCAGCAAATCCCTGACGCAGGATACAGCGGCGCTCGTCGTCTATCGGCTTGAAGACGGTCGGACATGGACCACCAGCGGTGAGCGGCCATCTGAGCGTTTCGTGGCCGCATCGACCTCCAAGATCCCACACACGCTGATTGCCTTGGAGACAGGCGCTGTCAGCGGCTCCGATGAATGGTTTGAGTGGGATGGCGAGACACGGTTCTTGCCGGGGTGGAATGAAAGCCAGGACTTTGCTTCTGCCTTCCAGCGCTCGACAGTGTGGATCTACCAGACGGTCACGCCGCGTATCGGCAGTGTGGCGCTGAGCACTTGGCTCGCGCGCTTTGGCTATGGGAACGCTGACACGGGCACCGAGGATGATATTCAGACCTATTGGCTGAAGGGCCCGCTGAAGACCTCCGCGCGGGAGCAAGTCGTGTTTCTCGCGAAACTGTCTGCCCGCACTCTGCCGCTTTCGGCGCGGACCTATGAGCAGGCGATTCCAATGATGCTCGCCGAGGAGGGTGATGGCTGGTCGATCCATGCCAAGACGGGTTGGAAGAGTGTGCCCGGTGAAACGGATATCGGCTGGTATGTTGGCTGGCTGGAACAGACCGAAGGTGGCGCTCCCGGTACATATGCATTCGCGTTCAATCTGGACATGAACGCTGAAAATCCGGCACTGAAAACGCGCAAAGAGGCGGTCCGCAAAGCGCTCGAAACCATCGGGGCGCTGAGCCCTGCTTCCGAGACCCCGTTTTAGGGCGATTTCGCCCGTATTTACTGCTATTTTGGCCCTGTCGCATTTGTTTCAATCATGGCGGGATGCTAGACATGTTCCTGTATCGGAACAGGTGATTCCCGTTAATTTCACCGTAGCCAGGACGAATTCTCCATGAGCGACGACACAACTCCGCCAGACGACCCGGAAACGCCAGAAAATGGCGGTGAGGGCAGCGCGCCCCTTCCGGACGGCATTGAGCTGATTTCTATCGAATCCGAGCTGAAAAGCTCCTATCTCGACTATGCGATGAGCGTCATCGTAAGCCGGGCGCTACCGGATGTGCGGGATGGTCTGAAACCTGTTCATCGCCGCATTCTCTATGCGATGAATGAGGGCGGCAACACACCCAGCAAGCCGTACAAGAAATCTGCAAATATCGTCGGCGCGGTGATGGGTAACTACCACCCGCACGGGGACTCTGCGATCTATGACGCGCTGGTGCGCATGGCCCAACCATTCTCGATGGGCGTGACGCTCGTAGACGGTCAGGGCAATTTCGGCTCGATCGACAATGATCCACCAGCCGCCATGCGTTATACCGAAAGCCGCATGACGAAGGAGGCGACCTATCTGCTCGCCGATATCGACAAGGATACGGTCGACTTCCAGGACAATTATGACGGATCCCAGAAAGAGCCGATTGTCCTGCCGGCGCAGTATCCGAACCTGCTTGTCAATGGTGCTGGCGGCATCGCGGTCGGTATGGCGACGAATATCCCGCCGCACAATCTGGGCGAAGTGATCGACGCGACACTGGCAATCATCGAAGACCCGACGCTGGATGAAGACGCCCTGCTCGAAATCGTCCCCGGTCCTGACTTCCCGACCGGCGGCCAGATCATGGGCATGTCCGGCAGCCGCAAGGCGATGACCACCGGCCGCGGCAGCGTGATCATGCGCGCCAAGACCGATATCGAAGAAGCCAAGAATGGCCGTCAGGCCATTATCGTGACCGAAATTCCCTATCAGGTGAACAAGGCCGCGATGATTACAAAGATCGCGGAACTCGTGCGTGACAAGCGCATCGAAGGCATCGCTGACCTGCGGGACGAATCCGACCGTAACGGCATCCGTGTTGTGGTCGAACTGAAGAAGGATGCGAGCGCGGAAGTGGTGCTGAACCAGCTCTTCCGTTTCAGCCAGATGCAAACCAGTTTCGGCGTCAACATGCTGGCCCTGAACGGCGGTCGCCCGGAGCTGATGAACCTGCGCAAAGTGCTCGATTGCTTTGTGGCTTTCCGTCAGGAAGTTGTGGTTCGCCGCACCAAGCACGAATTGAACAAGGCGCGCGACCGCGCCCACGTTCTTGTCGGCCTGGCCATGGCCGTGGCCAATATTGACGAAGTCATTCGCATCATACGCTATTCGCCCGATCCGAATGCAGCCCGCGAAGCTCTGCTCGAGAAAGCTTGGCCGATCATGGATATGGGCCCGCTGCTGGATCTGATCGCGGACCGCCGGACCCGCAAGGGCGACGGCGACACGATCTATCTGTCCGATGAGCAAGCGCGCTCCATTCTTGCGCTGCAGCTGTCCCGTCTGACGGGCCTCGGCCGTGACGAGATTGGCAATGAAGCCAAGGGTCTGTCCGAGAAGATCGAGGAATTCCTCAGCATCCTGCGGTCGCGCCAGCGCGTTCTGGACATCATCAAGGGCGAGCTCTCTGAAGTTAAAGAGAAATTCGCTGTTCCACGTCGGTCGGAATTCGCCTTTGGCGGCATCGACATGGAAGACGAAGACCTGATCGAGGTCGAAGACATGGTCGTGGCCGTGACGCATGGCGGCTACGTCAAGCGCACCCCGCTTTCGACCTATCGTACGCAGCATCGGGGCGGCAAGGGCCGCTCGGGCATGAACATGAAGGACGAAGACTTCGTCGTGAACGTGTTCTCGGCGACCACGCATACTGAAGTCCTCTTCTTCTCCTCGGCCGGCATGGTTTACAAGGAGAAAGTCTGGCGCTTGCCGATTGGTGGGCCGAACTCGCGCGGCAAGGCGCTGGTCAATATCTTCCCACTGGCCGCCGATGAGCGTATCGAAAGCGTAATGCCGCTGCCGGAGGACGATGAGTCCCGCAATGAGCTGGACGTCATGTTCGCGACGAAGACCGGCACGGTCCGCCGTAACAAGTTGTCAGATTTCACTCGCGTGAACCGCAACGGCAAGATCGCGATGAAGCTGGAAGATGATGACGGCATCGTGTCAGTGAAGATCTGTTCCGAGAAGGACGATATCCTGCTGACCACAGCGCTTGGCCAGTGTATCCGCTTTGCCGTTCCGGATGTACGTGTCTTTGCGGGGCGCAATTCGACCGGTGTCCGGGGCATCCGTCTGGGTGAAGGAGATGAAGTGATCTCCATGGGCATCCTGCGTCATATGGACGTTACGTCGGAAGAAGCGCGCGGCTATCTGAAGCATGCCGCCGCGATGCGCCGCGCTGCGACGGGCGAGGAAGAGGAAGTCTCGGACGATGATGGCGAAGAAGCCGTCGACGAGGCTGCCTTGAGCGCTGAACGCATTGCCGAACTCGGTGCCGCTGAAGAGTTCATCCTGACCATTGCCGATGACGGCATGGGCAAGCGCTCGTCGGCCTATGACTACCGTGTCACCGGGCGCGGCGGCAAAGGCCTTGTCGCCCAGAACATCTGGGGACGCGACAAGAAGCAGGGGCCGGTCAAACAGGTTGCGCAATCCTTCACGGTGGGCGACGGCGATCAGGTCATGCTGGTCACTAATGCAGGCCAGCTGATCCGTACGCCTGTGGAGCAGATCCGCATTGCCGGTCGGTCGACGGGTGGCGTCTGGGTGCTCCGCACAGCCGATGGCGAACGCGTGGTTTCTGTCGCACGGCTTGTGGAAGACGCTGAAACCGCTATGGATGATGCCGAAGATGCGGGAGACTAAATCCCGTACGTAAATCGGACCTGAAAGGCGGGGAGGACAGGCTTTTGCATCGCGTTGGACTATATCCAGGAACATTCGACCCGCCGACGAACGGCCATCTTGATATCATTGGCCGCGCCCGCAAGCTGGTGGACACGCTGATTATCGGCGTGGCGATCAATGAAGCCAAGAAACCCCTGTTCCCGCTACAGGAGCGTGTCGACATGGTGCGGTCGGAGTGCGCCAAAATGAACGGACCGGGTCTGGCCGATATTAAGGTCATGCCGATGCATGGATTGCTCATGAAGTTCGCCGAGGCTTGTGAAGCACACATTATCGTGCGCGGCCTGCGCGCGGTTCAGGATTTCGAATACGAATTCCAGATGACCGCGATGAACGAGCAACTGAATCCCGACATTGAAACCGTGTTTCTGATGGCCGATGTTAGGCATCAGGCCGTGGCCTCTCGGCTCGTGAAGGAAATCGCGAGCCTGGGCGGAGATATCACGCCGTTTGTAACGCCCGACGTAAAACGGGCCCTGCTGGAGAAGTATGAAAAATGAAGTTTGCCGCTTTCGCGCTTGCCGCTTCCGCCATCGCCCTGACAGCCACGGCCGATACCACAGAAAGCGCAGCGCCAGCGGAAGACGCCCCGGCAACTTATACGGTTGAAGACGCCAAGGCCGATAGGGCCAGCTGGCGTGCCGTGGACCCAGAGCGCCTGTTCATTTTCAATACCAACAAGGGGCGCATCCTGATCGAAGCGTTCCCGGAAGTTGCTCCCAAGCATTTCGAGCAGTTCTCCACCATTATCCGATCTGGCGATTATGCGGGCACCAAGTTCCATCGCGTGATCGAAGGTTTCATGGCGCAAGGTGGCGACATTCGCGCTATCAATGGTGTGGGCTCTGGCCTGCCGGGCATCGAAGCTGAATTCACGTTCCGCCGCAATCCGGAGGAGATGCCGCTGGATTATGCGATTGGTGAGCGCGACGACGCAGACAATGGCTATATCAACGGCTTTCCGATCGCGACCCGCCCGCTTTGGCTGGCTCAAGACCTAGGGAACGAAACCATCGAAAGCTGGATCCCGCATTGCGCGGGCGTGGTGTCTACTGCGCGCCTTGGCAATGATGTGAACTCCGGCAATTCGCAATTCTTCCTGATGCGTGGACATACCGAACATCTCGACAAGCAGTACACCGCCTGGGGCCGTGTGCTTGACGGGCAGGATGTGGTCATGTCGATCAAGAAAGGTCCGGATGGCACTGATGGAGTGGTGACGGATCCGGACATGTTGGAATCGGCCGCCGTAGCGGCTGACCTGCCGGAAGGTGAGCGCCCCCAGGCTTGGGTCATGCGCACGGACAGTGATCTGTTTGCCGACCTGATCACCGGGCCCGGCCGTCCGCATGTTTGTAACCTGCCGCCCGTTCCAACGGTCGTTGAAGACTAGAGACTTTCTGGTCGGGGCATCGCCGCATGGACTTGTCCGAATTTGAGTTTGACCTGCCGGAGCAGTTGATTGCGCTGCGCCCGGCTGATCCGCAGGATTCTGCGCGTCTGCTGGTCGTGCATGGCGATGGGCGGTTGGAAGATGCGACTATACGTGACCTGCCGCGCTACCTGTCAGCTGGTGATGTCATGGTGTTCAATGACACGCGTGTGCTGCCCGCTGCATTGACCGGCGTCCGTCCGGCGCGCGATCAGTTTGGGCAGGACGTGGCGTGCGATGTCAATCTGACCGAGCGGATGGATGCGCGGCGCTGGCGCGCACTCGCAAGGCCGGGTCGTCGGCTGAAAGAAAGCGACACGATTATCTTTGCCGAAGGCTTTTCCGCTGAGATCACTGGTCGTCATGAAGGCGGCGAAATAGAATTGTGCTTCTCGCTTGCGGGCGATGAGTTGACCAATGCACTCAATGCCCATGGCGCGATGCCATTGCCGCCTTATATCGCGCGTCGTCGCCCGGCGGATGCCTTGGACCGGGAAACTTATCAGACCAGGTTTGCTGGCGAGGATGCAGCTTCCGTTGCCGCTCCTACAGCCGGTTTGCACTTCACACCGCGCTTGTTGGCTGACATCGATGCGGCTGGCATTGTCCGGGAGACCGTCCGCCTCCATGTTGGACTCGGCACGTTCAAACCTCTGGAAGCTGCGCAGCTTGAAGCAAATCGGCTGCATGAGGAATGGCGACGCTTGACGCTGGAGGTGGCGGCCGAGCTGAACACGGCGCGGGCCGGTGGACACCGTGTGGTGCCAGTCGGCACAACGGCTATGCGTACACTGGAGAGTTGTGTTGATACGGATGGTATCCTGCACGCGGCAACCGGCCCCACGGACATCTTCCTGAAGCCGGGTGACGCCGTTCGCGCAACAGACGCCCTCGTGACGAATTTCCACCTTTCGGGCTCCAGCCTGTTCATGCTGGTCTGCGCCCTTATGGGGACAGAGATCATGCAGGCGGCTTATGCGCACGCTATTGCCAGCGAGTACCGTTTCTACTCGTATGGAGACGCATGCCTGTTGCTCCCATCGTAAAATCCCCGCGCCTGAAGCACGGGGATTTTACGGTCAGTTAATCGAGTTGCTAGCGCACTTTCACGGTTGCACGAACGCCATCGGGTTCATACTTGCGGCCATTGTCATTGTAGCAGAACGTGGTGTCATAGCGAACGCGCTCGCCGTCTTCCCACGAATATTGAAACGATTTGTAGCAGTCATAGCCTTTATAGCGCGCGTTCCAGCGGTGCTCACGACGTATCTCATGGCGCGTGTGCCAATGACCGGACTCGTAACCATCGTAAACATATGTTTCGTGTCGATGACGTGGATGAGGATCAGCGGTTCTTACCCCGACCCCGACGTCCACATCGGTGTCCACCCCAACGCCGATGCCGAGTTGAGCGTATGCTGGAGATGTGGCGAGTGCGGTTGCAGCGCCCAGAGCGCCAGCTGCGGCAACATATTTCAATGACTTCATCATGGTCAGCTCCTTGAATAGCTTATGCTATAAACGGGGCGCTGATGCTCAGGTTCCTGATGTCCTGATATTGCCCTATTTTGAGATTGCAGGCTGGCCCAACTCGTCGCGGGTCCGGATGGCCTTGGCGGCGGTGATCTTTGCCAGCAGGCGTCCATTGGCATCCTTCCACTCGGCTTCGACCAGTCCGGTCGTGCGACCGCGACTGACAAGTCGGCCTTCGATCGTGATCAGGCCGTGGCCGACAGGGCGCAGGATGCGAGTCTGCAATTCCATTGTCGTGAACCATTCGCCTTCGGCCAGCGCGCTTGCCATCGTGATGGATACGATATGGTCAGAAAAGCCGGCTACCCAACCGCCGAAGGCGCGGTTCTCACTGATGTCGCGGTCGCCCGTGTTCGGCCACTCATACCGCGTATAGCCATAGTCGAATTCCTTCAGCCAGAGGTCTGGGCGAATGCCGAGATTCTTGAGGCCGAGCGGAGGCTGCCATGTGCCGTCCTGCAAGTTGCTCAGGAAGGTTTTGGCTTGGGTGGAAAGCGTGTGTTCTGTCATGCGAGTCTCGCGCCATTGGGAACTGGATGATCTGGAGAGAACAGGACGATTCGGTCATCCGTGTCCGGAAATCCCAGCGTCAGGACTTCAGACATGAATTTGCCGATCTGGCGCGGTGGGAAATTGACCACGGCCGCGACTTGTCGTCCAACCAGTTGTTCGGGGGAATAATGTTCGGTTATCTGCGCCGACGATTTCTTTGTGCCGACGCCCGGTCCGAAATCGATCAGGAGGCGGATGGAAGGCTTGCGCGCGCCTTCCAGCGGCGCAGCCTCAATAATGGTGCCGACGCGAATGTCGATCTGGCGAAACGTATCGAAACTGGTTTCGTCGGCGGGGCCGGAGTCAGGAGAGTCGGTAAGATGCACGGATCAAACGATCACGGACCCGCCGTCCACGACCACCATCTGGCCGGCCATGTAGGCGCCCGCCTTGGACGCGAGGAAGACAGCGGCGCCGGCAATATCTTCAGGGTCACCGATGCGACGCATGGGCGTACCTTTTTCTACGCGTGCCGCCATTTCGGGGTTCTCCCACAGGGCCCGGGCGAAATCTGTCTTAATCAGGCCTGGTGCGACACAGTTCACCCGAATATTGTGAGGGCCGAGCTCGAGTGCGTAATTGCGGGCCAGCTGGAAGTCGGCAGCTTTGGAGATATTGTATGCGCCAATTGTACTTGAGCCTTTCAGGCCGCCGATTGACGAGATGATGACGATGGCGCCATCCTTGCGCTCTTTCATTTCAGGCGCGACCAACTGGATCAGCCAATGGTTCGAGATGATGTTGTTGGACAAGATCTTCTCAAAGGATTCGTCATCGATCTCTTCCAGCGGGCCATAATACGGGTTCGACGCCGCATTGCAGACGAGAATGTCGATCTGGCCGAATTCGGCCCGTGTTTTCTCGGCCAGATTCTTCAGGTCATCCTTCGAAGAAATATTGGCCGGGATCGCAATCGCTGTCCCATCGCCATGCTTGGCGTTCAACGCGTCAGCTACCTCCTGGCACGGGCCCGGCTTGCGGGACGAGATCACCACGCGCGCGCCTTGTTCGGCCATCTGCTCGGCGATGGACTTGCCGATGCCACGCGAAGATCCGGTAATGACAGCAGTTTTTCCCGTAAGGTCGAACAGGCTCATGGTGAGGCTCCCTAACATTTATCGTTGCAAACTCGTTAGCACAGGAGTCCGCTTCGAACAGGGGTCACGCTAGGAAAAGCCGATCAGGCGAGTTGCCATTCTATCATGAGGATTTCGGCGAGCCGTTCCGTACGTTTTCTAACCACTTCTGACGTCCAGGCTTCCTGATCAACCAGGTCTCGTGTCAGCGCGAAATCCTGTCCGCCACCGCCATTGAAATAGACTTCTTTCTTGGCGCGATAGTCGAGCCGGTCGGCTTTCTGGTTCACCTTGTTGGTCAGCAGGACGAAATTGCCGAGCGTGTCGCACTGCTCGCGCCGCTTGGCCGGATCCGGCCAGGTGATCATCCAGTGGCTATCTTCGCTGATATTGCGGGGCAGGACATGTTCGACCGTCGCGTCAGACTGAGGGGCAATGGTGAAGCCGCCGTCCAGCGCCGCATTCAGGCGCAGCGCCATTGAGCGCCTCTGACCGAACGTTGCGAACCGGCCAAGCATTCTGTCAAAGGCGCGGCGGGACTCATCCTTGGTGATGTTGAACGGGCTCCCGCGGCCATACAGCGTGCGGCTGTTGCCGATATTCTCGTTCACCTTGTTGAAGCGTTTTGTGCGTTGGTCGCGATCAGTGAGGACCAGCATGATGATATACGAAAGCCGCTCCAGCTTGGTGAAGAATTCCGGCGCACTCTCATGTTCAACGCCATGCTCGACAAGGAATTTGAGCGCCGGAGCGCGCCAGCTTGTCTGATCCAGCGCGCGCATCTGGTTCAGCTTGTCACTGATCAGTTTGGCGTGTGGGCCTTTGTCCAAATTGGCGGTTGTGATGACCTTGTACGCTGCGACATAGCGGGGCAGGACGTCATCAAGGAAACCGCGTGCGGTGATCTTGGGGATGACGTTTTTCAGGAAGCCGGTGATCAACTCACCCTTCGATGATTTGTCATAGATTGAGCGGATCTGGCGAAGCAGGTCGTCGAACGCGCTGCCGCCCAGAGCAGCCTCATGCTCGGCCCAGCGCTCTGAGTAAAAGCTTGCTTCTTCAGTCGTGAACTTCGACCTTTGGAACAGTTCGGTCTTGATGATGTCGTGTGCGCCCGGCTCTTTGCCGCGCGTGTTGAGTACACGGAAGACCTTGAAGCCCTGGTCCTTGTCGTTCACCACCACGCGAACCAGCGCGCAGCGATTCATCGTGACATCTGCCAGGGCATTCCGATCTGTGTCTGACAGGGCCTTCACGCGCTTCAGTAGCGTGCGGGCATTTTGAACCATGCGACGTTGGCTGTCACTGTCCCCGGACTCGCCATCCAGCCGCAGCGTGGCACCGGGGGTCTGAATCATGTGGCGGAAAAACGGCCCGTCCATATGGTTCAGTTGCAAGCGCCAACTCGCGGTCTCTCCCAGCATGGGGCGTGCCTCGTCAGCAATCAGAGCGTGAATTTCCGCACTTTTCGACGGGTCGGATTCAATGTCTCGCAGGACAGAGAGCAGGATGGTCAGCGTCGTGAGGCGCTGCTGGCCGTCGACAATCTCCAGCAAGCCTTCTTCCGTACCGCGGTTCAGAACCACAGCCCCGACAAAGTGGGGTGTGCCGGTTTCGGCGGCGTCAAGAAGGTCGGTCAGGAGTTCGCCAGCCTCGCGCTCCGTCCAGGAGTAACTTCTCTGGTAGGGCGGCATGCAGAGCCGTTCGCTGGGGCCGAAAATACTCTTGAGCGAGCTCTCCTGGGCACGTACGCCGAGATCCATACTGGCATCCTCTATACAAGCTTTGTGCCTAGCCCTTGCCAAGTGTCATCACAACGGCACATGAACGGCTTGCAACGCGTTTGCGGAAAAAGTGTGACAGGAGAGTAACGCAATGAAGCTGGTTCGGTTCGCAGAAAATGGTACCGCTCGCTATGGAGTTCTGGACGGGGACAGCGTCCGGCCGACAGGTGCGACAACTCTGCAAGATGCGCTGGCAATTACAGGATCAGACGCTTTGCCGGTCCCGTTGAAAACCCTCGATCTGCTGGCGCCGGTGGAGCGCCCCCGCAAGATTTTGGGGATTGGGGTGAACTATGCCGCCCATGCCGCCGAGAGTGTGAGTTTTGTGGATACAAAATCTCCGCAGGTGCAGAAATGGTTCAACAAGCAGGCGACATCGGCCAACAAGCCCTTCGGCCGCGTGCATCTACCCAAGGTTTCTGATCAGCTGGACTATGAAGTCGAACTGGTTGTTGTCATTGGCAAGCATGGCCGGCACGTGCCACGTGAGCGGGCGATGGAAATCGTCGCCGGTTTTTGCGTCGGCTGTGACTACTCGGTGCGTGACTGGCAGCGCGCGAGCCAGACCATGATCATGGGCAAGGGTTTCGACACTCACGCCCCGTTTGGTCCGGCTCTTGTAACACCGGACGAGATCGAGGATCTTGCTTCAGTGGAACTACGCAGCTTTGTGAATGATGAGCTGCGCCAGACGGGCCATGTACGCGACATGATCCATGACATCCCTGCGCAGATTGCGCATCTCACTGCCGCCTTCACGCTGGAGCCGGGTGACCTCATCTTCACAGGTACGCCTGCGGGTGTTGGGGGTGGGTTTACCCCACCGAAGTGGCTGAAGGTGGGCGACCGGGTGCGTCTGGAAATTGATCAGGTCGGTGTCATCGAAAACGAAATCGTAACCGAACCCGGAGACACGCGGATCGGGTAGGGTGGGTACGATCATGAAATTTCGAGCTCTTGGAATTGTCGTATGCGCTACTGCGCTCGCCGCATGCAATCCGGTGACTTCCAAAGATGCCGAGACGGCACGAGCGGATTTGATTGTGCATTCGACAGATTTTGCGGTGCTGCCTTGCTCAAAGCGGAGTTTGCCCGGAGCCTGCGTCCATGTTCTGGCGGGCGGCAAACGGGTCGTATTCGGCGCGCCGGCGGGCATGACACTCGATATGACGCAAGCGAGCTTGCGGAATACCGACGCCGTCATGCTTCTATCCTTGCGCGGTGAGGATATTGAAGGCCTGGACGAGATGCGAAACGCAGCTTGGCGTGCCGGAAGGGAATCTTCTCTTCCAGTAGCGGGACCGTCCGGCACGGGCGAGTTTCTCGGACTGCTAAATCGCGCCTATGAGGTGTCCGATGCGCTGATCTATGTCGAGGACCGTCCAGCCGGTGGGTTCGATGCGGCGCTGCTCGCTTTGTTGCCTGGAGACGGTGAGCAGGTGGCAACCGTTTTCGATACCGGCGATTTGCGTATCAGCAAGTTCGAAACCGGGACGGACCGAGCCTTCTATGTTGTGGACTATGTTGACCATACGGCGCTGATCGCGGGCTGTGGCATTCAACTGCCCGACTCGGTAACCGATGGAATTGATCTGGTGCTTGATTGCGAATCGAATTGGCCAACAGCAGATCCGGTTTTCGTGTTTCGTGACGGGGTGGTTAACTGAAAATCGGATCGAGACCTGCTTTTCCACAGTTCTCCGATCTGGGTTCAGATGTGGCTGTGCCAGTCGATCTGACCGCAAATGCGTCATTGTGCCGGCGATAGCTGCCCGTGATGCCAGCACTAATCGCCTTGTCCGCATGCGCGACGCCTGCCATGCTCGACTCGATGGGGATTGTGGCTTGTTTGCAACGGCGCTGTGACAGGATTGCCGCGGTCGACAAATTCCTCCAATTCCTCGCAATTCGTTAACCAATTGGGCCTAGCTGTTAACATTATTGGGTTGTATCGGGTGCTGACGTAATGACTTTTGTTCTGTTCCTTCTATATGCGGCCATCGGCGGCGGCGTCGGCTACGGCGCCTTCACGCTGACGGATGTCGGCCTGCCTATGTCGATTGCGGCGGGTGGCATCACCACGGCTTTGCTTGGGCAGATTCACCTACTCGCCAGTTCAGGACGCGCCACCAAGGACATCGATGACCGCATCGACCGGGTGGAGCGGACCGTTCGCGATTCCGCGGAACGTGTTGATGTCATTGAAGCGCGCACGGATGCCGTCGAGGCGACCGTCAAGCACGAATTGACCGAGCGCCGCGACGCGCTCGTGACCGAGATGAAGCAGCTGGAGAGCCTGATCGACCGGCTGTCCAAGAGCTTTGAAAACAAGTTGGCGGAAACGACCAGCACCGCGGTCGTGGCACCGGAAGAAGATGCTGTCCTGCGTGATGTGCGCGACGCGCTGAAGGATGGTCGTGTTGACCTGCACCTGCAGCCGATCGTGTCTCTGCCCCAGCGTCGTGTGTCCTTCTACGAGGGGTTCACCCGCCTGCGTCGTCCGGATGGTTCCCTGGTTCTGCCAGCGGAATTTCTTGATGCTGCGCGCCGCGCCAAACTGATGGGCATCATCGACAATTTCACGCTGTTCCGGTGTGTCCAGATCGTGCGTCGCCTGGCTGAGCGTGACCGTCGCGTCGGCGTATTCTGCAATATTTCTGCGGCGTCGCTGGAAGACACAACCTTCTTCCCGATGTTCCTGGAATTCATCACCGAGAATCGTGACCTGTCCGGCGCGGTGATCTTCGAGATCACGGCAGACCGGTTCGAGACACGCTCGCGCGCCATGCGGGACAATATGGACAAGCTGACGGCGCTTGGTTTCCGCTTCTCAATTGACCACGCCGATAATCTGGGCCTCGACCTGCCACGGCTTCAATCGGCGGGCATTCGTTTTGTCAAGATGAATGGCACGAGTCTGATGGACCAGCTGCGCGACCCAACCGGTCCGCGCCCGGTCTCGTCGATCAACCGCCGCGTTGATGGAGAAGAAGTCAGCGCCGTGTTCTCGCGCTATGGCATCACAATGATTGCCGAGAAGATCGAGGATGAGGCCAGCGTTGTCGAGATTCTCGAATATGACATCCCGTACGGCCAGGGCCACGTATTCGGCGCGCCGCGCCCGATCAAGTCATCCCTGATGGAAGCCACAGCGCCGCCACAGGAGCTCGTCCAGCGCCTGTCGAATTTCGGCTAGGGCCGCCACCCGACCTTCAATATGCCCCATTTCCAAGCTGTCATCTCCGGTAAAGGAGGTGGCAGAATGAAACGTTTCTTACAGATCGGTACTGCGGCAACAATTCTCGCGACATCGGCTATGGCAGAGTCAGGCGCCGTTCAGCGCGTCGACGCGGACTTGCCAGGCCCCATCGAATTTGAGGCGCCTGAGGCGCTGCAAGCCATGACGGAAGGCGTTGTCTGGCTTGATCTGCGCATCGCGCCGGAGCTGGAACCAGCTATCATCCTGAAGGATGGCAATTATGGCAGTCTGGACGGATGCGAATTCGGACCGGTTGAGGCAGACATGGTCATGGTTGCAACGGGTTCTAACCACATGATCCTGGAAGTGCGCACAGGCGACCCTGAGCAGCACGCTGGAAACCTCTTGTCCTGCAATTATGATCCGAACCTGATCTCTGATGACGGGTTTGGCCATATGACCCGTCTGAAGGGATGCTTTTTTGCGCATGCCATTTCCATTCCAACGGCTGTGCACTGGCGCCTCAATCCCTTGCCGGCAGAGGCTTGCGGTTTTGGCGATTGACCGGCTTGGCGGTGCAGCCTAGGTCCAAATGCATGACACAATTGAAATTTCCGGGCGGCCTGTCCGAGATTGCTGGCCAGTATGACGCCATCCTGTGCGATGTCTGGGGCGTGATCCATAATGGCCGCGATGCCTTTGAAGAGGCTTGCGTGGCGCTGGTGAACTTTCGTGAACAAGGCGGAAAAGTCTGTCTCATCACGAATGCGCCCGTGCCAAAGCAGCAGGTCATCGACTATTTCCTCCCGCTTGGTGTGCCAACCGATGCCTATGATGACTGCGTCTCGTCAGGAGATGCGACCCGCGAAGAACTGGCCAAGCGCCGGGACAAGGTTTTCTGGGCGATGGGCGCGAATGCGCGGTGGGAGCGAGATCCGTACCTGTATCAAGGGCTCAACTTGAGCTTTGGCGAGCCGGACGAGTCCGATGTCCTGCTCTGCATCGGTCTGAGCGATTCCCTCAAGGACCATCCGTCCGATTATACCGATACGCTGAAACAGGGGGTCGACCGGAACATTCCGATGATCTGTGCCAATCCGGACAAGCAGGTGCGGATCGGCGGCCAGTTGCACTGGTGTGCCGGCGCACTGGCGGAAATCTATGAAGACCTTGGCGGATCCGTGATCTATCCCGGAAAGCCCCACGCAGCGATTTACGATCTCGCCGTTTCCCGTGTGGGTGACGCCGCCGCAAACAAGTCACGGGTCCTGTGCATTGGCGACAGCCCCACGACCGACATGCGCGGTGCGCGAATTCAGGGCTTTGATGGTCTCTATGTCGGGACTGGCCTGACAGAGCATGGTGCAGACTTCCAGACAGAAGTTTCAGACCTCCTGGCGGACTATGGCGAGGAAGCAACCTACGCAATGACTGGCCTCAGATGGTGACGTGCTGCGCTGCAGCGTGTAACCAAACTGCCGAAAAGCAATCAGGAGCCCGAGTGGGATGAGCGAATTCACCGGTTACAAATATGAAGACCTCGACATCGGCATGTCTCACGAGACCGTGCATGTGATTACCGAGGATGATATTCAGCGTTTTGCGGAAGTCTCTGGTGACTTCAATCCGCTGCACATGTCGGACGACTTCGCCGCCAAGACGATTTTCGGCAAACGGATCGCGCATGGCGCGCTGACGGCTAGCTATATCTCCGGCATTCTGGGCAACAATCTTCCCGGTCCTGGGGCGATTTTCATCGGCCTGTCGATGCGTTTCAAACGCCCCGTTCACATCGGAGACGAAGTGATTGTGCGCGCAGAAGTGTCCGAGAAGAAGGAGCGTGGCAACCGTGTGACGTTGAAGGTTGATTGTACGGTGGACGGCAAGCGCGTTATTACGGGTGAAGCTGAAGTCGTGGCACCGCGCCGGGAGAGCTGATGAGCATCTTTGCTGACTATCGCGGTTTGCCTGAATCTGCACGGGGCGCGTCGATCGCTCTGGGCAATTTTGATGGCTTGCATGCGGGCCACAAAGCCGTGATTGCAGCTGCCCGCGAGGCTGGCGAAGGATCTTTTTCAGTGGCGACCTTTGAGCCGCCACCTCATGCCTATTTCCGCCCGTTGGATCCCCCTTTTCGGATATTCCGCCCTGAGCGGCGCAACGAGACGATATTGAACGAAGGCGCGGATTCGGTTTTTGAATTGCCGTTCAATGGGGAAATGGCGTCGAAGACGGATGAAGAGTTTGTCCGGCAAGTTCTGGTAGATGGCCTGGGCGTCAGCCATGTCTCCGTAGGGTTCGATTTCCGTTTCGGCAGAGGCCGAATGGGCCATGCGCAGCGCTTGTCGAGCCTTGGGCGCGCGCTCGGCTTTGGGGTGACCATTGTCGAAGAAGTCCAGAATGAGGACGAAAAAGCCTCATCAACCGCGATAAGACAGGCGCTGAGAGCCGGCGAACCGGAGCGAGCTGCGGAAATTCTGGGCTCGCCCTGGATCGCGGATGGCCCTGTGATGAAGGGCGAACAGAATGGACGCAAATTTGGCTATCCGACGGCCAATACAAATCTCGGCGATTTGATCCATCCAAAATATGGCGTCTATGCCGTAAAGGTGCGCATCGACCGGACAGGTGACTGGATGCCGGGCGTCGCAAATTTCGGGCGCACGCCCACCACGGGACTGCGCGACCCACTGCTTGAGGCACATATCTTTGATTTTGTAGGGGATATCTATGGTCGCTGGATTGAAGTCCAGATGCTGTCCTATCTGAGGCCGGAATTGAACTTTGACAGTCTGGATCTGATGGTGGTTCAGATGGGGAAGGACGAAATCGAAGCAAAGCGGCGGCTGAAAGCGTCCTGATTAACTCAGGTTATTGTCAATTCACCGCCATAATCCATTCGTAGACAACTGATGCACTGGTTAGAGGGACGACCATGTTGACACGGTTAGTGATCACCGGACTTGCTCTGGCAATGGCGCCGCTTGCGATCGCGCAAGAGGCGCCTGTTGAGCCATCCGAGCCGGTGGAGATCGAACCGATTCAGATCATCCGGGCGGTCACGATGGATGATCTTCGGTTCCTGCTGGATGACATGGGCGCGCAGTTCATAGCGGCCGGCCGCACGGGCGACGGTGCACCCTTCGTATTCGGTGAGTTCGATGATGGTCTGACCTTTGGTGCATATGCCGTTTGCGCCGGGCCGGACGGCACGGATTGCCGGGGGCTCGAGCTGATGGCCGTGTATGGTTCAAGTGCGAGCAGTGATGTGATTTCGGGCATCGATCGCGACTATCCGGCGATCTCTCTTTACAAGTCCGACAGCCAGAAGGTGCGGGTTTCCCGCTATGTGATCCTGGATCACGGCATCAGCTGGAGCAATCTCGTGGAGAATGCGGCTGTGTTCCGGATGCTTTGCGGCAAGGTTTCTGAGCGTTTGGCGAGCCTCCCGGGGGGCGAAACGAAGGCTGAGTGGAAATAGTGACTCGTTAAGCCGCGCCTGCTACGGAAACGCCATGGCACGGATATGCTTCATTCGAATTAGCCGCCCGGCTGCGCGCTGACCCGATTATCGGGGCCGCGAAGCCGGGAGCCCATGCTCTGAACGCATGAAAAAAGCCGTGGCCATTGCCCGGCATTTCCGTACAACACGCCAAAACTGCCATAGGCCCGACATGACTGATTCCCTGACCGACCGCGATTATCGCGACACGCTGTTCCTGCCCGCCACCGAATTCCCGATGCGCGGCGGCCTGCCCAAGCGCGAGCCGGACTGGATCAAGCGCTGGGACGATCTCAAGCTTTACGAGAAACTGCGCGCTGATGCGAAAGCACGCGGCGCCAAGCCGTGGATCCTGCATGACGGCCCGCCATACGCGAACGGGCACATCCATCTCGGCACGGCGATGAACAAGATCGTCAAGGACATCATCGTGCGCTCGCACCAGATGACCGGCCATGACGCGGCATACCTGCCGGGTTGGGACTGTCACGGCCTGCCGATTGAGTGGAAGGTGGAAGAAGAGTTCCGCAGCAAGAACCGCGGAAAGGATGATGTTCCGGGTGACGAATTCCGCGCGGCCTGTCGCGCCTTTGCCCAGAAATGGGTAGACGTACAGGCCAAGGAATTCCGCGCGCTCGGCATCGAGGGGGAATGGGACAATCCGTATCTGACCATGAAGTTCGAGAGCGAAGCTTCTATCGTCGGCGAATTCCTGCGCATGGCGATGGGCGGTACGCTGGTGCGCGGCGCCAAGCCGATCATGTGGAGCCCGGTGGAGCGCACCGCGCTGGCCGAAGCGGAAGTGGAATATCACGACCGCAAAGTTCCGGTGATCTGGGTGAAGTTTGGAGTCCCGTCCCGCGAGGACGGTGCAAAGCTGGTCATCTGGACCACAACTCCCTGGACCATCCCAGCCAACCAAGCTGTATCCTTCAGCACGGACGTCTCCTACGGTCTCTTCGAGGTCGAAACCGTGATGAGCGAGGAAGAACTGGGCTTTCCTCCGTACGCGGCTGCAGGTGACAAGCTGATCCTTGCGGACAAGTTGGCACAGGACGTACTCGATGCTGCCAAGGTTTCCGCCTTCAAACGTGTCGAAGATGTGGACCCGGCTTCACTCGGTTCGCTGGTTCACCCGCTGGCCAAGCTAGACCCCTTCTTCCAGCACGACGTGCCGCTGCTCGCAGGTGACCATGTAACCGACGATGCCGGTACAGGATTCGTCCACACGGCCCCGGCGCATGGTGAGGATGACTTCAATGCCTGGGTCTCGTCGGGTCGCAAGGCCTCTGATATCCGCGACATCGTCAGCCCTGATGGCGCTTATCAGCACCGTGACCTTCCCCAAGCTCTGCAAGGGCTCGACATCATCCGCACGTCCGGCAAGAAGCGGGGCGAGCAGGGCAAGGCGAACCCGGAAGTCATCAAGCTGCTGGCGGAGAGCGGAAACCTTCTGGCGCGCGGCATCACGACGATCCGCGATGCCCATTCCTGGCGCTCCAAGGCGCCGGTGATCCGCCGCGCGACGCCGCAATGGTTCATCTCGATGGACAAGCCCGGCCCGAATGGCAAGAGCCTGCGCGAGAATGCGCTGAAGGCGATTGAGGACACGGAATTCTTCCCGGCGGTTGGCCGCAACCGCCTGCAAAGCATGGTCGAAGGGCGACCGGACTGGCTGATCAGCCGCCAGCGCAATTGGGGCGTGCCGATCACGATCTTTGTCAACAAGGATGGCCAGCCGCATACGGCGGCGCTGGAAGCGGATCAGGCAGAACAACTCAATGACGCCATCAAGGCGGCCATCGCCAAAGGCGGGGTCGAGGCTTGGTTCGATACGCCTGCGGAAGACTTCCTGTCGCCGCTGGGCCTGCCTGCGAGTGAGTGGGAAAAGGTCACGGACGTTCTCGACGTCTGGTTCGATAGCGGCACGACGCATGCTTTCGCCCTGCGCGAGCGCGGCATCATCGACGCAGAAACCGGACAGGCCGACCTCTATATGGAAGGCTCTGACCAACATCGCGGTTGGTTCCAGTCATCACTTCTGGAATGCTGTGCGACGCGCGGCATGGCACCCTACAAGCAGGTGCTGACCCACGGTTTCATCGTCGATGCAGATGGCAAGAAGATGTCGAAATCAATCGGCAACACGATCGAACCCGAGCAGATCCAGAAGCAATACGGGATCGAAATCCTGCGAATCTGGACCGCGTCCGGTGACTATACGGAAGACCTTCGCATTTCCGACGAGATCATCAAGGGCTCGGTGGAATCCTATCGCAAGCTGCGCAACACGGTGCGCTACATGCTCGGCGCGCTCGACGGCTGGACGGAGGCGGAAGCCCTGCCGCGCGAAGAGATGCCAAGCCTGGAGCGCTGGGTGTTGCACCGTCTTGCCGAACTCGATGGCCATATCCGCGCTGCGTATGACGTCTATGACTTCAAGCGCATCATGTCGCTGCTGATCAATTTTTGCGGCGTCGACCTGTCAGCGGTCTATTTCGACATCCGCAAGGACAGCTTGTATTGCGACCCACGGTTTGAGACCCAAGCAGCATGGGACGATGCGACCGCCACCTATGGCAACCGCCGCCGCGCCGCGCGCACCGTCATGGCCGCCGTGCTCGAACGCCTGCTCACATGGCTCGCGCCTATCATGCCGTTCACGATGGAGGAGGCGTTTCTCGAGAGCCACATCAAGGATCGTGCGGAATCCGTGCACTTGCTGCAGTTCGCTGATACGCCAGACGGCTGGAAAGACGAGGCGCTGGCCGCGCGCTGGGCCAAGATCTTCACGGTTCGCCGTGTCGTCACCGGAGCCTTGGAAGTCGAGCGCCGCGAAAAGCGGATCGGGGCATCGCTGGAAGCGGCACCCAAGGTGCACATTGCAGATCAGAACCTGATCGATGCGTTCAAGGGCGAAAGTCCCGCCGATATCTTCATTACATCCGGCGCCGAGCTGATCCACACATCCAATGGTAATGGCGGCGGGTTCACGCTGGACGACACGGATGGCGTGGTCGTCTATCCGGTGAAGGCGGATGGTCTCAAGTGCCGACGTAGCTGGAAGTATTTCGACCCGGCGACCGCTGATCCGGCTTTTCCAGATATCACGCCGAGAGATGCATTGACCGTGAAGGCGTGGGACGAAGCCGCCGGATGAGTGCTCAGAATCGCTTGATCAGCCTGCTTGAAGCTGCAATCTGCGCGGGATGAAACTGAAAATCTCCAAACTCTGGGCTCTGGCGCTCATTCCGGTCTTTGTGCTGGTTGACCAATGGTCCAAATGGCTTGTGCTGGAAGAACCCCGGTTCAACGCGCTCATCTGCCTGGAGACCCGTCAGGGCTGCGGACATATCCCGCTGCCCGGTCCGATTGACCTGACCATGGTTTGGAACCGGGGTATGAGCTATGGCCTGTTCCAGTCCGATGGTATCGGGCGATGGCTGTTGGCGCTCGTCATGTTGGTGATCGCGCTGGGCTTCCTGTACTGGCTCGTTCGCTATGCCGATCATTGGCTGTTGAAGTTGTCGCAGGCCATGGTTGTTGGCGGCGCGTTCGGCAATCTGATCGACCGGGTCCGGTTCGGAGCTGTTGTGGACTTCGTCAATGCCAATGAGTTGATGTTCCCATGGGTCTTCAACGTCGCCGATGCTGCAATTAGTGTGGGCGCGGTATTGCTGTTTGCCGACCAGTTCTTACTGTCGGGCCGGAAACAGGCTAAGAAACAGTCCTGAGTATTTTAATCGTGATGGCGAGGACGCCCTGATATGAAAAAACAGATTATCCTTCTGGCTACTGGTGTCGCAATGGCGGCTTCCACGGCCTGTACGTCATCCGGTGGCGGTTCGCGTACGCCGGACGAGTTCCGCGTTGTGACCATGGCTCCTCTGACCGTTCCGCCGAACTACAAGCTGCGACCGCCGGAAGCCGGCGGCGCCTTGCCACCGGAACTGGATGGCTCGCGCACTGAAGTCACCGCCGCCTTCGGCTCGACCATTGGCCGCAATGCCAGCGCGTCCGAGAAAGCCCTCGTGGCTGCTGCTGGCGCCAATGCGGTTGATCCGGTCATCCGCACGCAGGTCGACTATGAAGAGACCAAGACGATCCGCAAATCGACCAGCATTGCCGACCGCATCCTGTTCTGGCGGGCTGATGATGAGGAAACCGCTGAAGGCGTTGCCACCGATAATGCCACCGGTGGTGAACCGGTCGTGATCGAGCAATCCAGCGATGCGCCGCGCATCAAGTTGCCGGGAACCTGATACAATCTACGTAAAATGAGTCAGTCGAACACCTGAGAGGAACAACGCCCATGAAACGGATATTTGCCGGGGGGCTGTTCGCGCTCTCGGCTTTCGCATCCAGTGCCGTCGCAGACGAAAGCGCATGGACTCCGACCGTGTTCAATCTCGACAATGGCATGGAAGTCGTTGTCGTTCCTGACCATCGCGCGCCCGTCGTGACTCATATGGTGTGGTACAAAGTCGGCGCGGTCGACGAAGCCGAGGGAAAATCCGGCATCGCGCATCTGTTTGAACATGTCATGTTCAAGGAGACTGATGATCTCGCCCCAGGTGAGTTCGACAGCATCGTCTCGCGCAATGGCGGCGTCAGCAACGCGTTCACGAGTTGGGACTACACCGCCTATTTCGAGCGCGTCGCCAAGGACCAACTCGGTACTATGATGGCGCTCGAGGCCGAACGCATGACCGATCTCGTCATCAATGACGATCCCGACGGTCCGTTCATTTCCGAACGCGATGTCGTGAAGGAAGAGCGTCGCCAGCGCATCGACAACAATCCCGGCGTGATCCTGCAGGAAATGGTCCTGTCCGAACTCTGGAAGGGGCATCCTTACGAGATCACGATCATCGGCAATATGGACGAAGTGGCGGCTCTGACGCCAGCGGACGGATTGGCCTTCTACAAGGAATACTACAGCCCTGAGAATGCGATTCTGGTCGTCGCTGGTGATGTGACGCCCGAAGAAGTGCGCGTCCTGGCCGAAGAGCATTATGGTACGATTGCGCCAACCGGTACGGCGCATGGCGAGCGTAAATGGGCCCCCGTTGCACCTCTGACCGAAACCAGGGAACTCGTCTATTCAGATCCGAAGGTTCGCCAGCCTAGCTGGAGCCGGTATTATTCCGGCACTTCCGAGACCCGCGACCGTGAACTTTCCTATGCGCTTGATGTCGGTCTCGAAGTCCTCGGCGGCGGCATGACCAGCCGCCTCTACCAGTCGCTGGTCGAAGACCAGCAGATTGCGATTAATGCCAACACGTATGCCTGGACGACGCTTCACGATGAAGGCCCCGCCATCATCACGGCAAGCCCGGCACTCGGCGTCACGCTCGACGTATTGGAAACGGCCATCATGGCCGAGGTGGAGAAGGTGCTGGAAGAGGGCTTCACTGATGCCGAAGTCGAGCGCGCACGTAACAGTCTTGCCGCGCAGGCGATTTACGCCCGGGACAGCCAATCCAACATGGCCAACACATTCGGCTCCACGCTAGCCCTTGGTGGCTCGATTGAGGACGTGCTGGATTATCCGGACGCGATGCGTGCCATAACCACTGAACAGGCAATTGCCGCTGTGCGCGAAATCTTTGGCGCTGACCGCCACTATATTGAGGCACACTTGCTGCCTGCCGAGGGAGATTCCTGAGATGAAACCTTTTGACCTCATCATTGGTGCGGCCCTTGGTGTCGGGCTTGCGGCGTGCGCTTCTGTCGAGACGCAGGATGACTTGACCAGTGTTGCCGATACGGCACCCGCAGAACTTGTTGAAGACAGCGGTCTGGATATTGTCGTCCACGAAGGGGATTTCGCCGAGATCCAACAATTTACCACGCCCGGTGGCGTGTCTGTCTGGCTGGTTTCCGAGCCATCCATCCCGATCCTGTCGGTGGCGATGGCGTGGGAAGGTGGCGAAGCGGCCGATCCGGAGGGCCTGGAAGGTCTGGCCGATGCGGTTGTCTATCACATGAATGAAGGCGCGGGCGATCTCGACTCGCTTGCCTTCCAGACCCGGATGGAAGAGCTGAACATGAGCTTCGGTTGTAGCGCCTCGAGCGACTGGACCTCCTGCTCTGCATCCATGCTCACCGACAATGCGGATGAGGCAATGAGCCTTGTGGCGCAAGCTTTCGAGGCACCCCGTTTCGATGCGGGTCCGTTCGCCCGGTTCCAGCGGGAAAGGGAAGTTTCATTGAACACGCGCGAGACGAATGCGCGCTATCTCGCGGGTCGGGCTGAGGCTCAGGCTATCTATCCTGACCACCCTTATGCGCGCGAAACGTCCGCCGAGAGCATTGCTGCCCTTACGCCAGAACTCGCCAAGGCGCACATGCGCAAACTGATGGTGAAGGACAGCCTGATTGTGACCGCCGTCGGTGCGATTACGCCGGAAGAGCTCGCCCCCATGCTTGATGCGATCGCGGCGAGCCTGCCAGAGAGCAGTGATCTTCCGGAAACGCCGGAAATTACCTTTACGGTAGACGGTGCATTTGAGCCTGTGCTTATCGATCTGCCACAGCCGCAAAGCCTTGTGCGCTTTCTGGCACCAGGCCTCAAACGCGAAGATCCGGATTTCTTTACGGCCTATGTCGTAAACTACACATATGGTGGTGGTGGATTTGGCAGCAGACTGATGGAATCGCTGCGCGTTCAAAAAGGGCTGACCTATGGCGTCTACTCTTGGCTATCGTTTGACGACACCTATCAGAATTGGGGAGGCAGCGGCCAAACCAAGAATGAAAGTGTAGGTGAATTCGTCGAGGCACTATTGGCCGAAACCGCGTTGATTGCGGAAGAAGGCATTACTGCGGAAGAGCTTGCAGACGCGAAGGCTTACCTCACAGGCTCCTATCCATTGGCTTTCGACTCGAACGCCAAGATCGCGGGCCAGATGATGAGTGTCCGCCAGGACGAGCTGGGAGTGGATTATTTTGACCGGCGCAATGCCCTGATCGAAGCTGTCACGCTCGAGGATGCAAACCGCGTTGCGGCGGAATTCCTCCAGCCGGACCGTTTCAGCTTCATTGTGGTGGGTCAGCCTGAAGGGCTTGAATAGGCAGCTTGCCTAATCCGCTGTCTTTCGCGGCGCTGACAGGCCGGTAGTCGATGCATCAAAGGCGCTGTCCCGGTTATAGCTATATAGCTCTGCCGGGCGGCCACCGGTGCTTGTTTCCATCGCACCTGTTCCAATGACAAAACCGGTCTTGTCCAAGGCGCGCCGGAAATTTTGTGTGTGCAGGGATAAACCCAAGATACCCTCGACGGCGCGTTGCAGGGACGACAGTGTAAACCGGTCAGGCATGAGCTCGAACACAACCGGTCGGTATTTGATCTTGCCGCGTAGGCGGGAGATGGCGGTGGCGAGGATGCGGCGGTGGTCCGATGCCATAGGCTCGCCGAGGCGTACATCGGGCTCAGGCAAGCCAGCGTCACGGGCGCATTCGATGACCAGACCAGCTTCATAGAGCAATTCATAACGGTCTAGCACGCGCTCTTCGATCCAACGGATTCCATCCAGCGCGAAAGCGGCGCGTGCGCGCTCCAGTCTACGTTCGTTTCCCGCCGCCCAGGTCATCAGGCGCGGCGCAATATGAGCATCGATGATGGCGGGTCTGCCACTGCGATGGTCTTCCCATGGAAAAAATCTGTACCAAGATTGCCAGCGCGCCTCAAAAGAGTCACCTGCCGGGCGCGCTTCGGGGGTTAGCGCAAGATAGCCGACAGAAATGACACGCGCATTTGGCGCTGTGCCAGCCAGTGTTGCTTCGGGTGTCTCCCGGTCTTTGTCTCCAAATGTGTAGAGTTGTTCAACATAACCGAGTTCGAAACCCGTCTGTTCCCGAACCCACCCTCTCAGCGAGAGGTCAAAAGTGCGGTGCCTGTCTGGGTCGAAGACGCCGAATGGGAGCGCATCCTCGCCTGTCTCGCGTTGGGTGATCAACACACGTGGCGCGTCCGCCTCCACGGCGACCATCACGGCAGACAGACCAATCAGCAACGGGGATGACTGTGTCATGTGGCAGTCTCTATTTGCTTGTTGATCTGGGCATAGCGCTTCAGGAATGTGGATTGTGCGTCCGGTACAGCTTTTGGTTTCAACCGCAATTTCGTGTCTTCGGGCGGTTTGCCGAACAGCTTGTTTGCTTCGTCCTCGGAAAACCCGGCCAACTGGATCGCCTCACTCCATGCGCAGATCAGGTCCGCTTTCTTGATCAGACGTTTCAGGCGTTGCGGTGTTACGGGAGCGAGGCCAAACCGAATATGGATGGCTTCCTGCAGACGCGCCTCAATGCTCTTGTAGCTTTCTCCCAGCAAGGCTTTGAAAGGAGAGATCATATCGCCGATGACGTATTCAGGGCTGTCATGCAGCAGGGCCGTCAGGCTTTGCTGTGGTGTCAGGTCAGGCCGCAAGGTGCGGCAGATCTTTTCCACAAGGACAGAATGTTCGGCCACTGAAAATGCATGTTCGCCGCGGGTTTGGCCGTTCCAACGGGCCACGCGCGCCAGACCGTGGGCAATGTCCTCGATTTCCACATCCATGGGCGAGGGATTCGCCAAATCGAGTCGGCGGCCAGACAACATGCGTTGCCAGACTCGTGGTCGTGGGGCCTTAACAGAATGCTTCACTCGAGACGTCATCACCCCCTTCTTTAAGCCATTTGTAATAGGGGTAAAGAAACGAGGGCATTCCGGTTACGAACTCGTCCCTTTTTCGCCCTGATTGGCAAATGCGCTGTTAAGGCGTTTCGGGCAAAAGGGGGATGTAAACAAGGGCTGCGTTCACGAATTCGCGGCCGACCCAAACAAGAGGTGACCATGCTGGATTCTTTGACGACTGTTGTATCTACCCAAGCCATTGCGTTCGGCGTATTGCTGATTGCGTGTAGCATCGTCGTTGTAGAAGCGGTCCGTGCCAGCAAGGAAATCCTTTGGGGCGACATGTTCATGGACGATCTGGACGACTAGTTCAGGTCTTGGTCGCTCAAGCAGCTTTCTCAACAAATACCGTTCCGGCAGAATAGCCAGCACCAAACGAGCAGATCAGCCCGCGCTGGCCATGCTTGAAGTCGCCGGAATTCTTGTGGAATGCGATGATTGAGCCAGCGGATGATGTGTTTGCGTAGGTGTCCAGCACGGTGGGACTTTCGTCCTCCGTCGCTTCGCGCCCCAGCACCTTGGACGAGATCAGGCGATTCATATTGGCATTTGCCTGATGCAGCCACATGCGGCGCAGGCCTTCCGGCTTGATGTCCAGTTCTTCCATCTGCGACGCGATCATGTTCGCGACCATTGGCACGACTTCCTTGAACACTTTACGGCCTTCCTGAACGAACAGCTTGTCCGGCGCGTCGATGCCTTCTGGCGCGGCGCGGTTCAGGAACCCGAAATTGTTGCGGATATTGTTCGAGAACTGGGTCTTCAGTTTGGTGCCAAGAATCTTCCAATGGCCGACCGGCGCAATGCTCTCTGCTTCGACAAGGATAGCTGTGGCCACGTCGCCAAAGATGAAATGGCTGTCGCGATCCGTGAAATTCAGGTGGCCGGAACAGATTTCCGGATTCACCACCAGCACGGATTTTGCGCTACCGGACCGAATGAAGTCAGCTGCGGTCTGAATGCCGAATGTGGCCGACGAGCACGCCACATTCATGTCAAAGGCAAAGCCGCCACAGCCCAATGCGTCCTGCACTTCGACCGCCATGGCGGGATAAGCGCGCTGCATGTTGGACGCGGCGCAGATAACGGCGTCAACGTCTTCGGCTTTGCGGCCCGAACGCTCCAGCGCATCGCGCGCGGCATGTACCGCAATCTCGGCCAATACGGAAATGCGATCATTCGGACGTTCGGCAATGCGCGGTGCCATGATGTCAGGATCCAGGATGCCGGCCTTGTCGATCACGAAGCGCGATTTGATGCCGGACGCCTTCTGGATGAACTCTACCGATGAATGGGTTTTCGGCTCGATCAAGCCCGCGCTGATATCTGCCGCGCGTTCCCGGTTCCAGTTGTCAGCCCATACATTGTAGCTGTGAACCAATTCTTCATTAGAAATCGAGTTGGGCGGCGTCCAGAGACCTGTCGCCGAAATCACGGGTGTATTCATTCCTGCCCTCTATTCCAGAACCGCCGAAGTGCGGACCAATTCTGTTTGAGTCTACAAAGGTTTAGCTTGTCCGACAGTGTTGGGCGAGATGCCGGGTTTGGCAAGAGCCGGTGGCTGTTCACTCGTCCGGCAGGCGCAGTCCGGAATCCGTGGTTTGACGCGCGTCTTCCCGCGAAATGCCCTGTGCTTCGTTTACGGCTTGGCGTTCTTCAGCTGCACGCTTTTTCTCCGAATAGGAGGCTGCTTCACGCTCTTGCCGGGCTTCGAGCAGCGCGATCTCTGTCTCAATGCATCGATCGCGGGTTTCCGGGTTGGGGGCTGTGCGGCACCGACTCCAGGCTTCCGCTCGATTGGCCTGATCGATTGAGGAAGTTGCGCACGCGACCAGCGTCGGCAGCGCGATGAAGGCAGCGGCAATCAAACTGGCTTTCATGAATCAGGTCTCCTGGACGGCGATGTGTCGGGGGCAGGCTACATCATGGTCATTGACCATGCCAACCGCCTGCGCCCATGCGTAGACGATTGTGGGACCAACAAATTTGAACCCGCGTTTCTTGAGGTCTTTTGACATTGCAGCTGACCAACTGGTTTGGGTTGGTGCGTCCCGGAAATGCTTCCATTTATTGATGGTTGGCGTTCCGCCCACGACGCGCCAGCGATAGTCGGAAAAACCTTCCCCTGCCTCTTCCATGGCGAGATAGGCCTGGGCATTGCCAATCACGGCTTCGACCTTTTTTGGGCTGCGGATGATGCCGGGGTTTGTCAGCGCCTTGGCGGCGCGGGCAGGTGTCCAGCGGGCAATCTTTTCTGGATCGAAGTTATCGAACTCTTCGCGAATGCTGTCCCGCTTGCGGAGGATGGTGATCCAGGCGAGCCCGGCCTGCATGCCGTCCAGTTGCAGTTTTTCCCAAAGCGCGCGGCCATCCCTTTCAGGCACACCCCATTCGGTATCGTGGTAGTTTCGATATAGCTCGTCGGTAAGCGGGGCCCATGCGCAGGGAACGGTTTCAGTCATGGGCTGGTTCCGCCAGATGCGCGTCGACTTCGGCGCGTTGCCATTCGGTCAAGTCAAAGGTGACGGCCGCGCCGTTGCAAGTGAATGATTTGCCATCCTGTTCGGCTTTGGCCAGTCGGTCGGTGCGGATGAGGGCAAGGCCGGCAGATCCAGCCACGCTGGTCACGGTGCCGATTGGGGCGTCCGCGAGAATATTCATGCCGGTTTCCAGCGCGTCGCCAGTGACTTTCACCGTGCGCTTGCGAATTTTGCCCTTGCGCTTCATGCGGCTCGCCACTTCCTGACCGACGAAACAGCCTTTCTTGTAGTCGATGCCGTTCATCATATCCATGTTGATATCGGTCGGGAAAACCTCTGATCCTCGATAGTCCGTGCCCCATTCCGGCACGCCCGCCGCGATCCGTGCGGCATGCCATTCCTGGGCCGGCATTTCGATGCCGGAGACGCCAACAGGTGTAATCGCGCGATGCGGCAATTGGGGGGAGCGGATGTCGATCCAGCTGCCTTCTGTCACGACATCCTCGGTGAGCCGGTCAATTGCGACGTCATTGCGCATCCTGAACATTTTCAGGCGCTTCTCCAGGTCATCGGCGGCGTCGGCATGGACGTCGATATAGATGTTTTCGAGCGCCAGCATGGCGAGATAATCCGCGATCACCTTGCCTTGCGGCGTCAGCAGCGCGCCATAGCGCATTTCTCCAGTCTGCCAGTTGTCGACCGAATGGGTCACGGTGCGCCCAAGCAGGTGCAGCATGTCCGGTCCGGTCAGGCGGATAATGGCGCGGTTTGGAAGAATGCGTTTCATCTGCTTCTTGTAAGTATGGTTTTGACCCATCTCAAGGGAGTGTCGCCATTTGCCTGTACCGAAAAACCACCCTTGACTTAGCCCCTCCGGAGTCACACCCCATCTGTCATGACCTATGATCTGATCCTTAAAGGCGGCACCGTCGTTTCACCCGGCGGTATGACCCAAACCGATGTCGGCGTGATCGGCGAGCGTATCGCGCATATTGGCAATCTGACTGGCGTGGATGCTGGAGAAGTCTATGACGCGACCGGGCTCCACATATTGCCGGGCGTCATCGACAGCCAGGTCCACTTCCGCGAGCCGGGTCTGGAGTACAAGGCCGACCTAGAAACAGAAGCGCGCTCGGCCGCGCTTGGCGGCGTCGTTGCCGTGTTTGAGATGCCAAACACCAATCCCTCAACAACCACGCCCGAGGCCCTGACCGACAAGCTGGCCCGCGCCAAGGGGCGGATGGATACCGACCATGCGTTCTATGCGGGCGCGACGCATGAGAATATCGACCTGCTGCCCGAGATGGAAAAGATGCTTGGCTGCTGCGGGGTGAAGGTCTTCATGGGCGCCTCGACGGGCGACTTGCTCATCAAGGATGATGAAGGTGTCGAAGCTGTTCTGCGCGCGATCAAGCGCCGCGCGGCCTTCCACTCCGAAGACGAATACCGCCTCGAAGCACGGCGCGGCCTGGCCGTGCCCGGTGACTGGCAGAGCCATATTGTTGTGCGCGATGTCGAGGCGGCCGTCAGTTCGACTCGACGCCTGCTGCGTCTCGCTCGCAAGACCGGCAAGCGCATCCATGTGCTGCATATCTCGACCGCCGAAGAGATGGAGCTGCTGCGCGATGCAAAGGATCTGGCCAGTGTCGAAGTGCTGCCCAATCACCTCACCCTCGCTGCACCGGATTGTTATGAACGCCTCAAGGGCTTTGCCCAGCAGAACCCGCCTGTGCGCGAACAGCGCCATCAGGATGCGCTGTGGCGCGCGCTGAATGCGGGTATTGTTGACGTGCTGGCCACGGACCACGCCCCGCATACGCGCGAGGAAAAGCAGCGGCCCTATCCCACGTCGCCGTCTGGCATGCCGGGCGTGCAGACCATGGTGCCGGTCATGCTGACCCATGTGAACAATGGCAAGCTTAGCCTTCAGCGTTTCGTCGAACTGACCAGCGCTGGCCCGCAGCGCGTTTTTGGTCTCACTGACAAGGGCCGTATCGCCGAGGGCTATCATGCCGACTTCACGGTGGTGGACCTGAAGCGGAAAGAGACCATCACGGAAGACTGGTCGAAGTCCAAGTGTGGCTGGACACCTTATGATGGCTTCGAAGCAACCGGCTGGCCGGTGGCGACCATTATCCGCGGCGGCTTCGTCGTGCGCGACGGCGAGATCGTGAAAAAGGGCGGTGGTCAGCCGGTCCGCTTCAACGAAACGTTGGAGCCTGCCGGTTGAAGCACGAACGCAAGGGGCTGAACCGGGCTTTGTTCTGGCTGTATGAGGGTACGGGCAAATGGCCGTTCCTGTTTCGCTGGGCCATGCTGGCGTTCGATTTCGTTACCATCGGCTATTTCCTCTGGGCGCCCTTTGACCAGCGGGACCGCACGCACATCGCTGTCGATTACGTGATTGGAAGTGTGATCCTCGCCGACCTGTTGGCGCGGTTCTATATCGCGCGGCACCGCTGGAATTTCGTGGTCCGGCCCATCAATATTGCGGATCTTGTCGTCGTGATCACCATGTTTGCGCCGCTGCTGGTTTCGAATTTCGCCTTCCTGCGCGTGCTCCGTGCGGTCAGGGCCATTCGCGCGTTCACCTTTATCAAGCGAGTGAAGGTGATCACCCCCTTCTTTCAGCGGCATGAGCGGATCATCGACAAGGTGACCAACTTGGCTGTGTTCGTCTTCATCATGGCTGCGGTCGTCTATTCGACCCAGGTCGGCATTAATGACGGCATCCGCACCTATATAGACGCGCTCTATTTCACGGTCACGAGCCTGACCACAACTGGTTATGGCGATGTTCTGATGGTTGGTCCTGGCGGACGACTTCTGTCGATAATAGTGATGGTGCTGGGTTTGACCCTCTTCCTGCAGCTCATTCGCACCATTATCGAGCCGCGCGACAAGGTGGAACAGGAATGCGAGGAATGCGGCCTGCGGCTTCACGAACGCGATGCCGTGCATTGCAAGCACTGCGGAGAAGTGATCCATATTCCCACAAGCGGCTTTGAATGAGCCGGAAAGAACAAAAAATACACGGGAAGAAACGCGCACACCATGCCTGACACGTCGGACCTGCCCTTTAGGGAAGTACCCTATCTGCCGCTAAAGCTGGAGATCGATCGGCGACCCGACGGCACGATCTACCTCGACAACGGCCAGCCTCTGAAAGCTTGCCCGCCACATATGCTGGCAGCGCTTGTCCATTGGGCCGAGCATCGGCCGGACACAGTATGGCTCGCCGAGCGCGATCCGGAAAATCCGGGTGCCGAAGGCTGGAACACGATCACGTATGCGGTGGGACTCGATACCGTGCGCCGGCTCGCGCAAGGCTTCCTCGACGCCGGCGCCGGACCGGACGCGCCGCTGATGATCCTGTCGAAGAACTCCATTGCCAATGCCCTGATCATGTATGCCGCCATGTGGGCGGGCAGCCCGGCCGTGCCCGTCACACCGGCCTATGCGCTGCTCAGCGAAGACCTTGGCCGCCTCAAGTATATTGATGACCTGACCCAGCCGAAATTCATCTATGTCGAGGATGGGACGGACTATCAGCGCGCGCTGGATGGGCTGGATATCGAAGGTCGCCTCGTCATTTATAGCGGCAACGCGCCGGAGCGTTACGATGCGGTACGTTTCGAACAATTCATGCGGTCGCCGACTTTGGCGGTGGATGAAGCCTATGCCCGTCTCACGCCGGACACAGTGGCAAAATACATGATGACGTCTGGGTCCACAGGTGAACCCAAGGCGGTCATCAATCTCCACGGCATGGTCGCCTCCAATGCCAGGATGATCCGCTCGATCTGGGATGAAGATCGTCTGGATGAACTCACGGGCGGCACGCAGGTGATGTGCAATTTCCTGCCATGGAGCCATACTTATGGCGCGCATTCGATCCTGCACAACATGCTGGATTGGGGCGGCACGCTCTACATCGACCAAGGCGCGCCGACGCCGGCACGACTTCCGGAAATGTTGCGCAACCTGAAAGAGGTCTCCACCACCCAGCACACGACCGTGCCGGCGGCATGGGCCGCGCTCGCGACCGAGCTTGAGCGCGATGATCAGTTGGCTGAGGTATTCTTCAAGCGGCTCGTTTGCATGGCCTATGGTGGCGCGTCCATGGGGCAGGATATCTATGAGCGCATTCAGGCGGTCGCCGTGCGCATCACTGGCGAACGGATATCATTGTCGGCAGGCTATGGCGCAACTGAGACCGCCCCAACTGCCTCGAATGTGCATTGGCCGAATGACCGGATGGGTCTGATCGGCCTGCCGCTGCCAGGCAACACATTCAAGATGGTGCCGAACGCCGAAAAGATGGAGCTGCGGGTTAAAGGGGTAAACGTTACGCCCGGCTATTTCCGCAACGAAGCCAAGACCGCTGAAGCTTTCGACGAGGAAGGCTTCTACAAGCTCGGCGACGCGGTGAAATTCGTCGATCCCGACAATCCCGAACGGGGGCTCGCTTTTGATGGACGCACGGCCGAAGAGTTCAAGCTCGCCAACGGGACCTGGGTTTCGGCAGGCACCGTGCGCGTGCAGGCCGTGGCTGCGACGGGTGGCGCGCTGTCAGACGCTGTGGTCTGCGGCCTCAACAAGAATGATGTCCGTCTCCTCGGTTTCCTGAACGAGGCGTGGTGCCGCCGGCTGGTGGGGGAGGATCTGCCTCTTGACCAATTGGTCGCGCACCCAGCCATACATGAGAAAATCCGCGAAGGCCTCGCCCTGCACAACAAGACGCATCCGAATGTTTCCGCTCGCGTCGCGCGAGTATTGCTTCAGACTTATCCTCCGTTGGCAGACAATGGTGAGATTACCGAGAAGGGCTACATCAACCAATCGCGCACGCAGGACCTCAGGCAGGATCAGGTCGACACGCTGTTTGCCGAATCTAGCGAGACGCCAGCGAATTTGCTCATCCTGTAGTGCACGACACCGAACACGAACAAGAATCTCGAAGGGAATCCGGATGACAGACCAGCCAACCCAGTCCATGACCGGCGCCGAAGCGCTCGTATCCACGCTGGCCGATCATGGCGTGACGGCGTGCTTCGCCAATCCCGGTACATCAGAAATGCATCTTGTCACCGCGCTCGATCATGAGCCGCGCATCAAGTCGACGCTCTGCCTGTTCGAGGGCGTTGCGACGGGCGCCGCCGACGGCCATGCGCGCGTGACCGGAACGCCGGCCATGACGTTGCTGCATCTCGGTGCGGGATATCTCAATGGCGGCGCAAACATTCACAATGCCCGCCGGGCCTGGACGCCAATGATCAATGTGATCGGGGACCATGCCGTGCCGCACCAGCGCTACGACGCGCCGCTGGCCTCTGACGTCATCGGCATGGCCGGTCCGAACTCGCGCTGGATCAAATCCGCCGACAAAGTCGGGCAAGCCGGCGATCTGGCCGCGCAGGCATGGGAGGCGAGCTTTGGACCCGAACCCGGCCCGGTCTCCCTGATCCTTCCGGCCGATACCGCCTGGCTCGAAGGCGGGAAGCCCGGCGCAACGCGCGCCCGGCCATCCCTGCGCCAGCCTGATCCGATTGCGATTGATGTCGCCGCTGCCGCCGTCAAATCGGCCAGCAAACCGATCATCATCATCAACGGAACCGCGCTGACCGAAGCGGGGCTTGCTCAAGCGGCCCGGGTGAAAGCCGCTGGCGTACGTGTGCTGACCGACACCTTCTTCGCGCGACAGGCGCGCGGGGCAGGCCGGTTCATTCCAGACCGGATGCAATACTTCGCCGAAGGCGCCATGTCGGACCTCGAAGGCTCAGACCTGATGTTGATTGCAGGCACGCAGGTGCCGGTGGCCTTCTTCGCTTATCCGGGCAAGCCGAGCGTGCTCGTGCCGGAAGGCTGCGTGCCCATGATGATGGGCGGACCGGACACCGACAGCGCCGCGATCCTTGAAGCGCTCGCCGATGCGCTCGGCGCCAAGGAAGCCGCCCCGATGGCTGAGCTGGACCTGCCGGGCGCACCGACGGGCGCTCTCAATGCTGCTACGATTGGCGCATCCATTGCTCGCCACATGCCGGAAGGCAGTTTCGTCTCGGATGATGGCGTCTCCAATGGCCTGCCTAGCTTCCTGATGACCCAGCGCGCCCGGCCGCATGACTGGATGATGCTGACGGGCGGCGCGATCGGGCAGGGCATGCCGCTCGCGTTGGGGGCATCGCTCGCTGCACCGGCCCGCAAGACGCTCTGCATCACCGGCGACGGTGCGGGCATGTATACCAATCAGGCACTTTGGAGCATGGCGCGCGAAGGCGCGAACGTGGTCAACGTGGTCTTCGTCAACCATTCCTACCGTATCCTGAATATAGAACTGGCGCGGACAGGCGCCGGCAATCCGGGACCTGCCGCGCAGGAACTGCTTGGCCTCGGCCATCCGGAGATCGATTGGGTGAAGCTGTCAGAGGCGCAGGGTGTACCCGCAGTCAACGCCACGAATGCGGAAGAGTTCGATCTTGCGCTTGAGCGGGCGTTTGCTGCGGACGGGCCTCAGCTCATTGCAGCGCACGTTCCGGCGCGGTAGGTCCTATTCCCGCCCACGGTCGAGATCTTCCTCAATCTCGATATCAATCGGCTCTCCGCTGAGGCGGTGACGGTAGACCTGAGTGTTCTCAAGGACGCGCTGGACGTAATTGCGGGTTTCCGAGAATGGAATGAATTCCACCCAGTCAATCGGATCGACCTGACCAGTGCGGGGATCGCCATAATCCTGGATCCACTGGCGCGGTCGGCTCGGGCCCGCATTATAGGCGGCGGCTGTCATGATGTAGCTGCCATTGAAGCGCGATAGCAGCGTGTCCAGATGCTGGCCGCCTAGGGTCATGTTATAGCCCGGATCATCGGTCAGCCAGGAAGTGCGGTAAGGCAGGCCGCGTAGCCGCGCTTCGTTACGAGCGGTGGCCGGCATGAACTGCATCAGGCCGCGTGCGCCGACATGGCTGATCGCGTTCGGGTTCATTTCGCTTTCCTGCCGAGACAGGGCCAGCATTAGCGGCCGCTCTACCTGTGGCTCGCGCAGAAGCGGATAGGCAACCACCGGGTAGGCGGCATCGGTAGAGACAATGCCTTTGGCAAGACCGGCCTTGGCACCACGAACCCCGACATCCGGCACCTGATACTCCGTAGCAATGCGGGCGAGCAGCAGATATTCGGACTCGGTCTCAAGCAGGTCGTCCATGTGATAGGCGAATTCACGGAACAGGCGTTCCTCACCGCTCTCGCCAAGCAGGCGCAGGGCCTGAACCATTGGCTTGTCCTCGAAGGCCGAAATCTCTTCTGCAGTCGGCTCTGAGGTCTTCGGGAAGGCGAGCTTCTTGTCGTCCAGACGCTCGGCGGCAAGTTGTCCGTAATAGGTGAACTTGTGCTCAGCTGCTGCCGTGTAGTCTGTCCGTGCGGCATCCGGTTGGCCAAGCGCATCGCGGGCGCGACCAGCCCAATACTTGCCGCGTGCAAGGCTGATCGGTGTTGAGACGCCGTCAGACATGGTCTCGAAATGCTGCAGGCTGCGATCCGCATCATTCTTCAGGCGCAGGGCGATCCACCCAGACACCCATTCGGCCTCGGCGAAGTCGCCGCCGCTTTCCATGCCATGCGGTGAGGCCAGCTGGTAGGCGCGGCTCCAGTTGCCGTCCTTCAGGTCTGTCCGGATCGCGATGTTGCGTTCGTCCCACAGGCGCGAGCGGCCAGCTTCCGGAATGTCATTCCCGTCGATGCCCGTTAGCAATGGGGTCGCCACATCCTGGTTGCGCAGTTTCTGGCGGCGCCATTTGGCGCGCTCGTAGAGCAGGCCGGGATTGTCCTGCAAGTTGGCGGGGACGACATTGACCAATGCATCAACATTGCGCGACCGCGCAGCGAGTGCGATGCGGGCGTCGACCAGTTTACGATAGTCAGACGTGAGCAGGTATTTGAGCTTCGATGCAGCCGTGCGCTGGTTGGTCCATAGCAGGAACTCGACACGGGCGCGGTGATCATCCTGGGTCAGCTGTTTGCCATAAGTGGACAGGACTTCGCGCTCGACGTCGCGTTCGAGGGAATTATTGTGCCAGGCGTCACGCACGGCTTCCAGCGCCTTGCCGGGTTCACCAATCGCACGCCAGCTATCGGCCAGCGCGATCTTGCCAGCTCCGGTAATCGGACCCGACTCGGTCAGCCAGTCGATGCGTTCCTTATGGCTGAAAGACGATTCGCCAATGATTTCTTCGGCGCGGCGGCGCATGGAGGTCGTTTTCGGCCAGTCTTGCAGCTTGTCCAGCGCGAACGAGACTTCCAAGAAATTCATGCCCGGAACGCCGCGGCTGGCGCGGATCCACATAATGAGGTTCCGCACGTCGGCATCAGAGGCCTGAGTTTGCAGATGCGCCACAGTCGGCCAGTCATAGCGGTCAGCCGCGCGGAGTGCCTTGTGCAGGATTTCCGCATTGCGGGCATCCGTTACGGAAGACGTATAGGGTCGGTCGGGTTTCAGACTTGGGGATTCCGGCACGCCAGCGGCGGCAGCAGCCTGGGACAGCACGGCAAGAGAGGCAAAAATGGCAACGGGTCGCATCATGAAACGTCTCTGCAGAGTTTATTTCTTGGCCAAAGCGTGAGAAGGCATTGGCGATTCATACTCGATCAAGACAAACAACACCTGAATCGCGGCAAATTTACGATGTTCCATGGCTCAATCCCAGCTCTCGTCACACCTTTCAAGAATGGTGCCGTTGACCGGGACGCTTTTGCGGCGCTGGTAGAGCGCCAGATTGTTGGCGGTTCCAGCGCGCTCGTGCCGGTCGGCACAACAGGCGAGACGTCCACACTCTCCACCCAAGAGCATAAGGATGTCGTAACGCTTTGTGTTGAAATTACCAAAGGTCGCGTGCCCGTGATTGCCGGGGCCGGGGCCAATGCCACAGACGAGGCGATCGAACTGGTCGAGCACGCCAAGGCCGTCGGCGCTGACGCCGCGCTGGTGGTTTGCCCCTATTACAACAATCCCAACCAGGAAGGCCTTGAGGCCCATTTCCGCGCGATCAACGACTCGGTTGCGCTTCCGGTCCTGCTTTACAATGTGCCGGGCCGCACCGTGGTCGATCTTGCACCGGATACCGTCGCACGCCTCGCCCAATTGCCGAACATTGTCGGCATCAAGGATGCGACCGGCGATATGGACCGCGTTAGTCAGCATGCCGCGTCGATCCCTGAAGGCACCCAATTTGTTCAGCTGTCGGGCGATGACCCGAGCGCGCTCGGCCACCTTGCCATGGGGGGCATGGGTTGCATCTCGGTCACCGCGAACGTCATGCCGGAAGCCTGCGCCGCCATGCACACAGCTTTCCACGCTGGAAATCTTGATGAGGCCCGCGCGATAGAGCGCAAGCTGATCGCGCTGCACAAGGCCATGTTCTGCTCGCCCTCGCCGGGGCCGGCGAAATATGCCCTGTCGAAACTGGGGCTTTGCACCGATGAGGTCCGCCTGCCGATCACGACGCCATCTGCAGAAAAGCGGGCCGAAATCGATCAGGCCATGGCGCTTGCGGGTCTGAACGCCTAAATCAGGGCGATGGCAAAGAAGAGTCAGACAAAGGGCCGCTCGGATGGGCTGGTCGCGGAAAACCGCCGCTCCCGCCGCGATTATGCGGTCGAGGATACGCTGGAGGCTGGCATCATGCTGGTCGGGTCAGAGGTGAAATCCCTGCGCCAGGGCAAGGCCAATATCGCCGAAGCCTATGTCAGCCCCGAGGATGGCGGTCTCTACCTGATCAATGCGGACATCCCGATCTACAATGCCGCCAACCGGTTCAATCATGAGCCGAAGCGCAAGCGGAAACTGCTCGTGTCAAAGCGCGAACTGGCGAAACTCTCCCAGTCGGTCGACCGGGCCGGGCGCACGATTGTGCCGCTGAAACTCTATTTCAACGAGCGCGGTCTCGCCAAACTCCTTATCGGCCTCGCGACCGGCCGCAAGAGCCATGACAAGCGCGAAGTCGAAGCCAAACGCGACTGGCAGAGACAGAAGGCGCGGATCCTGAAAGAGGGGTGAGGAATGCTGCCCAGGCAGCACGAAGTTTCCCGCCGCGAAGCCTCAGCAGGCCCTGCCAGACAATCAAGGCGATCAAGGGCGCAAACGCCAGTAGGAAGGGCCAGGCGGTCTGATTGAAGCCGTCGGGAAATACTTGCGGCTGCCCCAGAAAAAGTGAGCCGGATGCGATGAACATTGAGAAACACATGCGCCAGAGGTGGCGGGAAATGCGCGCCGTGTAGGACAGCGCCTGTCGCAGGATCACGTTCAATTCGCCGAACGCGGCAATGCTGCCAGCGACAATGAACAGGATGAAGGCCTGGGGCGGCGAGCCATCTACGGTGCCGCTTGGGCTGTTCGCGCCCATATGCATGAACACCACGCCCATCAGCGTGATGCTGAGCGCCATCGCCAGTCCCACATAATGCCGCCAGTTGGCTTGGACAGGCCCGCGCTGGCGAACTGTGACCAGAGCCGTGATGAGCAGGTACAAGGCCAGGATGCCGGCCACGAAGTTCGGTCGCTGGCCCTCCTCAAGGAACGGCGCAACGCCCGCGCCGATCAGATAGGTGATGAACATCGACACGAAGAAGACTTTCCCCGCAAGGCGGTGCAAGGCCCGGCCTTTGCGTGCGGCAATCGCTGCGACGCCGGATACGAGCCCCACCGCGCCGCCACCAATATGGGCATAAAGCAGGGCGTCCGTGGCGAGCCTGATCCAGAGCGGCGCGTCCGGGTCAACTTCGAGCTTTGCGGCATGGGCGACACCGGTGCCGAGAAAAACCAATGCGAAAACGCATGTAAGCAGCGGAGCGGCATATCTGGGCATCGGATGATCCTTTATCGAATAACGATATTATCGATAAACGGAAAGTGCGGCGATGGCAACTCCCTCAGGCCGGATCGGTCACACCCTTCGCCATTGCGAACACATCCTCGAACATCTCTGCCGTCAGGCGGCCTGTATTCGTGTTGTAACGGCTGCAATGATAGGACGAGATCAGCGCGAGCGAGCGGCCTTCGAACGCCACATCGTAATGCGTGCCGTGACCGAAAGGGTAATCCTTCAGTTTCAGGCCCAGCGTCCGCACCGTGGAATCATGGGAAATCTTGCCGAGGCAGATCATCGCCTTCAGCTTTGGCAGCGCCGCGATACGCGCCGACAGGAAGGGCCGGCACTGATTGATCTCGGCGCCGACCGGCTTGTTCTGCGGAGGCACACAGCGCACGGCATTGGTGATCATGGCGCGTTTCAGCTTCAATCCATCATCCGGCCGCGCATCATAGGTGCCGGTTGAATAGCCGAACTTGTCGATGGTTGCGTAGAGCAGGTCCCCGGCCCAGTCGCCGGTGAATGGCCGGCCTGTCCGGTTCGCCCCGGTGACGCCCGGCGCAAGGCCGATGATCAGCAATTCGGCATCCTCCGGCCCGAAACTCGGCACGGCGCCATTGAACCAGTCCGGCTCTTTCACGGCGACCTCTTCCCGATACGCCACAAGGCGCGGGCATAGCGGACAATTGGCGGGGGCTTCAGGTGCAAATTTCGTCGTCATGCCCCTCTCCCTAGTGGGAGAGGAGCGAGACGGCTAGTACCCATCCGCGCTGCCATCCTTGCGCATTTCGGTGGCGGCGATCCAGGTGCCGGTTTCGAAGTCGCGCATGATCGCCTGATAGCCGCCCGCATTGGCCTGGCAGCACTCCACCGCATGGCCGCGCGCTTCCAGTTCGGCGCGGGTTTCAGGCGGGATGCCGCTCTCCAGATGCACGACGCCCATATCGGTTTCACAGGCATCGCCATTGAGATCATCCGTCGGCTCGCAGCCGCCAACATGTTCCCAACGCGCGGCATCGCCCGCCTCCTGAAGCCCCATGTCGAAATCGACGAGGTTCAGGATGACTTGCACATGGCCCTGCGGCTGCATGCCGCCGCCCATCAGGCCGAAGCTCAGCCAGGGTTCGAACGGGCAGGCCTGTTCGATTGGCACGGCCCGCACCTGGCAGCCCGGCATGTCCTTCTTGAAGGCGAAAGCAGGGATGATCGTATGGAAGGGCCGCTTGCCGGGCTCGAAGACGTTTGGATGGGCCGGGTCGAGGCTGAACAACTGGCCGCGATCCTGGAACATGAAGCCAAGCCCATCCGCGACGAGGCCCGAGCCCATGCCGCGATAGTTCGACTGGATAAGGGACACCATCATGCCGTCCTTGTCGGTGACGGTGAGATAGGTCGTGTCGCCGTCTTCGAGTTTGGCGTCGGCAGGTTTCGAATTCAGCATTGATTTCAAATCAGCTAATCCTTCTTGGGCGTAGCTATTCATTTCCTCTCCAACCGTAGTGACGGGATTGGGCAAAACCTCATTCAAGTTGATATGAGTGCTCAAACGATCCGACAGCTTTTTATCAATGAATAGCTCGGCAGCTTCGCTGCCATCTTCCACGAAGTCGGGATCAGCGTAGCCAAAAGCCCTGCTGACAAACGCCAGCCGCTTCGCCTCCACCTGCGCCATGATCGAATCCGCCGACCCGAAGCCCATCCCGCGCAGGTCAAATCGTTCCAGCATTTGTAACATCTGCAGTGCCGCGATGCCCTGCGTGTTCGGCGGCAATTCGCAGATCTTGTAGTCCGCGCGATAGGTCACACAGATTGGCTCGACCCATTCGCCGGTATGGGCAGCAAAATCCTCATAGGTCAGAAAGCCGCCGATCCGCTCGAAATAGTCGCCCATGATGTGGGCGGTTTCGCCGGAATAGAATTCGTCGCGGCCTTTATAGGCTATCCGCTCCAGCGTGTCGGCAAGGTCCGGATTGCGGAACAGGCTGCCTTCTTTCGGGGCGGGCGAGAAATAGGTCGCCGTCGCATTGTCGAACTCTTCCAGCATGCCGCTGTCAGCCGCTTCCTGCAGGCGCGTGGCATTGCGGCCCCAATAATAGGCGATGACTTCCGGGATGGGCGCGCCGTTACGGGCGTACTGGATGACCGGTTCGAGGTTCATGTTCATCGGCCGCTTGCCGAATTTGCCATGCAGTGCGTACCAGCCATCCACTGTGCCGGGCACGGTCACCGGCGCAGCGCCGAAGGGCGGGATCTCCTCGCCTTGCATGAATTCATCGGCCTTGGCCTGCATGTCGGCCAGCGTTGCGCCCTTCGGTGACCGCCCGGAGCCATTGTAGCCGTAGAGCTGCTCGGTTTCTGGGTCCCAGACAATCGCGAACAGGTCGCCGCCAATGCCGTTTCCGGTCGGCTCAACAAGACCCAGCATCGCATTTGCGGCAATGGCCGCATCCACGGCTGATCCGCCGGCTTTCAGCACATCAAGCGCCGTCTGCGTGGCGAGGGGATGGGCTGTGGCGGCCGCGCCATTCGGGGCCACCACAGAGGAGCGCGTGCCAAGGTCCCGCCCGGTAATCATCCGGTCGCCCGGTCCCGGCGGAGTCGCCTCGGCATCCTTTTCTATGGATATCCGGACCACTTTCTTCTGCGTGACCTTGGCGGTGGCGTCTGCTTGCGCCTCATCCTGCGCTGGCGGTGTGGCGCACGCGTACAATCCGATAACCAGCGCTGTTGCGGCGATTGCCTGAATGGGTCTCATCAGCCTCTCCTGTTCTCATCTGACGAGAGCTTAGCGCGCTTTGGGGCAGAAGCGAGTCCCAGCGAGGCCGAACAAACGCGTCGCGCGGTTCCCATGCCCGGCCCACGGTTTCGAGATAGGAATGGATCAGTCCATCAAGCATAGCTCACCACCTCCCACTCGATGTCGTCATGGTCGTGGAAATAGAACCGGCTGCCCGGGTCATAGGTCTGGTGACTATGGGTGCGATAGCCGGCGGCGAGGATCTTCTGCTCGGTCGCGTCCAGATCATCCACCAGGATGCCGAAATGATTGACGGCGCCGGTCCGGTAATAGCTTTCCTCATCTGGCCGGTCTTGCTGGGGCAGCGCATACAGTGCGAGGTAATCCTCATCCGTGCCGACATGCACCGTATAGCCATCATATTTGGACGGGCCTTCCCAGCGCACTTTCCAGCCAAACAAACGGGTCAGCATGGACGCGGTCTTCTTTGGATCACTGACGGTCGCATTCACATGTTCGAACTTTGCAATACTCATTGTTTTCAACTCCATTTCGTCTTCATCAAATCTCTGATAAAGCTGTCGTAATTCCTCAACTTAAGTTGAGGTCAAGCGTGAGATAGGAAATTTTTTCATGGCAGTTCCGAAGGGCTTGGCGATCGGAGATGTGGCTGCGCGGACCGGCCTGTCGGTCTCGGCGATCCGTTTCTACGAAGGGCGGGGATTGGTTCACCCAGAACGGTCCTCTGGCGGCCAGCGTGTCTTCCTGCGCTCGGACATTCGTCGCCTGTCCTTTATCCTGATCGCCCAGCAGATTGGCCTGACCATCGAAGAGATCAGCCAGCTCCTGTCGTCATTGCCGGAGCGGCGTACGCCGACCAAGCGGGACTGGACCCGGATCAGTACGGCCTTCCGGCACATGCTGGATGAACGGATCGCGCTGATGGAGCGGACGCGCCGGAAGCTGGACGGCTGTATCGGTTGTGGCTGCCTGTCCCTGAAAAAATGCCAGCTTTACAATCCGGAGGATCGTGCGCGTGGGCTCGGCACAGGACCGCGGTTCCTGCTTGAGGATGTCAGCGTGGTCTCGACCGAAACCTAGTCTTGGCGCTCTGGGGGTTGAGGGAAGTAATGGGTGGCCATGCGCGTGGCGATTTCCTGGCCCTTCACGGCAAAATCAGCTTCAGCCTCGACCGCGCGATTGTCACAGGTCTGGTAGATGCGTCCGGCGCTTGTGAAGGCCTCATTGAAGGCGTCGACCAGTGAGCTGCGGACCGCGCCTCGATTGGGCGCTTCGTACTTCAGCATGTCGGACATGTAGCGCCGCCAATACTGGTCATCGCGGCCATTGCACTTTACGCGGATCGCGTGGGCGGCGCCCAGCGTGGCTGCGAGATCGGTCGCATCGCGGAAATAATCCGGTCCACGAATCGGCAATCCCGATTGCGCTGTGCTTGCGCCGCAGAACATCACCGCGCTAAGCAGGAGAATATGAAAACCTGTTTGCTTCATGCGACGACTTTTGCGCGCATTCGTGAAAGGCTCAAGGGCCTTGAACATGAGATTGAGTTCATTGTCATGGATGAGGACGGTTTGTTCTCCCATGCCGGGGACGGCACCGTGGTTCACGATATTCGGCCCGATATTGTCTTCGGGAATACGGATGTCTGGTTCGGGGATCATGCCCGCGACTTCATGATCGCCGTACTCAAGACTGGCGGGATAGATTGGTTCCAGTCCTCCGCGGCTGGGCTCGACAATCCGGCACTGATCTCCGTTGGCAAGATTTCCCGCACGTTTTGTACCAACCACACGCAGTCCGAAGCCATGGCCGAATGGGCGCTCTGGCAGTCTTTCGACTTTTTCAAGAAGGGTCCGGAGCATCGCGCACAACAGGCCGAGGCTGACTGGAACCGGCTTGAGATGCGCGAGATGATGGGGTCGCGCTGGCTGATTGTCGGGTTTGGGTCCATCGGGTCGGCGGTCGGCAAGCGGGTCCAGCTACTCGGCGGTCATGTGACGGGCGCACGGCGCTCGCCTGGTCCGGCTGAGGGTGCTGATCATATTGTGCCGATGGCGCTGGTGAAGAGCGAACTCGAGCAAGCCGACGTGGTCCTGCTCAGCGTTCCGTTGACAGATGAAACGGCTGGCATGGTGGACGCGGAATTCCTGGCAGCCATGCGCCCGGATGCGCTGCTGATGAATCTTGGCCGTGGGCAATTGGTGGATGAGGCAGCGCTCGTCGCGGCGCTGGATGCGGGGCGCCCGGCCTTCGCCGCAGTTGACGTCGCCGCTGAAGAGCCTTTGCCAAGCGACAGCCCGCTCTGGCGCCATCCCAAAGTCGCGATCACACCGCACAACAGCGCCATGACCCAGGCGACCTATATTCGCGCGGACGAGACCTTTCTGGACAATCTCAAGCGCTACCTGGCCAATGAGCCGCTCAAGCATGTGGTGCCGCGCGAGACGTTTGCTGACTGAGCAGTGGAACTGCTTGCGCTTTTGGGCGTTCCGGTTGGCAGACATCTGCCACCGGAGGAATTCCCATGTCATCACTCATCCTGCGCTCCTTGCTGAGCGGCAGCGCCGCAATCATGCTTGTGGGCTGTGCGACCGCTGAACATCATGAGGCCACTGCACCCGACGCCATGACGGTCACTGGCACAAGCGGCACGCAGCTCACCGCTACCCCGCTCGAAACCTTTGACAGCGCCTGGGCGATGACGTTCCTGCCGGATGGCCGCGCACTCGTCTCAGAAAAGGATGGTGATCTCTGGCTGCTGGATACCGCGGGCAAGAAACTGGGCGAAATCGCCAACGTCCCTTCGGTCACGGCAATGGGGCAGGGAGGTCTGGGGGACATCATCGTCCACCCGGACTTCGCTGAGAACGGCACCGTCTTCATTTCCTACGTTGAACGCGACGAGACCGATGAGAGTTTGAGCGGAGCAGCCGTTGAGCGGGCAACGCTGACCCTAACCGCCACGGGCGGCACATTGGAGGGGCGCGACGTGATTTGGCGCCAGACGCCAAAAGTGAAAGGCAACGGCCATTACGGCCATCGTCTTGCCATCGCACCGGATGGTCATCTCTTCATCGCCTCAGGAGAGCGCCAGAAATTCACTCCGGCGCAAAATATGGCCATGAATCTGGGCAAGGTCGTTCGTGTCAATCAGGACGGGTCTGTTCCGGAGGACAACCCCTTCTTTGGAAACGGCGCGGTTGCGGACCAGGTATGGACGCTTGGTCATCGCAATCCGCTGGGCATTGCATTTGACGGGCAAGAGCGCCTCTGGGTGGTTGAAATGGGTCCGAAAGGCGGGGACGAGTTGAACCTGATCGTACGGTCCGAGAATTACGGTTATCCAGAAGTTTCTGAGGGCGATCATTATAGCGGCAAGCCGATCCCGACACATGAAAGCAATCCGATTTTCGAGGACCCGGCGATCGCTTGGGTCCCAGCCATCAGCCCGGCCGGTTTGGTATTCTATGATGGAGAGATGTTTGCCGATTGGCAGGGCAATGCATTCATCGGAGGGCTGTCTTCGCAAGCGTTGATCCGCGTTTCCTTCGAGACTGAGCCGACTGACAATCTCGGACAACCGCCCAAGGATGGTCAAACCGAGCCGGTTGCCAGGGAAGCCGAGCGCTATGAATGGGGAAAACGCATTCGCGAAGTCGAGCAAGGACCAGACGGCGCGCTCTATGTTCTGGAAGACAAGGAAGGTGGCCGCCTGATCAAGCTGACACCGGCCGCCGCGCAGTAAAACGATTTCAGCCGGGCCTGTAGGCCCGGCTGTATATGTTTCCGGCGTGATGATTTCTATGCGGTCGCTTTGGTCCGCAGGCTGGCCATCCGGTCGATGGCTGATTCGGCATCGCGCATGATGTCCGCCACAATCTCCGCGACGGGCTTGACCTCTCTCACGCCGCCAGCCGACTGGCCCATGGCGAAGCAGGAGGTGTCCGCATCGAGTTTGGCTTCGTCCGTAATCCCCCCGATGCCGCCAATTACGCCTGTCCGGGTAGAGTGGATGGCCTGGTGCGGGAAGGGCTGAATGTCCTGCGGGCGCGTTTCCCAGTCATTGATATAGTCATTCGTGCGGCAACGCATCGGCTTACCGGAATAGCACCGCGTGCGTGTTGTATCAGTATCGCCCGCGCCGACGACCGTGTCCTTGTACATCTGAGCGGCATGGGCCTCGGTCGAGGCAATGAATCGCGTACCCATCCAGACGCCGCAGGCTCCCAGAGCGAGCGCTGCCGCGAGGCCGCGGCCATCATAAATGCCGCCTGCCGCGATGACCGGAATGTTCACGGCTTCCACGGCTTGTGCCACCAACGGCATCGTCCCCACCAGACCGGTATGCCCGCCGCCTTCGCCGCCTTGCAGGATGACCGCATCACAGCCAGCCTGTTCGGCCTTGATGGCATGCTTCACCGCGCCGCCAACGACCATGACTTTCACATTCGCCTTTTGCAGGCGCTCCATGATCGGCATCGGAACGCCGAGACCGGCTATGAAACTGTCGGCACCATTATTGATGATGACATCCACGCTTTCTTCAAGGCTTTCCGGACTGGCGGCCAGCAAGTCCACGCCGAAGGGCCGGTCGGTCAGTTCGCGCACGCGCTTCATCTGGCCTTCAATGAAGTCCGGGGTCGTCCCCGCCATGCCGAGCACGCCGTATCCGCCCGCATTGCACATGGCCGCACAAACTTCGGCGTAGGACACACCGCCCATGCCCGCGAGCATGATGGGGTGTTCGGTATTCAACATTTCTGTGAGTGCGGTTTTTATGGCCATGACGGCGTCTCCCTGACTTTATGAACTCTTCTGAAAAGACCGTAATTTGCCGTCCTTGCGTCAACGCAAGGCTGTTTGACCAAGCGCCGTTCTTGGCAGGGTATGGGGCGCTGATTGGCTCCAAACCTATCCACGTGATTCGGGCGCAAAGCGGAACCGGACCCTGTTTCAACGCGATTGGCGGGTTGAAAGACCATTCGCTTGCGAATCGGAGACGGTGATATTTAGGGGGAAGGTGATGAAGAAGTGCCCGAATCGGCCCAAATCTGCGTCGTTCGAGCGCGAATTCGCTGTTTTGGGCGCAGTTCGCGCAAAAAGCGCTGCATCAGACCTTCAGCTGAAACCATCTTTGCGTCGTGGTCGGCAGATGTTAAACCTCTGCCCGGTCATCTTTGACCTGAAGTAGGGGAATAAAGCATGAAACAACTCCTGATTATCGGTGCCGCTGCGCTTGTACTGGCTGCATGCGCTGCAGAAGAAACAACGGCTCCTGAAGATACGACGGCTGCTGAATCCATCGAAGAAGCTGCAGATGATGCTGCTGATGCAATGGACGAAGCTGCTGACGATGCAGGCGACGCGCTCAGCGAAGCTGGCGACAACATTGAAGCGGCTGCGGAAGATGCAGGCGATGCAATGGACGAAGCGATGGATGACGCTGAAGAAGCTGTCGACGACGCTGCGGACGAACTTGAAGAAGAGCCAACCGAGTAATCGGTCTGGTCCTACCAGAATTGAAAAGGGCTGCCCTCGGGCAGCCCTTTTTTGTGAGACTAGGCGGCCGATCAGAATTTCTGGTACGCGCCGTCTACCAGCAGCGTATCGCCCGAGTGAAAGCTCGAAGCGTCAGACGCCAGATAGACGGCAATTCCGCCGAAATCCTCCGGCTTGCCCCAACGACGGATTGGAACGCGCGCAATGACCTTGCTGTTGAAAACGTCGTTGTCCTGCGCGCCGTCCGTCATGTCAGTCGCGATCCAGCCCGGCAGGATGGAATTTGCGCGGATCTGATAGCGGCCATATTCGACGGCAATGGCGTTCATCATGGCGATGAGGCCACCCTTGGTATGCCCATATGCCTGATTGCGCGCTGCACCCGACAGCGCAGCGAGCGACGCTGTGCCGATCAGCGAGCCTCCTGGATCGCCAGCCTTGGCACGCTTGACCATGGATTTGGCAGCCTCGCGCAAGGTCAGGAAGGCGCCTTCCGAGTTGATGCGTTGATTGTACTGCCACGTCTCCAAAGTCATTTCATGGAAATTTGCTGCGCCGCGCCCAATCCCGGCATTGGCGATACAGGTATCGATTCGACCGTACTCTTCTTCGGTTTCGGCCATGGCCTTCACGATTTGGTCTTCCTCGGCCACGTCGACCTTCTTTGAAGACGCTTTGCCAGTTCCGAGACCTTCGAGCTTCTTGAGGGCCGCAGCGTTGTCATCTTCCTTGCGTCCCCAGATCACGACATCCGCATTGGAGGCAGCGAGCGCTTCGGCCATGCCGAGACCAATGCCCTTATTGCCGCCAGTGATGACGCAGACCTTTCCGGCCAAGTTGAATGGGGCGTATGTCATATTGTGTCCTCCGCGACTTTTTTGCTTGGTCAGCAGATCAAGCGGGTGACGTAGGGGCGGTCAAGCTTCGTTTGAGCTGTGAACTAGATGGCGCGCGGAATCGATGATGCGACGGGTTTCGTCCCATAGCGGCAAGGTGGCCAGCCTGTCAGGACTGATCCACTCGGCATGGGCTGCGTCGTCCCCGGCTACCGGGTTTCCTGATACCCAAACCGCAGCATAGTCGAACAACAGGTAGTGACGGGTCACGTCGCCGGTCTGGCGCGAGGTGAAGATCGCGTCCACGACATCTACCAAGCCCACGAGCCGTGCAGTAATCCCGGTCTCTTCGGCGAGCTCGCGCAACGCCGCAAGCGGCGCGCGCTCGCCCGCTTCGATCCGGCCACCGGGCAAGGACCATTCGCCTTGCAAGGGTTTGGTGCCCCGCTGGATCAGAAGAACATCGTCTCCCCGAAAGCAGACCGTGCCGACCGCCGGGACCACGCTTCTGGAACTGGCGTCTGCCACGCTCAAGCTTCGCAAAGGGCGCGCAGTTTCACCAATTCGGCCTCGAGATGCTGGTCCGAGCGTGCGAGCGGGTTACCCGTGCGCTGCTGGATTCGATGGATTAGCGGCATCCTCAGCAGTGGAATGACAGATGGCTCAGTCCCGACGAGCTTGGCCGCGCCCAACACATTCTTGCGCTTGAGTGCGGTCAGGATCTGATCGAATACCACGGCGCGCCGGATCGACTTCAGGCGAGCGGCATGGGCGGCGGTGACTTCCGCGTGTGGGGTCGGCTGGCGGAGCGCTTCGCCGGCCGTCTGTTCGAGCGCGTCCAGAGCCACAGCATCAAGCCGGTGAGATATGGAATTGCCATGCTTGCGATAGAAATACATCACGTCCGGCACGCTCATCATCCGCGCTCCGGTCGATAACAGCCGCACGATCAGATCGTAATCTTCGCCAATCCGCATCGTCTCATTATAGCGAAGCGAATTGGCTTCCAGCGCGCTGCGGCGGATCAGTGGCTTGGCATAACCGAGCTTGCTGCCCCGTCCATAAAGCATGTTCGCCTTGATGTATTCGCTCTCCATGATCCTGGCCGGGCGATCCCGCAAATCCCCCTCGAACATCGTGAAGATATTGGCGGGACCGTCGGACTGGAACACGGCAAGATTGTCGATCAGGATGTCTGCGCCGGTGTCTTCGGCGGCGGTCAGCATGCGCTCCAACCGGTCGGGACGGATCAAGTCATCGCTGTCCACGATGGCGACCCAATCGCCTTTGGCCTGCTCGAGTGCGTGGTTGCGAACCGGGGCAGGTCCGCCATAACGCGTGCCGCTGAAGACGCTCAGTCGCGCATCCTTTTTCGCGATTTCCTGGGCAATCTCGACGCTCCGGTCGCTGGACCCGTCATCCACAAGGATCAGTTCCAGCGCCGTATTGGTCTGATTCAGGACGGATCTTATGGCGCTGGCAAGAAATGCCTCGCAATTATAGTTCGCCATGATGACCGATATCATGGGTTTTTGCGGAATCTCATACGCCACGGCGGCTCACCTGTTCATCCTGCTTGGTTACCCCGCTTTTATCGCAAGGCTTGTGCCAATATCGACCAAAATCGACATGAATACCCAGATTCCTGTTTTGCGGGCGTGGCGCCGGCCGGACAGGCATCCTACGCCTGTGGTCAGGTCTCATTAAGACCGCACCGGCAAAGTAATATCTCGGTTCAAGTGACAGGAACACCGCCATGGCAAAACAGAAGCAGCGGCAGATCAGCCTCGCGCTCCAGGGTGGCGGTGCGCATGGCGCCTATACATGGGGTGTGCTCGATCGGCTGATCGAGGAAGATGATCTTGAAATCCAAGCGATCTCCGCGACTTCCGCCGGGGCGATGAATGCCGTCGCATTCTCGGCGGGGATGGCTGAAAACGGCGTGCAGGGTGCGAAGGATACGCTGGAAGCCCTCTGGCAGGGGATCTCCAAATCTTCCCGCAATGTCACGCCTTATGGCGCGCTCAGTCCGATCGTATTCGCCTATGCCAGTGCCATGTCGAGCCTGGCGAGTCCTTACGACCTCAACCCGTTCAACATCAACCCGCTCCGCGATGTGGTGGAGCAGGTAATCGACTTTTCGAAAGTGGATGAGTCGGGCATCCAACTGTTCCTGTCGGCGACGAATGTCGAATCCGGCCATGTCACCGTGTTCAGTGATGGGGACATCTCCCTCGACGCAGTGCTCGCCTCGGCATGCCTGCCGCAAACCTTCAAGGCCGTGGAGATTGATGGGCAGGCTTATTGGGACGGAGGCTTCATGGGCAATCCCAGCCTCTTTCCCCTGATCTATTCCGGCGCCCCGCGTGACGTATTGCTGGTCATGCTCAACCCGATCCGCCGCGACGGTGTGCCGAAACGTGCCGGGGAGATTCAAGACCGGATGAACGAGATCAGTTTCAATGCCGCCCTGATCGGAGAGCTGCGTGCCATCGCCTTTGTCCAGCGATTGCTTGATGATGGCATGTTGAAAGAGCCAATGCTCAAAAAATACCGCCGTCTGAACATCCATGCCATCAAGGGTGGGCAAGACCTCATGGAGTTCAGCCTAAGGACCAAATACGATACGAGCTGGGACTTCCTGACCAAGCTGAGGGACATTGGCCGGGCGGCGGCGGAAGGTTGGCTTGGCGAATGCGGAGAACTGATCGGCACCAACCAGACCCACCTCGATTTGCGCCGGGAATTTTTCGAGGGCTAGACCCGCTTCAGGAACCAGATCCGCGCTGCGCCATAGTCGCGTGTCTCGACCGGCTTCCATCCGTCTGGCGTGATCGTCTCGTCGACCCCCGTCTCGACCACGGCAAGCGCATTCTCGGCCAGCCATTTGCCAGATACCAGACCGGAAAGTGCGGGCTCGACAAGGCCTTTATTATAGGGCGGGTCGAGGAAGGCGAGCGAGAAAGGCGCGCCGGCACTGGCGGGTTTTTCGCCCAGGTCGGTGGCCGACCGCCGGTGAAGCCGCGTGTTTCCGAACAGTCCCAGTGTTTCGATATTGTCGCGGATAGCGCCGCGCGCGCCATGATCGGTCTCGACGAAAAGGCAGAACGCGGCGCCCCGGCTCATGGCTTCCAAGCCCAGCGCGCCGGAACCCGCGAACAGATCAATCACCCGCGCGCCGTCGATCTCGGGCGCCCAGTCCGCATGGGCCAGCATGTTGAAGATCGACTCGCGCGCACGGTCTCCCGTCGGGCGCGTGCCCTGTCCCTTCGGCGCCGCAATGGCGCGCCCCTTGTGCTCTCCGGCAATGATGCGCATTCGACAGGCAATCCCTTTACTTTGCGCCCGTGTAAGGCGATCCCATCCATATGACAATTCTCGCTGATCCCATGACCCGCGCGCTGGAACTGGCGCGAGAGGCGGCCGAGGCGGGCGAAGTGCCGGTTGGCGCCGTGGTGGTCGATCCGGAGACAGGCGAGATCGTGGCCGAGGGGGCAAACCGCCCGATTGCCGGGCATGACCCGACCGCCCATGCCGAAATTGTCGCCCTGCGCGCTGCGGCGGCGTCTAGGGGAAATTACCGGCTGACCGGCCTGCACCTCTATGTGACACTGGAACCCTGCGCGATGTGCGCAGGCGCGATCAGCCTTGCGCGGATCGGGAGGGTCGTCTTCGCGGCGTGCGATCCGAAGGGCGGTGCGGTGATTCATGGCGCACGCTTTTTCGAGCAGCCAACATGCCACTGGCGGCCGGAGGTCGAGCAGGACGAGGCAGCGGGCGAGACAGCGAGCGCGCTGCTCAAGGATTTCTTCAAGGCCCGGCGCAGCTGAGGCAAACTAGACAAGGTAATCATAGCGAGGCATGGCGGAACCAGGACACGAGATTCTGATCAAGGACGCAATCGTCTTCCTGTTTGCGGCGGGTGTGGCGGTTCCGGTCTTCCGGTATCTGAAACTGCCCGCCGTGGTCGGGTTCATGTTGTCCGGAATTGCGCTTGGACCTTACGCGTTGGGTTCGCTTTCCCACAATTATCCCATACTCGAATTTGTCTCGATCTCGGAACCGGAAGCCGCCGCGCCCTTTGCCGAACTGGGCGTGCTGTTCCTCCTGTTCCTGCTGGGGCTCGAGTTTTCGTTTGAAAAGCTGTGGGCGCTGCGGCGGGCCGTGTTCGGCGCAGGGGGGCTTCAGGCAGGGATCAGCGCGCTCGCCATCGGTCTCATCGGATGGCAGATCGGCCTGCCGGCAGAGGCCGCCATCATCGCCGGACTCGCGCTCGCATTGTCGTCGACCGCCATCGTCATGCAGCTGCTGATCGAGCAGAAACAGGCCGCTCAACCGGTCGGGCGCGCCGCGCTCAGCGTGCTATTGTTTCAGGACATCCTCGTTGCTCCCATCCTGATCTTTGTCGGCTTTGCCAACATAGAGGCCGGTCAGGACGTCACGAAAATTCTGCTCGAAGCCCTGTTCAATGGCGTCATTGCAATCATCGTGATCGTGATCATTGGCCGTTTTGGTCTGCGGCACATGTTTCGCCTTGCGGCGGCGGCAGGCGGACGGGATTTCCTGATGGCGCTGACCCTGCTGACCGTCGTGGGCGCGGCCGCCATCACGGCAACGGCGGGCCTTTCACTTGCGCTCGGCGCGTTCTTGGCGGGCCTGCTGCTGGGCGAAACCGAATTCAAGCATCAGACAGAGGTCGATCTCGAACCCTTCAAGGGCATCCTGCTGGGCCTGTTCTTCATGACGGTGGGCATGGGGCTCGACCTGCCATCGATCCTGTCTCAGCCTTGGGTGATCCTGTCCGGTCTTGCTGCACTCCTCATCCTGAAACTGGTCATCGGTTTCGGGGCCCTGCGTCTGTTTGCCGGGCCGACCCCGATGTCCATCGAGGCCGCCTTCCTGCTCGCGCCTGCCGGAGAGTTTGCCTTTGTCGTGATCGCAGCGGCCACAGCCATTGGCGTGCTTGCCCCGGAGCCAGCCGGGCTGATGGCCGCGATTGCCGGACTCTCCATGTTGCTCATTCCGGTGCTCGGAAAGGTTGGGGGCTTCTTGTCAGACAAGTTGGCCGGGCCCGAACCGGCGCATACGCTGGAAGAAGATTTCTCAAACCTTCAGGGCCACGTCATCATTGCCGGGTTTGGTCGGGTCGGACATGCCGTCGCGCGTATCCTCGCGGCGGAAGACGCCGAAGTTGTTGCGTTGGAACGCAGCGCCTTCAATGTTTCGCGTGCCCGCAATGCTGGTTGGCGCGCCTATCTGGGGGACGCCGCGCGACCGGAAATCCTGCATAGCGCAGGCGTCGACGGTGCCATGATGTTTGTCGTTACGGTGGATGACGTTACCGCCGCAGAAGCGATGGTGTCAGCCTTTCACAAATTGCGCCCTGACGCGCCGATTATCGCCAGGGCCCGCGACCATGAACACGCCCGGCGTCTCATGGATGCCGGGGCCCGGTCCGTGATCCCGGATGCGATTGAATCCGGCCTTCAAATGGCCGGACGTACGCTTCATGAGTTCGGATACAATGAGGAAACCATCCGTGACCGGCTGGCCGCCGAACGCGACGAGGAATATGAGCGCGCTGCCATCTGATGGCTGCGTCAGAGCCACCCCGCCGTTTCTGCCAGCAGCCATAGCCCGATTGCCAGGAACAACAGCGCCGCCAACCGTCGCACGAGGCTGAGCGGCACGCGCCGGATCAAGGCTTCTCCGAAATAGACTGCGGGAACATTGGCCAGCATCATACCCAGTGTCGTGCCGAGCGTGACCAGCATCACTTGCTCGAATTGTGCCCCCAGAGCAATCGTCGCAACCTGAGTCTTGTCGCCCATTTCGACGAGAAAGAATGTGATGAGCGTTGTCAGGAAAGCGCCATTTCGCACGCGGGGGCGTTCATCCTCGTCCAGCTTGTCCGGGATGAGGGTCCAGGCGGCCATCAGGATGAACGATACGGCGATCAGATAGCGAAACCAGTCCCCCTGGAGGAACGTGGCGGCCTGAGAGCCGACCAGTGCGGCCAGAAAATGGTTGGCGAGGGTTGCGGCCAATATGCCGGTGACGATGGTCAGTGGCTTGCGGAACTGTACCGCGAGCAAAACAGCCAACAGCTGGGTCTTGTCGCCGATCTCGGCAAGGGCGACCACGAGTGTGGAGGTGAACAGGGCTTCCATGAGAGACAGTCTCCAGGCCGGGCAAATCTGACGCAATGACACCATCATTCCGTGCCCGGCCCGAGCAGGAATGCGGCGTCATTGGTCTCGCCCGAACGGTGTCCCGTTCCCTTCGCGCCACGACCTGCAGGCCGAGTGTGTTGACGCGGAGGCCCGGTCTGCCGACCGGCTGGCTACTCCCCAAGTGACCCGCGTCTGTTATAGGCACACTCCTGCCGGCGCAAGTCTCATCCCGCCAATTCTGTCACAGCATCAAGGATCAGAGCCCGCAGCCAGGTCAGGGCAGCATCCTCAGAATTTTCCCGCCGCCAGTAAAGCTCGCTGTCGAGCGCGGGAAAGACGCCGGGCAGGTCATGTGAGACCAGTCCCGGTGATTGCGCGAGCAAGGCAGGTGCGGTGAGCGCAAGGTCCGTATGTTTCACAATTTCCAGCGCTGGCATATAGGTCGGCAGTCGCATGACCGGCGTGATGCGCGCGCCATGCGACCGGGCGACTTCCTCGACATAAGAACGTCCTTCGCGGCGGCTGGAGACGACGACATGGCGCAACTCCAAAAAGGTTTCAAACGTCATCTGGCGGCCCGAGAGCGGATGGTCTTCCGACACAACACAGACATAAGGCGTCGTCATCAGCGGCTCACGCTCAAGGTCGGTGCCGCGAATGCCTGGGACGTCGATGGCCAGGTCCAGTCGCCCCGAGGCCAGCTCGGTGGAGATCGCGCCCCGGTTCAGTTGCGTCCAGGCGATGCGCACGCCGGGGGCAATGTCCTGCAGTCGGCGTGCAAGGCTTGGCGCAATCATGAAGGCGCCGGCATCCCGGGCGGAGATATTGAACACGCGCGTCGAGCGGGACGGTTCAAACGCCGATCGTGGCTCCAGCCCGGCGCGCAATCGGTCAAGAGCGTCGCGCACTGCGGGCATGAGGGCTTCGGCCATGGCCGTGGGCTTCACGCCGCGTCCCTCGCGCACGAAAAGCGGGTCCTCGAAATGGGTGCGTAGCCGGGCCAGGGCGTTGCTCACTGCGGGTTGGGTGATGTGCAGCGTCTCGCTGGCCCGGGTCAGGCTGCGCTCGGAATAGACTGCCTCCAGCACGGGCAGCAGGTTCAGGTCCAATGATCTGAGATTCATATGCGCTCCAAACCATCACCAATAGTGATGCATTCGCTTCATATAATAAACTTCCCGAATGGTACAGGACTCGCTACTTTCATTTGCAGAGTAGAGGATCCTGAATGAGCGCGGCGCGGACGCCCAAGACAATCAGAGACGTAAGCCCAGTGGCCCTAGAGCCAGCCTGCGGCGCGCATCAGCATGACTGCGCCCACCGCCGTAACCAGATATTTCATGCCCCGCTTGAAGTTCACATCACTCATCCGATCCAGCACTTTGCCGCCCAATGTTGTTCCCAGCATGGAGAGCGGTGCGGCCGCAAGGATCAGCCAGGCTGGCGGCAGGGATTGCGCGCCCGTCGCCATGATGATCGGCACGCTCCAGAATATGATCTTCACGAAATGCGCCAGAACCTGCGTCACGGCCTTGGTCGCAACGATTTCGTGGCGATGCATGTCCGTGCGAACGAAGAACTGGTCCATCAACGGCCCGGCCACGCCCGCAACCGTGTTGAGCGCCTGTACGACAAAGCCCGCACCTTCGGCCTGATAGGGTTTCTGGATGTCGAGATCGGCAATCGATTTGGGCAGCCAGACGAGCAAGGTCACCAGCCCCAGCATCAGGTAAACCATCTGCTTGTCCGGGCGCCAGCTGAGCGCGAACAGCAACAGGACCGCTGCGGCAGATCCCAGCGCGTAGCGACGAAACACGCTCCAGTGAATATGACGGCGCCAGAGATACGCCCGATATCCATTGGAGACCATCTGGACCGCGCCATGAATGATCATGGCTGTGGCAACCGGTACCAGCGCAGTCAGCACGCCCATGAAGATCACGCCGCCGGCCATGCCGAAGATGCCGGACAGGAAACTGGTGGCCAGCACGGTCACCAGGATGATGGAAGCGGCGAGCGACGTCATGGCGCTGGCCTAGACCAGTTTGCAGGCAAACGCCAAATCTTGCAGCCCTGCCCACATGCGCGACACAAAACATTTCCAAGAAACAATTTGCGGTGCCGTTGCCGCAAGGCCTACCATTCCCCCAACAAGAAAGTCTGAGAGGAGACCCCAAAATGGCGGATACCGAAGTGTCCAAGGACACACAAAACGAGCTCAACGATCTGCGCATGTCAGACGCAGCCGTGCCGCTTTACGAGCATGTGAAAAGCTTCATCAAGGATGTCGTGAATCCCATGAGTGAGGAATTCCATCGCCTTGGCGAAGGAAAGACTGACATCTGGTCCTATGCGCCCGGCCAGCTGGAAGCGCTCGAAAAGGCAAAGGACGAGGCCAAGAAGCAGGGCCTTTGGAACTTCTTCCTGCCGGACGCCGAAACCGGCGAAGGCCTGAAGAACCTCGACTATGCCTATATCGCGGCTGAGCTCGGCAAGAACCCGCTGGCCTCTGAATCCATGAACTGTTCCGCGCCGGACACCGGCAATATGGAAGTTCTGGAGCGCGTCGGCACGCCCGAACAGAAAGAGCGCTGGCTGAAGCCATTGCTCGAAGGCAAGATCCGCTCGGCCTTTGCCATGACCGAGCCGGCCCTGCCATCGTCGGATGCCAAGAACGTCTCCATGAGCGCCGTGCTCGAAGGCGACGAGTGGGTCATCAATG
>NZ_DGNK01000039.1:0-3462 GCF_002388935.1 Hyphomonas sp. UBA4494
CATAGCGCAGCAGGTGCTCCATACGCGGCCCCCAGGCGTCGATCCACTGCTTCCGGAAGGTGTCGATCAGGGCCGACGCGACGAGGGGCCGGTACTCGACGGCGACGCGGGCGAGCGGATTATAGCCATAGGGGCAATCCGGGTCGGCGACGTCCCAATAGATGGCGTCGGGTCCGATATCGGCCCGCAGCTCCTCCGCCAGGTCGCCATGGGGATCGAGCACGCAGAAGCCTGTGCCGTTGCGGGCGTCCTGCCGCGCCAGGGTCCGTAAGAGCGTCGACTTGCCCGTACCGGTCTGCCCGATGACGTAGAGGTGCAGCAGGCGGTCAGGCACGGCCATGCCGAACGGCGTATAGCCCGAGCGTTGATAGGCGTCGCCAATGTGAATGAAGCCGGCCATGGCTTGAGCCTGCCATAGGGCGCGCAACCCGCCAGAGCCTGGGAGCAGCTGATATCGCCACTGCCGGGGGGCTGTGGATAGCGCCCACTATGCGACAATGGCGGCAGACGTTCCTTCGCGGTCTCCCGCCGCCCCGGCGCGCATGACGGCTTTTGCCTGTCACGCGCGCCGGGGCGAAAGGAGGCCGACCATGACAGAAACGACGAAATCCAAGACTGACGTCATCCGCGCGCTCAACGACAAGCTCCGACAGGGCCGGGACCCGGGCGGGCGCATCATGATCACGCAAGGGATCAGCGTCGCCGGCGACAGCTTTGTCCGGGACGTGATCGCTGCCGTCCAATCGTTTGAGGACTTCGGTCCCGACGTAGAGTCGAGATGGCGCGCCTTGCCTCATTGCTGAGGTCGGTTTCGCCATCCCGCTCTCCGAACCGGACATGCGAGTTTCCCGGCATCCGGCTCTCCAAGGGCGGACTAGCCGCCGGTAGATTGCATGGTTTCCAGCGCGTGATACGCGCGCCAGAACAACGGCGCACCCCGCAAGGCGGGGTCGTCGCCGAGTTCCTTGTCATTCCATCCGTTCGGTATTCTGACACCTCGATTGCGATAGCGGCGCGTACCCCCATCCAGAAACCGCTTTGATACGGCCCTGCCGTCACGCCAGCGATTCCGCATCGGCGGATGCGGCCCGGCACGGAACCTGGCCCGCAGTTTCCGAGCGCCGGTCTTCCGGTGCTTCTTGCGAAGCCACCGGTCGATCCTATGCCAAAGCCAGTTGTCCAAAGCTTGGAACTCCTTGCTGGCGTAGGTGGCGTACTGGAAGTAGTTCCGCCATCCGGAGATCAGGGGGTTGAGCGCCGAGATCAGATCCTTGAACGGCAACACGAGCGTCGCCCGTGATGTCCGCATCTTGATCTCCCGGCGCAGGGCTTTGACCTTATCCTTGGGGATACGAAGATTGCCGACCCAGTTGCCGCTGCGACGCGACTTGGTGCGGACAACCCGGTATCCGAGGAAGGTAAAGCCGTCTTCCGGCCGGGTGATCAGGGTCTTCTCTGTCGAGAGTTCGAGACGCATTTCCTCCCAGAGGAACTGCGCCAGGGCCTCTCGTTCCGCCTCCGCTTGCCGCTGGGAGCCGACGACAAGCAGAAGGAAGTCGTCCGCGTATCGGACCATGTAGAACGTCGGTCTGCCGTTGCGCCGATCCAGCCGGCGGCGACTGACTGCGTTCGTCGGTTTCTCACGCGGGCGCGGCATCCACCTGTCGTATCTCTCGTCGAGCCGATGCAGGAAGATGTTCGCCAGGAGCGGGGACAGTACGCCGCCTTGGGGCGTGCCTGTCGCCGAATGCTCAAGGCTGCCCTCAATCATGACGCCCGCCTTCAGGAAGGCCCGGATCAGCAGCAGGACCTTGCGGTCCCGGATGCGCCGCTTCACCTCTTCCATCAGCAGGTGATGATCGATGGCGTCGAAGCAGCCCTTGATGTCGCCCTCGATCACGTAATGCGTCAAGGACGGGCCATGGTTGGTCGGATGCAGCTGACGCTGAACCGCCGCCAGGGCGTCATGGGTGCTTCGGCCGCGTCGGAACCCATAGGAGTTCGGATAAAAATCCGCCTCGAATATAGGCTCCAGAACGAACTTCATCGCCATTTGCACAAGGCGATCTTTGAGCGTGGGTATGCCCAGCGGACGGAATTGCCCCGGTCTGCCAGTCTTCGGGATCAGCCGTTGTCTGACAGGCTCAGGCCGATAGGTTCCTGATCTCAGTTCATGGCGAACCTCGTTCAGAAAGCGATCAACGCCGCCCGCTTGCTCTTCGAGCCTGCGCCGCGTCATGCCGTCCGTCCCTGGCGTCTGACTGCCCCGATTGCGGGCGAGCCGGGTCCAGGCTTCGAACAACGTTCGGCGATCACAGATCAGATTGAACAGGTCGGAGAAGGTTTTGTCCTTATCCGACGCGCTCCACCGATAGAGCTTCGGCTGCATGTCGAGGATGAAGCTGGTATTCACCATGCCGGGCCTGCGCCCACCTCCTGCCGCGAAGCTCTATCCACTGCCTTCCTTCGCCTTGTGCGCGGCTTTCCCGTGCTCAGACTACTACGAAGGCTCCGCCCCTTTGTCTGGCGATCGTCAGCCGTCTTGACCATCCCCCGCAGGGGAAGCCGGACAAAGGTTCCCAGGTTCCAAGCGCTTTCCATCATTTGCCGTAGGAGCCGACTATACCCCGTGTGAACTCTGACCCCCGGCGCTCGCAGAACACCTCCGAGGGCTGCGGCCCGACGGCCGCCCCGGTCCCAGGATCATTAGCCAGGACCAGCGCTTCACCAGACATGGCCAGAGGCCATGACCGACCTGCCCAATTCCGGTTGGCAGGCTCCACATACTCTACCGAGGCGTCAGACGTCGGTTCGTATTCCTCTCCCTAGCAAACACGCTGGCCGGAACGGAGAGGGGCGGAATTCCCCAGTCCCTCCGGCTTTGACAGGTTCTGCTCATGTATGGCTTGCTGCAGACGCGCAGCGCGCCTCACCTGTCTGCTTCATCCGCACCCTGCGCGGCACGGAAGCGTGAGGTCTTCCACCTCACTGGAATGCGCCCAGCTCATCTGGCGCACAACGATCCCTATGGCGAGCACGACTTCGGCGCGCTCACGGTCGAAGACCGGAAGATCTTCTTCAAGATCGACTACTACGACCGCGCGCTCGCCGGCGGTTCGCCCGATCCGGCAGACCCGCGCGTCACGACGCGCGTGCTCACGATCATGCTGGCCGAGGAGTATTGAGAGCGCCTGTCCCCACCCGCCAATCGTCGGCGGGTGGTTTTCTTTGCGGCTCGCGGGCCGCGTTCGGATTCTATCGAATCTTGCCTGATTCCGCGAATCCCGAGGCCCTAGGCGCCGGTCGATTCCCGTGGCGTAGCGTTATCCCCATCCCCGCCGGGGCCTGGACGCGCTTCGGCGGCTTGCTAGGCTTATGGATACAGAGATTGGACGCTTGGGGAGGCGTCGGCTCGGCCCACGGACGCAATGGCGGCAGCCATTGCGTTCTTTGCGTTCCGGA
>NZ_DGNK01000006.1:0-4130 GCF_002388935.1 Hyphomonas sp. UBA4494
CGCCGTATTTCGAACGGCGCTGCTTGCGGTCTTTGACGCCCTGCGTGTCGAGCACGCCGCGGATAATGTGATAACGAACGCCTGGCAGGTCTTTCACGCGGCCGCCGCGGATTAGAACAACAGAGTGTTCCTGCAAATTGTGGCCCTCGCCCGGAATGTAGCCGATGACTTCATAGCCATTGGTCAGACGAATCTTCGCGACTTTCCGCAGCGCCGAGTTCGGCTTCTTCGGCGTCGTTGTATAAACCCGCGTGCACACGCCCCGCTTTTGCGGGTTGCCTTCCAAAGCCGGCACTTTGTTGATAGCGCGCTTCGGTTTCCGCGGCTTGCGGATAAGCTGTTGTATTGTCGGCATTCACCTATTCTCCGGCTTCGCTAGACGCGGGCGCCAACCCTAAAACTTCGCGCGCCATCGGCCCTAAAAAGCCATGACGCAAACAAGCGGTGCCCGCATCAGCGGAACGCCGCTCGAAAACCTAGAACTGTCTTCAGCTAAAAGCGGCTGCGTTTCAGGGTCTTCCCCGAGGGGAAAGAGCTGACGGCCAGCCATTCAGCGGCGCGAGACATACCGACGCCTATCCCCCGGGTCAATATGATTTCAACAATTTCCGGGCGGTTTTTGCTGTTTTTTCTACGCTGAAAGTCTAGCGATGAATTACGCATACCGTGCGCCATATTCCGCCCTCAAAGAATTCGCCCTTGATCGATTATGCCTTTCAAAAGCGTTCCATGATCCCTCCTTGACGTGAATTGGCGGAAAATCCGCGATTAACTAGGAATCACGCGCGGACGCGGCTAAGGAACGGGCGATTTTCAGGGATTCCCCGTGCCGCAGCCTTCAGACCAGCCGATTGAGCCGAAACGGGTTTTTTATGTCGCAGGGCCGGGAGATGCGGTTGGCGCGCACAAATCCTGGCGCTCAGGGGTACATGACCCGACCGAAGTCTCGATTACTTTTTCCAGTCAGATCGAGCAGTACGCCAAGGACGTCGGGGCCAAACTGCATCTTATCTGCTATCACGACCGCAAGGATTATCTCGAAGACGGCGATTTCGTTATCGAGCACTTGCCGAAACCCTGGCCAGGGGCGCGAGGCACCGCTTTTCATCTTCGAGAACTTGCCTACGGCCTGCAGCTGCTTCGCCGGGCCCGGCGGTTCAAGGCCGATGTGGCGATCCTTGATTCCGGTTGCACGCATTATTTCTGGCAAATGCTGTTCGTCTGGGCGGGAATCCCGGTCATTTCAGTACTTCACAACGCTCTTTGGCCCGAAGGCTTCAGACCGACAGGACTTTCGGCCCGCATGGTTCACTGGCTTGACCGGTATTTCTGGCGGCGGGGTCCGCTGGCGACGCTTTGCGTCTCGCCTATATGCGAGCGTCAGGTTGTAGAGCTTGCCGGGCCCGCCTGCCGGCCCCTGGTTCAGATCAGGGCGCAGTTCGCCAAAGAGTTTTTTGACAGAATTCCCCCCGCCCCGTCTCACGACCGGCGCCCGTTCCAGATCATGTTCATAGGCCGGGTTACTGAGGCGAAAGGCGTTCTCGATATCGTTGAGATGGCTCGGCAAATCGAAGCGCGCGCGCCCGGCCGCGTACGCTGGATNNATCGTATGCGGAACCGGTTCTGAACTTGAGGAAGTAAAGCGCCGCATTTCCGCATCGGGACTCGACAAGGTTGTCATCGCCAACGGCTGGACCTCCCTCGACGACCTTGTTGACGTTTATGCGGAATCTCATGCTTCGATCGTTCCGACCCGAAGCACCTTCGTTGAAGGGCTCGCCATGACCGCGGCTGAAGCCGCCCTCGCCGGCTNNCCGCTCATCTCCAATCCTGTCGTACCGGCCCTCGAAATTTTGCAGCGCGCCGCCGTCGCCTGTGAGACCAACAACCCGGACTCTTACGTTAAGGAAATTTTGAAACTCATCGATGCGCCTGCGTGGTATGAATCGATGATCGAGAAATGTCCGGAGGTCTCAAGACCGTTTCTCGATCGCCGCTACGGGCTTACACATGTTTTGAAGGAACTGTTGAACCAGCCGGTCAAATAAAAACGGCGGCTATTAGGCCGCCGTTTGTTATTCTATCAGCTTACTGAATTATTCCGCAGCATCCTGGCTGACAGGCTCTTCTTCCGAAGCCGCCTCTTCGGCGGTTTCTTCTGGAGCGGGTCCTTCAAGGGCCGGCGCGTTTGAAACTTCCGCACGCTTAGCGCGTTCGTCGAGAAGAATCTGGTCGCGGCGTTCGGCCTCGACCTGATGCTTGGACATGGCGCCGCCGGTGCCTGCCGGAATAAGCCGGCCGACAATGACATTTTCCTTGAGGCCCTCGAGCGTATCGACCTTGCCGTTGACCGCTGCGTCGGTGAGGACGCGGGTAGTCTCCTGGAACGACGCCGCCGAAATGAACGAGCGTGTCTGCAGCGAGGCCTTGGTGATACCGAGTAGGACCGGCACGGCCGTGGCCGGGCGCTTGCCCTGATCTTCGAGCTTGGCGTTGGTTTCCTCGAACTCAAGCTTGTCGATCTGCTCTTCCTTCAGGAACAGCGACTCGCCGGGATCGGTAACTTCGACTTTCTGCAGCATCTGGCGAACGATCACCTCGATGTGCTTGTCGTTAATCGGCACGCCCTGCAGGCGGTAGACTTCCTGGATCTCATCAATGAGGAAGTCGGCGAGCGCCTCGATCCCCATAATCGCCAGAATGTCGTGCGGCGCCGGATTACCGTCCATCAGGTACTCGCCCTTGGCGATGAAATCGCCGTCCTGAACCGCAATGTGGCGACCTTTCGGGACGAGATAATCGGAAGGCTCAAGGCTTTCATCCGTCGGGATGATCTTGATACGGCGCTTGTTCTTGTAGTCGCGGCCGAACTCAACCTTGCCGTCGACATTGGCGATGATCGCGTGATCTTTCGGACGTCGCGCTTCGAAGAGTTCCGCAACACGCGGCAGACCGCCGGTAATGTCACGGGTCTTGGCGCCTTCCGTCGGGATACGGGCAAGCACGTCGCCCGGACGGATGTCTTCGCCGTCTTCAACGGAAAGAATGGCGTCTACAGGAAGCATGTAACGCGCTTCGCCGCCGCTTGAGAGTTTTTCGGGATCGCCGCTTGCGCTTGCAATCACGATCGCCGGCTTCATGTCGGCTGCACGCGGGTTGGCGCGCCAGTCGGTGACGACACGGCTCGCGATACCCGTCGCTTCGTCGGCGACGACCTGCATGGAGAAGCCTTCTTGCAAGTCTTCGTATCTGATTTTACCGGCTACCTCGGTCAGGATCGGCATGGTGTACGGATCCCAGTCAGCAAGCCGCTGACCGCGTGTTACTTTGGTTCCGTCTCCGGCGCGCAGCTTGGCGCCGTAGGAAACCTTGTAGGACGCATGTTCCTTGCCGTCATTGTCGACGATTTTCACAAGCGTGTTGCGGCCCATGACGACGAGATCGCCATCAGAGTTTTTGATAACATTGCCGCCCTCAAGCTTGATGACGCCTTCGTGGCTCGCTTCGATAAACGATGTATCGCCAACCTGCGCCGTGCCGCCAACGTGGAACGTACGCATGGTAAGCTGTGTGCCCGGCTCGCCGATAGACTGCGCAGCGATAACGCCGACAGATTCACCGATATTGACCGGACAACCGCGCGCAAGGTCGCGTCCATAGCACTTGGCGCAAACGCCGACTTTGCTGTCGCAGGTGAGCACTGAACGCACGCGGAGTTTTTGAATCCCCGAGCCCTCGATTTCTTCCGCTTGCGCTTCGTCGACTTCGTCATTCGCCTTGCCGAGCGTTTCGCCGGTTTCAGGATGCTTCACATCCTCAAGCAGCGTGCGGCCAAGAATGATCTGCGAAAGCGGAACGACGATTTCACCGGAACGGACAACCGCTTCCATGGTGATGCCGTTTTCCGTGCCGCAGTCCGGCTCGCGCACGATGCAGTCCTGCGCAACATCGACGAGACGGCGCGTCAGATAGCCTGAGTTCGCCGTTTTTAGCGCTGTATCCGCCAAACCTTTCCGCGCGCCGTGGGTCGAGTTGAAGTACTCGAGCACGGTCAGGCCTTCCTTGAAGTTCGACGTGATCGGCGTTTCGATGATCTCGCCGGACGGTTTCGCCATCAGGCCGCGCATGGC
>NZ_DGNK01000006.1:4243-8371 GCF_002388935.1 Hyphomonas sp. UBA4494
GTACATTTCGCCCAGGCGTCGATGACCTTGTTGTATTTTTCGCCGCGGGTGATGAGGCCTTCAGCATATTGCTGTTCGAACTCGGAAACCAGCGCGCGGGTTTCGTCAACAAGCTTTCGCTTGGCTTCCGGAATGACAACATCGTCCTTGCCGAAGGAAATACCGGCTTTGCAGGCTTCCTTGAAACCAAGGTCCATGATGTGGTCAGCGAAGATAACCGTCTTCTTCTGACCGCAATGGCGGTAGACGATATCAATAAGACCCTGGATGGTCTTCTTAGTGAGCAGCTGGTTGATCACCGAGAACGGCACGTCGGAATTTCGCGGCAGAACCTGCGCAACCTTCATGCGGCCCGGCGTCGTTTCGACGAGTTCGCGAACGGTTTCGCCTTTTTCGTTGATGCCGTCCCAGCGCGCCTTGATTTTCGTGTGCAGCGTCACGACGCCAGCGACCAGCGCGTGTTCGATTTCATCAATCGTGCCGAAAATCTTGCCTTCGCCGGGCTCACCCTCTTTTTCCATGGTGATGTAGTAGAGGCCGAGAACGATGTCCTGGCTCGGCACGATGATCGGCTTGCCGTTCGCAGGCGACAGGATGTTGTTGGTCGACATCATCAGGACGCGCGCTTCCAGCTGGGCCTCAAGGCTCAGCGGCACGTGCACGGCCATCTGGTCACCATCGAAGTCAGCGTTGAACGCGGCGCAGACCAGCGGGTGCAGCTGGATGGCCTTGCCCTCGATCAGTTTCGGCTCGAACGCCTGGATGCCGAGACGGTGCAGCGTAGGCGCACGGTTCAGCAGAACCGGGTGCTCACGGATGACCTCGTCCAGGATATCCCAGACTTCCGGCTTTTCCTTTTCGACCAGCTTCTTGGCCGCTTTCACGGTGCCAGCGAGGCCCTTGGCGTCGAGACGCGCATAGATGAACGGCTTGAACAGTTCCAGCGCCATCTTCTTCGGCAGGCCACACTCGTGCAGCTTCAGGCTTGGGCCAACCACGATGACCGAACGGCCGGAATAGTCGACGCGCTTGCCGAGCAGGTTCTGACGGAAGCGGCCCTGCTTGCCTTTCAGCATGTCGGACAGCGACTTCAGCGGGCGCTTGTTGGTGCCCGTGATCGTGCGGCCGCGACGGCCATTGTCGAACAGGGCGTCAACGGATTCCTGCAACATCCGCTTTTCGTTCCGGATGATGATGTCCGGCGCGCGAAGTTCCATCAGGCGCTTCAGGCGGTTGTTCCGGTTGATCACGCGGCGATAAAGGTCGTTGAGGTCGGAGGTCGCAAAGCGGCCGCCATCCAGCGGGACCAGCGGGCGCAGATCCGGTGGAATGACCGGGATCACGTGCAGGATCATCCATTCCGGCTTGGCGCGCGATGTCAGGAAGGCATCGACGACTTTCAGCCGCTTGGACAGTTTCTTGGTTTTCAGTTCGGACGTGGACTCAGCCAGCTCTTCGCGAAGCGTCTCGGCCAGAACCGGCAGGTCCAGCGCCTGCAGCAATTCGCGGATGGCTTCGGCACCGATCATGGCGGTGAACGCGTCCTCGCCAAGCTCGTCCTGCTTGTCCATGTATTCTTCTTCGGTGAGCAGCTGACGCGGCTCCAGCTCGGTCAGGCCCGGCTCGATGACGATATAGCTTTCGAAGTAGAGCACGCGCTCCACATCTTTCAGCGCCATGTCGAGCAGCGCGGAGATGCGGGACGGCAGCGACTTCAGGAACCAGATGTGCGCAACCGGCGCAGCCAGGTCGATGTGGCCCATCCGCTCGCGGCGCACGCGCGCCAGCGTCACTTCAACGCCGCACTTCTCACAGGTGATGCCGCGATACTTGATGCGCTTGTACTTGCCGCAAAGGCACTCATAGTCCTTCGTTGGGCCGAAGATACGGGCACAGAAAAGACCGTCCCGCTCCGGCTTGAAGGTCCGGTAGTTGATGGTTTCAGGCTTCTTGATCTCACCTGACGACCAGGACCGGATCTTTTCCGGGCTGGCGATAGAGATACGGATCGCCTCAAAAGTTGGCGACGGGGTATTCGGGTTGAAAATGCTGGCGACGTCCTGGCGCATGGGTGTCTGCTCCTTGGGTGGGCGGTTGTTTCGGGGCTGGCGGGCCCCTGCCCTATGAAATCTCAGTTTCGTCCGGGTCGCCCCGCCGGTCTGGCGGGGCTATCCGGTTGGTATCAGCTCTACTCGGCGGCGACGGGGGTATCGGCATCGTCGTTGCCCCCACCTTCTTCGATCAATTCGACATTCAGGCCGAGCGACCGCATTTCCTTGACGAGCACGTTGAAGGATTCCGGGATACCGGCCTCGAACGTGTCATCACCGCGAACGATGGCCTCATAGACCTTCGCACGACCGGCCGTGTCATCGGACTTCACGGTCAGCATTTCCTGCAGCGTGTAAGCGGCGCCATAGGCTTCGAGGGCCCAGACTTCCATCTCCCCGAAGCGCTGGCCGCCGAACTGGGCCTTGCCGCCCAGAGGCTGCTGCGTAACGAGCGAGTAAGGTCCGGTCGAACGGGCGTGAATCTTCTCGTCCACCAGGTGGTGCAGTTTGAGAAGATACTTGTAGCCCACGGTGACAGGACGCGAGAACTGGACACCGGTCCGGCCATCGAACATCTTGACCTGACCTGACGAGTCGAGACCCGCCCGTTCCAGCATCGCGTTGATGTCGCTTTCGCGAGCACCATCGAACACTGGCGTGGCCATTGGCACACCGTTGCGAAGGTTTCCGGCGAGTTCGATGATCTCGCTATCTTCTGCCGGCAGCTCCTGCTCTTCGCCATAGGCGGTTTTCAGGGCTTTCTTCAGGCCTTCAACATCATTGTTCTGGTGGAACTCGTCGAGTGCGTTCTGGATGATCCGGCCAAGACCACGGCAGGCCCAGCCTGTGTGGGTCTCGAGGATCTGACCGACGTTCATCCGCGATGGAACACCCAGCGGGTTCAGAACGATATCGACTGGCGTACCATCTTCCAGGAACGGCATGTCTTCCTGCGGGTTGATCTTGGAGATAACCCCCTTGTTGCCGTGACGGCCAGCCATCTTGTCGCCCGGCTGTAGCTTGCGCTTCACGGCCAGGAACACTTTGACGACCTTCATCACGCCCGGTGGCAAGTCATCGCCGCGCTGGACCTTCTCAACCTTGTCGTTGAAACGGGCTTCCAGTTCGCCGATCGCGCCATCAAACTGATCGCGGAGGGCGTCAAGGTCGGCCTGGGCCTTCTCGGACTTCAGGGCGATGTCCCACATCTGGGTCTCGCTCAACTCGTCCAGTGCGGACGCGCTGATCTTGCCCGGTGTGAAGCCTTTTGGCCCGGCCGCTGCTTCCTTGCCCGTCAGCAGATCGCGCAGACGGTTATAGGTGTTGCGTTCCAGGATGGCCTGTTCGTCTTCTTTGTCTTCCTGCAGCTTCTCGATCTGCTCACGCTCGATCTGGAGGGCACGCTGGTCCTTGTCGATGCCATGACGGTTGAAGATGCGAACATCCACGACCGTACCGGCGTCGCCCGGAGGCACGCGCAGGGATGTATCCCGCACATCAGACGCCTTCTCACCGAAGATGGCGCGGAGAAGTTTCTCTTCCGGCGTCATCGGGCTTTCGCCCTTCGGCGTCACCTTGCCGACGAGAATGTCGCCAGCTTTGACTTCGGCGCCCACGGCCACGATGCCGGCTTCGTCGAGGTTGCGGAGCGCTTCCTCACCGACATTCGGAATGTCGCGGGTGATTTCTTCAGGGCCCAGCTTGGTGTCACGGGCTGCGACTTCGAATTCCTCGATATGGATCGAGGTGAAGACGTCGTCTTTCACGATCCGCTCGGAGATCAGGATGGAGTCCTCGAAGTTGTAGCCATTCCACGGCATGAACGCGACGAGCACGTTCCGGCCGAGGGCCAGATCACCAAGGTCAGTCGACGGGCCGTCAGCGATGATGTCGTTCTTGGAAACGACGTCGCCCACGCGCACGATCGGACGCTGGTTGATACAGGAGTTCTGGTTCGAGCGGCGGAACTTCGCGAGGCGGTAGATATCAACGCCCGACTTGGAGCCTTCGAGATCTTCGGTGGCGCGAACCACGATCCGCATTGCGTCGACCTGCTCGACCACACCGGAGCGGCGGG
>NZ_DGNK01000006.1:8466-113678 GCF_002388935.1 Hyphomonas sp. UBA4494
CCATGAGCGCGCGGTTGGCGTCATCGTTTTCGAGGTACGGAATCAGCGAGGCAGCCACCGAGACAACCTGTTTCGGCGAGACGTCCATGAACTGGATGTCGTCGCGCGATACCATGGTCGCTTCGCCAGCCACACGGGCGTTGACGAATTCATTCGCCAGCATGCCCTTCTCGTCCACGGTCGCATTGGCCTGCGCGATGGAATAGATGCTCTCTTCCATGGCCGACAGGTAGACCACTTCATCAGTCTGCTTGCCGTTCACGACCTTGCGGTACGGGCTCTCGATGAAGCCGTACTTGTTGACGCGGGCATGGGTCGCCAGCGAGTTGATCAGGCCGATGTTCGGGCCTTCCGGCGTCTCAATCGGACAGATCCGGCCATAATGGGTCGGGTGCACGTCGCGCACCTCAAAGCCGGCACGTTCGCGGGTCAGACCACCTGGGCCGAGCGCTGACAGGCGGCGCTTGTGGGTGATTTCCGACAGCGGGTTGGTCTGGTCCATGAACTGCGACAGCTGCGAGGAGCCGAAGAATTCACGCACCGAAGCCACAACCGGTTTCGCGTTGATCAGGTCATGCGGCATGACCGTATCGATATCGACAGAACCCATACGCTCCTTGATCGCGCGCTCCATGCGCACGAGGCCGATGCGGTAATTGTTTTCCATCAGCTCGCCGACCGAACGGACACGACGGTTGCCGAGGTTATCAATGTCGTCGACTTCGCCCTTGCCGTCCTTCAGGTCGAGGATGACCTTCATGACACCCAGAATGTCGTCATGGCGCAGCACGCGCATGTCGTCAGGAGCGGCCTCATAGCCGGGCACGCCCACATTCAGGCGCATGTTCATTTTCACGCGGCCAACAGCCGAGAGATCATAACGCTCCGGATCGAAGAAGAGCTGGCCGAACAGGGCGTCAGCGGCGTCCTGGGTTGGCGGCTCACCTGGGCGCATCACGCGATAGATGTCCGACAGGGCTTCAAAACGGGTTTCGTTCTTGTCGGCCTTCAGCGTATTGCGCAGCCAAGGGCCACGGCCGGACGCATCAATGTCGAGCACTTCGATCGTGCTGATGCCGTAATCGCGCATTTCCGCGATGATTTCTTCTTCCAGCATGTCGCCAGCTTCGCCGAAGATCTCACCGGTTTCGGTGTTCACAACATCACGCGCCAGGAACTTGCCGACCAGAGCGTCGGACGGCACGAGGATCTCGTCTGTATTGGCTTCCGCGATCCGCTTGGCCTTCAGGGCGGTGATCTTCTTGCCAGCTTCGGCAACGGATTTGCCGGTCTTGGCATCAACAAGGTCGTATTCGGGCTTCACACCCTTCCACGCATCGGCGCGGAAACCGGTGATCCAGCCAGCCTTGTCCATGCGATAGATGGAGTTGGTGTAGAACAGGTCGAGGATCTGCTCGGTGTCATAGCCGAGCGCATAGAGCATCGTCGTCGCCGGCAGCTTGCGCTTGCGGTCGATACGGATGTTCAACACGTCCTTGGCATCGAACTCGAAGTCGAGCCACGAACCACGGTAAGGAATGATGCGGGCTGCGAACAGCAGCTTGCCGGAGGCGTGGGTCTTGCCCTTGTCATGATCGAAGAACACGCCCGGAGAGCGGTGCATCTGCGAGACGATCACACGCTCGGTGCCGTTCACCACAAACGTACCCTTGTCAGTCATCAACGGGATGTCGCCGAGATAGCATTCCTGCTCTTTGACTTCCTTGACCGAGCGGGCGCCCGTGTCTTCGTCGACATCGAACACGACGAGCTGGAGGCGAACCTTCAGCGGCGCCTGATAGGTCAGGTCGCGCTGGACGCACTCTTCCACGTCGAATTTCGGCGTTTCAAATTCATAAGAGACATATTCCAGCGTCGCGCGCTCGGAAAAGTCGGAGATCGGGAACACAGACTTGAACACGCCACCCAGGCCATCATCCGTCCGCTTGTCGGCGGGGGTGTGCATCTGGAGGAAGTGTTCGTAGCTTTCGCGCTGAACCTCGATCAGGTTTGGCATTTCGATGGCTTCGGGAATGCGCCCGAAGGATTTGCGGATACGTTTCTTTTCCGTGAAGGAGAGTGCCATCCCAGGATCCCATTTTTTGTGTCGTCAGCCACCGGGCTGACAACTATATCGCCAGAACGCGAGTTCGCGGCGGCCTCAAAATGAAACCGCCGCGCAAGTCTTGATAGGGCAACGCCTCGCGCGAACGCCGCCCGGATTTGAAGTCGCCGGAGCTTACTTGAGCTCGACTGTTGCGCCGGCTTCTTCGAACTTCTTCTTGAGCTCTTCAGCTTCTGCTTTCGGAGCGCCTTCCTTGACAGCTTTTGGAGCAGCTTCAACGAGCTCCTTGGCTTCTTTCAGGCCGAGGGACGGCTGAACTTCGCGGACAAGCTTGATCACGTTGATCTTCTTGTCGCCAGCGGAGGTCAGAACCACGTCGAACTCGTCTTTTTCTTCTGCAGCAGCAGCGCCGCCCGCATCACCAGCAGCGGCTGCAACAGCAACCGGAGCAGCGGCGGAAACGCCCCACTTGTCTTCGAGCAGTTTCGCCAGCTCAGCCGCTTCGAGAACGGTAAGAGCGGAGAGGTCTTCGACAATCTTTTCGAGATCTGCCATTTTTCTAATTCCTGTTTGGTTCGGTGTTTGTAGTCTTTAAAGTGCGAAAACGGGTAGCTTATGCGGCATCCTTGGAGCCGTAGGCCGCCACCACGCGAGCGAGCTGGCCAGCCGGAGCCTGAACGACGCCTGCAACTTTCGTTGCCGGTGCCTGCAGGAGGCCAATAAGCTTGCCACGAAGTTGGTCGAGAGAAGGCAGTTTCGCGAGGCTTTCGACGCCTTTGGCATCGAGAACCTGATCGCCCATCACCGCGCCGAGGATTACGAGTTTGTCGTTTTCCCTGGCAAACTCGTCAGTGGCTTTCGCCGCCGACACCGGATCGGGAGAGTAAGCAATCGCCACAGGACCTGAGAACAGTTCCTGGGCAGCATCGCCGCCTTGTCCGTCCAGAGCGATTTTCGCCAGACGGTTCTTGACCACCTTAAGCTGTGCGCCATCCTTACGGAGCATGCCGCGCAACTTGGTCATTTCCGCAACGGTAAGACCGGTATAGTGCGTCACGACGACAGCACCGGACTCGCCGAAAACCCCTTTGAGGGTTTCGAGAGCCACTGTTTTTCCAGCTTTATCCATAGCGGGTCTCCAGTTTGAGGCGCCCGGACCATCCGGCCGCCCTGGTAATCGCCTTCTGGCCTTGCAGCCTTCCAGCGCCTGCCCAGGGATTGGCCTGCCCGGTTTTTTAACTCAGGGCGCTAACCCCTTGTATCCGAACCGTTTATACGCCTCACCCCGTCTGCATAGGTGACAGAAGACTGTCTTTATCCCCCTGAAAAGAGGGGCCTATGGTCTAGGACAGGAAAACGGGAGGTCCCCGATGCATATCAGAGAACTCCCGTCAAGAGCGGGTTGTTAACGCTTCTTGTGGAAACCCGCAACCCCCCAGAGTCAGAAAATGTCAAGGGTGGGGCGGAAACCGAATACGCACGAGACAACGACGATGACCCCCGTCACCTGCGAATGCCTCCAAGCGGGGGTTTTTTTCCGCTTCTGTCCCCTCCTGAGGACGCTAGCCCCTCCTCCAGAATCCGCGGTGAAACCGCGCTGCCTTCCGCAATCGCATTCACTTCATAGTATCCTGAATGAACCTGAACAGAATCGGCGGCCAATACCCGTCCACCAGCATCGAACAGGGTGTAGTGAATCACCGCGCCCCCTGCGATCTCAAACGGCATATCGCCCAGCGTCGACCAGATATTCTTCTTTGTATAATAAGAGCCGCCCGCCGCATCGATCTTTACCTCCAGGAAATGCGTGAACGCCGCCCCCCGATACGCCCTGGCCTTCAATAGTTCCGACATTGCGAGAGGACCGTCCAATGTGGACAGCGCCGTCAGCAATTCATCATAAGTCTTTTTGTAGGCGGCGACGACCGTATCAAATTCCGCCTGCGCCGCTTTGGCAAGCTTTAGAGCGTCTTCCACTTTTTTTATCGCGGTTTTCAATTCCTCCGGCAAATTATCAAAGGTCTTGCCCTTGGACGGGGGTTTACTAACCTTGGCCAGCCGCTGCTCAATGTCTTTCAAATCCTTTTTGAATCCATCTTGCCAGTCGTTCAGCTCGCCAAGAAGGTCCTTCTTTTCTGTCAATGCCGTCAACACGGCATCCGTTTGCGTGCCGCTAATCAGGAGCGCGAGCGACTCTCGCGTGTAGAGTTCTGGTTGCGCGTCACCGGCGACTATGCAGCTGGCGACCTGCGAGACGAAAAGGTCATCAAACCCGTCCACATCGAAACCTCCAACTTGAAAGTCCGTCGCAAACAATTGCGCAAACCCGGCCAGAGTGCTGCCAATGGCCTGCGCACCCAAAACACTGGTGACCGGGTCGCCTCCGGCTACCGCCTCGATATCACCACCTCCGGCTACCGCCTTGCCATCACCACGTTCGGGCCACCGTATCTTCTCGGCATCATCCAGCGACTCAACTACTTTACCCAGCTCCTCATCCACTAAGGCGTACTTGGCACCCGCGTCCTCCGACAGCTTATCCAAATAATTTAGATGAAACTCGAAAAGCACATTCGCCACGCCCGGATCAGGAGATCCCGCCGTCCGAACGAATAGTTTAGCGGGCTTATAAGCTTGGACAGTCACCAGCGTGCCTGATGGTGTGGCAAGCGGAGCGCCCCCCTGAACATCGATTGGTTTGTTTGCAGCAACGATGAACCACGTATCCGCCTCAAGCCTGATAGCTTTGGCGGACAAGATACCGCCCACTGTGCGCTGTGAGATGTGGCTGCATACCCGCCCCGCCGCTGAGCGCGATGCAGCGGCGGCTAACAACTTCCCTTCAATTTGCCCGGCACCCTCTTTCAGCTCGACCTCGCCAGATTTGTCTGGATCAAATTCTGGAGTCAGCGATTTCAGCTTTTCGGCTTCAGCAAACTTGTCCGCTATGGCGGCCTCGTTAAGCGCCTTCTGAGCATCCGCTTCCGCCTTCTGAGCATCCGCCTCGGCTTTTCTCAGGGCAACAGCAGCATCCAGGGTTGCCCGCTCTTCTTCACGTGCGGTCTTTATCGTCCCGCACAGGCTCTGGAATGCAGCCGGCTCAAGGCTGCCCCGCTGTCCGCTCAGGCAATCGTCCCATGATACACTTTGCGCCTCAGCTGCCCCGACCACCCCAAAAGCGACCACCACGGCCAATAAAATCCGTTTCATTTTCCCCATCCCCATGGTTAACCCAAATTAACTTTTAACACTTTTTGGTTGAAAAACATACCCCGACCTCTATCCGACGAACTCCCAACCCTCCGTCTCAATCAAATCAATCGCTTGCGAAATAGCTCGCCAATCTCATCCCCCTCGTCTGGGGCTGGGCGATACTGCACCGCATGGAAACGCATCCCGACCCTATCCCCACGGCCGCTGAGCCGGACCGGCTTGAAGCCGTCGCGCGGGAGATCGCCGCCAAGATGGTGGCCGCGCTGACAAGGCTTGCGGGCAACGGCCTCGCGCTGGCCCGGCGCGGCATGCAGGATTTGCCCTTCGTGGAAGACTTGCTGCGCCGCGTGATCTATCTCATGGCCCTGCGGCTGGATGCGCCCGCCCCGGCGCCTGCGGCAATCCCGAAGCGCCCGGCTGCCTCCGCCCCCTCTGCCGAGATGGAACGCGAACCGCGCGCGCCCCGCTTCCGCCTGATCGAACCGGAACAGGACCGCGATCCGCGCCGCCTGCTCACCCCGGCTGAATGCCCGCGCGTAACGCTGATGGATGACACGGCGCAGCCCTTCATTCCCCCCATCAATCCGGCTCCCAAGCCCCCGCGCCCAAGGCCCGGTTTCGAAGATCGCTATCTCCGCCGGACCCAGGCGCTCGCCGATGCCCTTGCCAATCTCGACACGTATGCGATGCGCATGGCCCACTGGATAGCCCGGCAAGCATCGGATGGCGCAAAGCGGTTGAGCCCCCTCGCCGCCGCGCCCGCGCCGGAATATGCTGAGATAGCAAAGACGGAGCCAGCCGTGCCGGTCCTGTCCGATCTCTACCTCCTCGTCCTGATGGCGCTCGGCTCGGATACGAGCTGACCCCCACACTCATCGCCAGTCCTGACCAAACGCCCCGGTCCCACCGGCGGCGGCGCATCTGCTGCGGGTTCACCCTCCCCCCCCGTGTGCAAGTGTCGCGTTCGCATCCTGGAAAGGGCGCGCTATAGCCGCGCCCCATGCCTGCGCTGTTCAGACATCTCCGCCTCCTTGCGCTTCACCAATGTCGAGGCGCGCCTGATCGGCTTTGACCTTGATGCAGGCATGCGCCGGGGATGCGACCATGGGGGCTATTTGTATCACAACCAAAAAAGCCCGGCGCATCGCTGCGCCGGGCTTCACTGTGTTCTCTCTCTAATCCGATGTCGGACTTAAGCCGTCTGGTTGACTTCCGCCGTGTCGATCATCACGCCTGCGCCCATTGTGGAGGACAGGGAGATCTTGCGGATGAACTGGCCTTTCGCGCCGGATGGGCGGGCCTTGGACAGCGCTTCGAGGAATGCTTTGACGTTGCTCTCGATGTCGCCTTCGGAGAAGCTGGACTTGCCGATACCAGCATGGATGATACCGGCCTTTTCGACGCGGAACTCAACCGAGCCGGACTTCGCATCCTTGACGGCCTGAGCCACGTTCGGCGTGACCGTACCGACTTTCGGGTTCGGCATCAGGCCGCGGGGCCCGAGCACCTTACCGAGACGACCGACAACGGCCATCATGTCTGGCGATGCGATGACGCGATCAAAGTCCATGAAGCCGCCCTGGATTTTTTCCATCAGGTCTTCAGCGCCGACGAAATCGGCTCCGGCTTCCTTGGCTTCTTCTGCCTTGGCGTCCTTTGCGAACACGGCGACGCGAACGTCCTTGCCGGTGCCCGACGGAAGGTTGACCACGCCGCGGACCATCTGGTCAGCATATTTCGGGTCAACGCCGAGGTTCACGGCGATTTCGACGGTCTCGTCAAACTTCGCCTTTGCGTTCGATTTCACCAGAGCAACGGCTTCGGTGATCGTGTAAGCCTTGTCGGCATCCACGGATTCGAGAATTGCGCGGGTACGCTTTCCTGGTTTCGCCATGATGCTTACTCCGTCACTTCGATGCCCATTGCGCGGGCGGAACCGGCAATGATTTTCGAGGCTGCGTCGAGGTCGTTCGCGTTCAGGTCTTCCATTTTCATTTCCGCGATCTCGCGAACCTGAGCCATGGTGACCTTGCCGACCGTCTCATAGCCCGGCTTGTTGGCGCCGGAAGCAGGCTTCTTGCCGAGCTTCAGCTTGGCAGCCTTCTTCAGCAGCACAGTGGCCGGAGGAGACTTCACAACGAAGGTGAAGGATTTGTCCTGATAGTAGTCGATCACGACTGGAACGGGCAGACCCTGTTCCATGTTCTGGGTCTTGGCGTTGAACGCCTTACAGAATTCCATGATGTTGATTCCGCGCTGACCGAGCGCCGGGCCGACAGGCGGCGACGGGTTGGCTTGGCCGGCAGGAATCTGGAGCTTGAGGTGCCCCAGGAGTTTCTTAGCCATATTGTCCTCTCGAACGTTTCAGATGGGGCGGTGGTCTTTCGATCCGCCCGGTTACTTTGGAGGTTCGTGGTCTGGCCGGGCTAACGGCCTCCCACGGAAGTGGGGCGTATGGCTGAAATGCCCTATGGGGTCAAGGGGATCGGGCAGATGGTCGCCGGGCAAATCCCCAAACAAAAAGGCCGCCTCCTTTCGGAGACGGCCAATCTGATACAACTGAAAAAGTCCTGACGGACTATTCAGCGGTGATCGTGTCGACGGCGGTCTTGCCGCTGCGCTTGTCAACGGCGGTCGTGAAGGAAACCTTCTGGCCTTCGGACAGGGCACGCATGCCAGCGCGCTCAAGCGCCGTGGCGTGCACGAACACGTCGGTGCCGCCATCGTCCGGCTGGATGAAGCCGAAGCCTTTTTGGTCGTTGTAGAATTTTACGGTGCCACTTGTCATGAAACACTCCTGATTAGATGCGGTCCTGCAACATGCGGGTCCGCGGGAACACGAATTTTGTATGGGAGGTCTCTGAAGGAGTGGCAGGGCAAGCCCGTTCACTCAATGCCTGATCGTCCGGCGAAAAGTCGAATTCCCCATATAACGGGTATTTCCACCAATACAACCGCGCGTCTCCACCCGCGACTGTTTAAAACACGCAAAAGCCCGGCAGCACAGGGCAACCGGGCTCTCGAAATTCTGGTCAGCCGGCCGACTACATCAGCGCATAACCCCGCGCATTGATATAACGCTTCAGCTCTTCGGCCCGGCGCAGTGGATCCGGGTGGGTGGACATGAACTCGGCCGGGCGCTGGCCTTCCGACTGCGCGGCCATCAATTCCCACAAGCGCACGGATTCGCGGGTGTCATAACCGGCATTGTGCATGTAATCGACGCCCAGCTTGTCAGCCTCCAGCTCATGTCGGCGGCTATAGGGCAGGATCACGCCGAATTGCATGGCCGCGCCACCGAGAGCGCCGATGGCCGTGCCATACTTGCTGAGCTCTTCTGACTGCGCGACGGCGATCTGACCCGCCATCAGGCCAACTTGCGCTGCGGTCGAGACCGACAGGCGCTCTGCAGCATGGCGGCCGACCACGTGGCCGGTCTCATGGCCCAGCACGGACGACAGCTGGTCGTCATTCTCGGTGAGTTCGGTAATGCCGCGATAAATGCCGACGCGGTTGCCAGGCATCACGAACGCGTTGACGTCATCGGTGTCGAACACCGCCACGTCCCAATTGGCGTTCGGGTCGATATGACCCGCCTTCACTGCGCCATCAGACGTACGCTCCCAGACGCTCAGCACCTGGTTTTTCAGGCGCGAGTTCGAGACAACGGGCGTCTGCGATTTCATGTCGGTCCAGGCCGTTGCAGCCATGCTGGCCACCTGCTCTTCCCCGAACAGGATCAGCTGGCTGGATCCGGTCGCCGGGTTTGTGGTGCAGCTGGAAATGAAGGGAAACACGGTGCCTGCGGCAATACCGGTAATCAGCGCGCGGCGCGACAGGCGCACCTGCGGTGCGCCGGCCAGAACTTCGCTATCAAATTCAACTAGATCGGCCATCTCATTCTCCCTATCGCCTCGAGCCAGAGGTTACCCCTGCACCCTCAAAAAGCAATCGCACCCCTGCACGATTGGTTCCCAACTTGAACGATTACGGCTGAATAGGCCCTGAATGGGCGGTTGCCTAGGCGTCCTCGTCCACCGTGTCGCCTGCCAGGATCGCCGCTTGCTGCACCCAGCCCTCACGTGTGATCCGACCAGAGAAATTGAGCTCATGATCCACCCATGTGACGTTTTCAGGCGTCCAGGCAGCGATCTGGTCATAGTGCCAGATGCCCATACTGTTCAGCACTTCCTGAATCTTCGGCCCCACACCGCCAATGATGGTCAAATCATCCGGCGTGTTGGCAACGGGCTTGTCGAGCGCCATCGGCTGTACGCCTGCGGGCCCCTCTTCTGCGGTCTCGTCGGACCCGGAGTCGTCATCCGCCTCTTCCGTGTCCGCTTCGACGAAATCCGCCTCGTCTTCGGGCTCGGACTCACTCTCGGCCACGCCCAGTTCGGCGGCGTTGTCTGACGCTTCGTCTTCCTCATCGGTCAGTTCGAGCGCTGCCAGGATAGCCCGGCTGGCCTCATCTGCGCGGTCGATATCGGTCTCTTCTTCTGACCCGTCGGCGGGCACTTCATCATCTGCATCGACCTCGGCAGTCTCTGCATAGTCTTCAGCCAGTTCGTCCTCGACGGGCGTCAGTTCTGTATCGTCGAACTCTGTCTCTGCCTCAGCAGGCGCCTCATCGGCGAACCGGTCAACAATCTCGAAAGCAGGTACATCCGGTTCAGCGTCAGGATCAGCGGCCAGCTCGGCTGGCGCTTCCGGCTCCTGTTCAGCCTCAAACTCAATCGCCTCTTCGATGTCATCTTCGGCATCTTCCGCGAGTTCTTCGGCAAAGTCGGCTTCGTCACTTGGCTCGGCTTCAGGCTCGGCAAGCTCAACCTCCGGCTCGTTTTCAGCTTCGCCATCAAAGTCCGGCACGGATTCCAGTTCAATTTCGGGCTCGGTCTCCGGCAAGTCCGGAAGAGGCTCCGGCGTGATGGCCGCTTCGGCAACCGCGTCGGCCTCAATGCCCTCTTCCTCGGCGTCTTGGTCGCCTTCGAAATAGGCAAGGCGGCCTTCCAGAAAACGATTGCGCCAGCGCAGGCGGGCCAGTTCTTCTTCCGCCTCACCATTGCCGTTACGCCCGCTTGGCGTAGCTGCCGGGGCTTTCACCTTGGCGAGTTCATCTTCCAGTGCTTCGACGCGCTGCTTCAGGAAATTCTTTTGCCATTCTGCCTTGGCCGCATCGGCGTCGCTGGTCTCGCCAGTCGCCATCGCGGCAGGCGCAACAGGTGCCGCCTCCGCAGGGGATGCACCAGCGGCTTCGCTGCCCCCCTCGCCGATCATGGCTTCCAGGTGGCGTACACGGCTTTCGAGGTGGCGGTTGCGCCAGACCAGCGCCGGGTTCGGATCGGTCGCGCCGCCAACAGCAGCAAGCGTGCCCACAGCGCCAGCTCCTGCCGCACCCGCAGCCTTTGCGCCGCTCACCAGCGCCTCGTCGGCTTTCGCCTTCAGCGCTTCCAGCTCGCTCTTGGCGCGGCTCAATTCATCACTCATGCGCTGGAATTTCACATTCTGCTCGGCCTGAGCCTCACGCGCATTCGTATTGCCCACCGGCTGACCACGCTGGGCCGCATACAGGCTTTCAATCTCTTCCTTGGCCTGTTCGAGTTCGGTCTGGGTAACATCGCGCTCGACCATTGCGCGCCGCATTTTTCCAACCAGCATCATGCCGCGAATGGACCAACCCAGCAGCAAACCGAATACGGCAACCCCTGCCAGCGCCGCCCACATATGTGCCAATAGCCACGCCATCATTCGCTCCGTTCTCGAACCTTGAACCCAATCCGGCGATTCTTCGCCCGACCGTCTTCTGTCTCATTACTCTGCACAGCCTCGTCGGGACCATACCCAATTACAGTCAGCCGCGCAGGAGAAAATCCGGCCGAAACCATATAATCCCGCACAGCCAGCGCCCGTGCCTCGCTGAGGGCAATGTTTGCCTCCCGCTCGCCCGTGGAGTCGGTATGGCCGCCCACTTCAAACACCAGATCTCGCGCACACCGCTCAGATACGGTCATGACCTTGTCCAGCGTCAGGCCGCTTTGACGGCTAATGTTTGCCAGGCCGGTCTCGAAATACACCTTGTTGGTCTCCATCACCGCGTCAAAGGCCTGCTGGCAGGCCGCAACCGGGTCTGCCTGAAAGTCGATGTCGCGAATCTCGTCCACATCTACCTGCACCGTATCGGCGAAGACTGTGACAGGATAAGGGCCGCCAAGATTGGCCATATCCTGCTGGAGGTAGGCAATCGTGGACCCTGACGCCTCGCCCTCGAAACTGAGACCGGTTTCCTCTGGCTCGAACGCCATTTCGCCGGACCGGAACTTGGCAAAATGCGGCAAGCCCACGCGCACGCCGTTCAGCCAGCCCGGATGAGGCTCGCCAGCGACCTCCATCTCGTCACGTACGGTGCGCGCATAATATTGCTTGGCGATCGTCAGGATTTCCTCGCGCTCGGCTTCGCTGGCGACCTTGCCGGACAGCACCAGTTCGCCGTCGCCATGCGCCGCGCTCCACAAGGCCGGGCCGCGCAGGAAAGGCTCCCCCCGGAACGGGGCGGTCACATTGGCGATGTCGGCCGAAACCCGCGCGCGGGTCGCAGTCTCCATAGACACCCCGCGCAACCGGACGCGCGTGTCATGCAGGCGGGCTTCGCCTGTATCGAGTTCAGCCAGGCTGTCCAATGCGAGCCGGGCCATGCCCTGCCAGTAAGCGGCTGGCGCGCCATTGGCCAGCTGCATACGGTCTTCAACCGCGCCATCGCCAGCATGCGAACCGGCATAGGCCAGAAGGTCAGCGCGAATGGTACGCGAGGGAACATATCCCATCAGGATATAGTCGCCTGCACCAGTCTTGATGGCGCGCCAGACATAGGGGGTCACCGGCGGCGCAGTGCCCACCCCACTCTCGACCATGGTCACTCCGCCAAGGATGATCCCGCCTGACCCGCTGGATGTCAGCACGGTTTCAGCTGCTGCTTCTATGGCATCCATGGAGGGGGCTTTGCCGGTCAACTCGGCGCGTTGGCCATGCATGCGCACGCCTGCCCAGTCAAAGCCCTGCTCGGCCAGCGCCGCATTGGCGTTGGCCTCCAGCCGCGCTTGGAGGTTTACAGGCGTGTTCGCTGACTGGTACACGGCCCACCAGCCCGTGCAGATCAAGCCAACAAGGGCCACAAATCCAAAAAGGTAGTCGAGCAGTCTCATAGAGGCCCCGCGACCTCCTCCATTGCTAATCCCCTGATAATCAGGGATGCCCTATTCAGCATGTCCTCGCAAGAGTTACCCCGCAGAGTCAGAGACGCCGAATCCCCAGCATGACCCGCCAGATTGAGACGATCAGCAGCGCATCAAACCCGCTCATCAAGTCCTTGAAAAGTCTTGAAAGAAAGAAAGGCCGCGCCGAAACAGGCCTGTTTCTCGCAGAAGGCGCGCGCCTGATCGGCCAGGGGCTTGCAAACGGTTGGAAGGCGGACTCGCTGATTGTCGCGGCAAGCATGGCAGATCGGCCACACCTCGCGGAATTGATCCGTCAGGCAGAGACTTCCGGCACGCGGGTCGTGCTGGCCGCCGACAAACTGATGTCGCGTATCACCCACAAGGACAATGCGCAGAGCGTGGTCGCGGCGTTCCACCAGCGCCATCTCGGCCTTGATGCCCTGCCGCAAGACAGCAATGGCCTGTTTGTCGCCCTTTATGAAGTGCGTGACCCCGGCAATTTGGGCACGATCCTGCGCACGGCCGACTGCGCTGGCATTTCCGGCGTGATCCTGATCGAAACCTGTTGTGACCCTTACAGTTTCGAGGCCGTGCGCGCCTCCATGGGCTCGATCTTCGACATGCCCTTTGCGGCCGCCTCGTTCGACCAGTTCAACGCCTGGCGCAAAGGGCTTGGCCTGACCATGAGCGCCGCGTCGGTCAATGGCACGGCCCGCCATGACCGCACCGATTTCACCTCCGGCGCGGTCATCATCATGGGCAATGAGCAATCCGGCCTGCCGCCCGAAGCCGAAGCCGCCTGCGACCAGCTCTGCCTGATCCCGATGCGGGGCGGCGCCGACAGCCTCAATCTCGCCCAGGCCACCGCCATCATGACCTATGAAGCGTGGCGCCAGAGGGATTTCAAATGAAGACCGAAACCCGCCTCCTGATCGCCGACGACTGGAAAGACTACGCCCTGCTCGACAGTGGCCACTTGCAGAAGCTTGAGCGCTTCGGCAGCCAGACCGTCATCCGGCCCGATCCCCAAGCTTTCTGGGAGCCAGCCCGCCCCTTGGAAAGTTGGCGCGCCGATGCGCAGTTTTCTGCGAAGTCGCAAGATGATGACGGCGCGGGCAATTGGGAAGTGCTGTCTCCCAAGGCGCTCGACAGCTGGCCGATGCAATGGAATGGCCTGACCTTCGAGGCGCGCCGTGCTGCCTTCCGGCATATGGGCGTGTTCCAGGAACATTCGGTTCACTGGCGCTTCGCGCAGGAGAAGATCCGCGCAGCCGGCCGTCCGATCAAGGTGCTCAACCTGTTCGGCTATACCGGCATGATGTCGCTCGCCTGCGCAGCCGCGGGCGCCGAAGTGGTCCATCTGGATGCCAGCCCGAAATCAAACGGCTATGGCAAGGATAATCAGGCGATGAGTGGCCTGCAGGATCGGTCCATTCGCTGGATCGCCGATGACGCCATGAAGTTTACCGCCCGCGAGGTCCGGCGTGGCAACGAATATGACGCCATCATCCTGGACCCGCCGAAATTCGGACGCGGCCCGAAGAATGAAACCTGGCGGTTCGAGGAAAACTTGCCCGAATTGCTGGACGTCGTGAAGCAGCTGCTCAGTGACCGGCCCCTGTTTGTGATCCTGACGGCCTATGCCGTGCGTCTGTCTTATCTGGCCCTGTCACAGGCGCTGGCTGACCGGCTCTCCCCGCTGGGCGGTGTGATGGAGACCGGCGAGATGGCCCTGCCCCAGCAAGGTTCAGACCGGCTCTTGCCGACAGCCATCTATGCACGTTGGCACGCGGGCGCCTGACCGCACGCCTCTTTCTGCGCAGCCAGACAAAACAGCCCTTAGCCCGGTTCGGGTGAAACGCTAAGCGCTGATACCGCACCCGTTAAAAACAAAAACGGCGGCTCCGAAGAGCCGCCGTTCCTGTTTCTGTTACGTCGTCAGACTTAGAAGTCGAACGTCGCACCCATGAAGATGTAGCGACCAAGAGCGTCGTACACTTGTGGGTAGGTGTTACCGTTACCCGGCGCCGTACCGACAACCGAGGAAAGCGGTGGATCTTCGTCCAGGACGTTGTTCACGCCGAGACGCAGGGACATGTAGTCCGTCGCGTTCCAGGAACCGGAAAGATCGAAGTAGTTCTGGGCATCCAGAACACCGTTGATGGTGCCATCGTCACCACCTGAGATTTCGACTTCCGAGAAGTGGCGCCACGTACCGGTGACACTGAACAAGCCTTCGGCATCAGCCCAGGTCATGGAAGCCTTGTGGCGGTATTCTGGCGAAGCACCGTTGGCAACTTCCGTACCACCACCGGAGGCACAGCTGCCGCCGTAGTAGCCGACACAGTCGAAGATATCAGCGCCGGTGGAGTTCGGCAGTGGCTTGGTCTCGAGAGATTCAAGCATCGTACCGACATAGTCGAAGTCGATTCCGCCGCGAGCATCCAGGTCCAGAGCGTAGCTGGCCAGAAGGTCGAAGCCGGAGGTCGAAAGCGAACCGGTGTTGATGTTGGTTGCAACGATGTAGCCGGTCTGACCCGCCCACAGTGTGCCGCCATTGCCGCGATTGACGAGCGAACAGAAGAACGTGTCGCCGGTTTCAAGGCAGGTATCGAGTGCCAGTTCCTGTGGAACCGTACCCACGAGGTCTTCAACAGTGATGTCGAAGTAGTCGAGGGAAACTGTCAGACCCGGGATCATCGACGGCGTGGCCACGAAACCAATCGTGTACGTATCAGCCGTTTCCGGTGTCAGATCAGGGTTACCACCGGTCAGCGTGTTGAACTGGCCAGCTGGGTTATCCGCGATATTGCCGTACTGAGCAGCGGTCACGCCAGTGTTTGCACACTGTGCAGCCGTTGCCGTTGGCGTCGTGCCAGCACATGGATCGTAGATGCCGTTTGAACCTTGAGTCAGGTCGAACAGGCCGATGGACTGTGTCGAGAAGAGCTCGAAGATGTTGGCAGCACGAACAGCGCGCTGGAAGGACCCGCGGAAGCGGATGTCTTCAACCGGAGCATATTCCAGACCAACCTTGTAGGCGTCGGAAGACACGGAGTCATAGTTCGACCGGCGATAAGCAAGATCGACACCCAGGGACTCAACCCCCTCATAACCTTCGATCAGTGGTGCGTTGACCTCTGCGAAGTAGTCATAGACTTCCTGCGAACCGGCGATTGGGTTCGTAGGTCCACCCTGACCAGCGCCGTCACCGGACTGGAAGTTGGAGTCTGGACGCGAGTTCAGGCTGTCACGGCGATATTCCACACCGAACGCAACCTTGATGCCTTCTTCGGCCATCGGAGACACGACGCCATAGTCGGCGAGGTCTGCGAAGGTTTTGGCGGTCACAACGGTCTGCTTGACGTCACCATCGCGGAACAGCGGGTTGACGACGTATGCCAGTGCGGCATCGCTTGGACCTGCACCGGAGAAAATGTCGTACGGAGCACAAGCTGCGTCGTCATTGTTCGGATCGGCGTCGGCGTTGACCGCACAGACAATGTTGCCTGTTCCGTCATCAACAGCGTAGAGCGCTTTGGACATTTTGGAGATCGAGAGGTCGTTATTGTAGACTTCGGCGCGGTGGACGTTGGCGTACACAGCGGAGATGTCATAACCCCATGGCGAGTCGCCAATGGTGCCCTGAAGACCAATTACGCCACGATATGTGGTGTGACGAATGTCGTTGTTGCGGTTACCGCCTTCGACGTTCCGGCGAAGGAACAGGACGTCGCCGAGTCCAGCAATATCAGAGCCAGACGCACCACGGTCCGTACAGATGAAGTCAACCTGTTGGGCGCTGAGGAACGGGTTATCACAGTTGATGCCGCCGTTCTCACCAGCCACACCGTAGCCGAACACACCGGATGGCGCGATCTGGGAATTGGTCTGGTTGTCCATGAACATGAATTCGCCATACGCGTTCACATATGGGTTGATGTCATAGTTCGCGAACGTACCGAACGAGTAACGCTCGTTCGGGCGCTGGAAGTGGTTATACGGGTTGTAGTTGAACGTATCGGAAGTGAAGTTACGTGCAACGAACTCGTCGGTCGTTGGGTCAACACGTGCCCAGAGACCGGTCGGCAGGTTGGAGCCGAGGTCCAGAATGTTGGTGAACTGGTTCGTGGACGAACCGGCACATGTGAAGTCGTTACCACCATTGGTGGTGGACAGGGCACACTGCGAATAGTCGCGGTTAGCCTGAAGAACTTCCTTGGTGTTCTGGAAGCTGGCGAAGCCCATGACGTGACCGCGGCCATTGTCCAGCTTGCCACCGAAGGCAGCCGTGATGTCAACGGACTCACCATCAGACGTCGAGCCATCCGGAACCGTGAACTGGGAAGGGTTGTCAGCTGCGAAGCCACCCAGGATGTCCTGGATGTAGCTGTTGGAGTTGTCGTGCTGGTAGAAGGAGTAGTTACCTTCCAGACGAACACCTTCGAAATCCGTGTCGAGCACGAAGTTCACAACACCGGCAACAGCGTCAGAACCGTAGGTTGCGGACGCACCACCGGTCAGGATGTCAACTTTCTTCACCATTGCGGCTGGGATGAAGTTGATGTCCGGAGCAGCAGTGTTCAGCGAGCCGTATGGCAGGCGGCGGCCGTTCAAGAGCGTCAGCGTGCGGGAAGCACCCAGGCCGCGAAGGTTGACCGAAGCCGTACCGGTCGCGCCGTTGGCGAGGGCGGAACCCTGAGCACCGAATGCCTGTGGCAGGGCGTTGATCATGTCTTCCGCACGGACAACACCACGCACGTCGAAGTCGGCGGAGCCGAGGGACGTAACCGGGCTGGTCTCAACCAGGTTGCCGCTTTGCGGGATCAGCGAGCCCGTGACGACGATGGTCTGTTGTACGGATGCTTCTTCCCCGTCCGCCTCTGCTACAGCAATTACGTCTTCATCTGCGTCTTGGGCGTACGCTGGCAGCGCAGCAGCTGCAGCAAGTGCAGCGCCGGCAAATACCGACGACGCCAATAGGCGCTTCTTCAAGTTAAGTTCGCTCACCTGAACCTCCGAAAGGATTGTCAAAAAAATGTGTCCACATCATGCAGACAAACCTGGCCCCCTAGACCAAGTCTTACCGGGCAGTAAGGATTGGGCACCCTGCATAGTCAATTGGATGCAGCGGCGCTCACAAGCAAAATGACACCAGTGTGACAGAATCGCATCACCTTTTTGGTCGGTTTGGGGCAATATTGTTCCAGATACGCCTGATAAATCCGAAAAAATGCCCCGAACGGATTTTGCGGCGCCCTCCACTATGCTTGTTTTTCAGGCAGGCCACCTGAATTCGAGCCGAGCTTCATCCTGCGCCTGATCGCATTTCAGGCAATTCGCCGTGATCAGACCAGCATGAAGCTGACAACGACCAGGGAAATGCCCAGCGTCACGCCCACGATCAGGATTGAGAACAACAGGATCAGGGTTCGCAAGGCAGCCATGAATCGCCCCGTCTCGTAAGTCACGCGCAATTGGCGATAGAGATACGCAATGCCGACCAGCACCCCACCCAAGATAAGCTCGCCAAGCCAAGCTGCGTTCACAGCGGCGAGCACAATTAAGAAGGTCGCTGTCAGATAGATGAAGGTCTGCACATGCAGCGCGGTGATCACATGGTCATAGATGTACCGGCTGCGGTGCCACGCATACAGAATCGTCAGCATGAAGGCCAAGATAGGCAGGAACATCAAACTGAATCTCGGCGCCCATTCCCGAATGCGCGCGCCATAGCGATCCTGGTTCTCGTACACGGTCGCCGCATGGTCGGCGGCGCGCCATGCCTGCTCGCGCTCCGCGGGGGTCGCATCCTCGTCCAGTCTTGAAGTGACCTCATCATAAAGCGCGTCGCGATTGATGCGGCCGTCATCCGTCATGATACGCTGAAATGTGATGCCGTGCTCCGCCTGTAGCAATTCCAGCTGGATGAGCTCGCGCTCATCCGGCGTCAGGTCGGGGTCTTCTGCCCGGGCGCGCAATTCCTCCAGCCCCTCTTCGGTCACCACCGGAAGAGGCTCACCATCCTCCCCTATCCCGACATCGATCCCGTTTTCCAGGAGGCGGTCGATCTTGAGAGAATTGTACCAGCCCATCTGATCGCCGAGCGTGAACAGGGTCAGGAAGAAGATCACAGACGCCATCAGGAACATGCGGAAAGGCGGCACATAGCGTGCGCGCTTTCCATCCAGATAGTTCCGGGTCATCCGGCCAGGGCGGAACAACAACATGGGCAAGGACCGCCACAAGCGGCCATCCAGCGCAAATACGTCCGCCAGACTGCTCGCCACCAGATCCCAGACCGGGCGATGGAAGTCAGACGCCAATTGGCCGCACGTTGTGCAGAACCGGTCCTCGACGATGGTCTCGCAATTTGCGCAAGGCAAACCGGACTTTACCGGATGATGGTCTCCGGTCGACAAGCCACTTGCCGACCCGAGACCTGCGGCCTCCATTTCATGTTCCATTTCGAGACCCCCGTCTGTTTACCGCTACTCGGCGCTGAGCCCCTCCCGGCACAGAAAGCGCGAGCGATGCTGATCCTTCGCATTTTCTTCCCAGCCGGTCAGCTCCGGATCGACCATGTTCTTGGTCACCTGAAACCACATCGGCGTAATCGGATATTCTTCGAGCATCAGTTCTTCAGCGGCTGCGAAGACTTCTGCCCGCATCTGCAGATCCAGCTGCTGGTTCGATTGGCTCAGAAGCGCATCATACTCCGGATTGGAATAGTCGCCATAGTTTTGCTGGCCCGTTTTGGAATCGAGCAGGTAAAGAAAGTTGATCGGATCATCGAAATCCGCGACCCATGCCGCATCCGCTACCGAGAAGTTTCCGGTCCGCAAGCGCGAATAGAGCACTTTTGTATCCTGTTTCACGATGGTCGGGTTAACCCAGGGGGCGATATCACTCCAATTGGACTGAGCGACCGGCGCCACCTTCGGATTGTCGTCCGTCGAACGGTGAATGAATTCGAACTCAAGCGGATTGCCCGGGCCGAACCCTGCCGCTTCCAGCAGGCTGCGCGCCTCGGCAAGCCGATCTTCGCGTGAGGTGTCCTTCCAATCCATGGATGGCCGACTGACATCGTAATTATTGATGCCCGGTGGCACGAAGGAATACGCTGGCAGATAGCCCTGTGTCAGCACGTTGCGAACCATGAACTCCCGGTCGAGCGCCATTGAAAGGGCCTTGCGCACGCGCACATCGTCGAACGGCTCAACGGTGGTGTTGAATGTCCAGTAGGTCGAGATGAGAGAAGGTGTCGTGCGCAGCCAGCCGGGGAATTTCGCATCCAATTCGGTATAGCGAGACCCGTCAAAGGCATTGTTGATGTCCAGTTCGCCGGCGGAAATCTTGTTCTCGACGGCCGACAGGTCTTCCAGTTCCAGATACACGACCCGATCAAAACACGCCTCCGGCGCGCCAAATCCGGTCGGGTTCTTGTCGGCGACCAATTGGTCACCCGTGCGCCAGTAGACCAGCTTGTAAGGACCGTTGACGACAATATTTTCCGGCTGGATCCACGCATCTCCGTGCGCTTCGATGGCCCAACTCGGCAACGGATAGGTCGTGTAATGGCTCAACAAGCCAAGCAAATAAGGCGCCGGGTATTCCAAAGTGATTTCCAGCGTCTTGTCGTCGATGGCTTTCACGCCCAGTTCTGCGGGCGGCAATTCCTGTGAACTCACCTTTTGCGCATTCTTGATCAACCAGAGGAGCGACGCGTATTGCGAAGCTGTCTCCGGGTTCTGGATGCGGCGCAGGCTGTAGACGAAGTCGCCGGCAGTGACGGGCGTGCCGTCAGACCAGACATGATCACCCAAAGTGAAGGTCCAGACCAAACCATCTTCACTGACTTCATAACTGTCGGCCATACCCAGCACCGGGCGGCCATCTGGGCCATCCGTGGTCAGGCCGATGATCATGTCGCCAATGATAATGTTCTCCCACTGCGCGGATGATTTGTTGGGGTCCAGCGTGTCCACCTTGGCCGAAATTCCCCGGCGCAGGGTCGGCACGTCAGAGGCTGCGGAATCCCCACTGCCCCCGCAGGCGGCCAGTGTCAGGGCAAGTGCGGCAGCCAGGCCGGTTGTCATCAAGGCGTTCAACTTCATGGGTTTTGTGTCTCCAACGTCTTTTCCGCGATCGCGCGATTTGCAACACTGCTGCCAGACCATTACGGTTTTGCAAAGCCTTCCTGCTGGAAGTCGCACATGAGGTAACAGGAATGACCCGAATTTGGTGCATTGCAGGGATGATTTTTGCGCTTGGCGCAACAGCCACTGCACAAGATGTCTCAACCGATGACGTCTATGCCTGCACATCCGTCGCCGAAGATGCAGAGCGCCTTGCCTGTTACGATGCGGCTGTTGGACGGCTGCAAGCCGCCGAAGCGGCGGGCGACGTCACAACCGTGACCCGACAGGAAGTCGAACAGGTCCGCCAGGATTCCTTCGGCTTCTCCATTCCGTCCCTGCCCTCTCTGACGCTCGGCAAATCTGACGACCAGAGCCTCAAGGAGATAACGCTCCCTGTGAAAGCCGTGCGCGGCAATCGTGGAAATCTGGTGATCACGCTGGAAAATGGACAGATCTGGCGGCAAACCGATTCCAAGGCGCTGCGCAATAATGGCCAGACCGAAGCCCAGATCTATGAAGCGGCCTTCGGCAGCTACAAGATGAAACTGGATGGCGGCATCGCATTCCGGGTCGAACGTATAAAATAGTACGGGAATCCTTGCCGCAAACTTCAGCAAACACTGACCGAACCGCGCGCAAGCCAGCAATGGCTTGACCTATTCCGGGCACGTGACTTGCTGAATCGATGAAACCTTTCTCAGGCTGAGACGTAGTCCCGTCGAGCGACTGGAAGGGAACCTGCGTATCCGGACGAAGATCACTGCCCACAGGAATACGCGCTGGCTGAAGCGCTTTCGCCCGCCCCTTCTGTTTGCGCTGGCCGGCGCGGCGCTGGTCTTTGCGACGCCCTACCTACCTCAGTACATCCCTGACGGCTTTGTCTCAGGCGACCGGCTCGAGCGAATGGCAGGGATCAGTTCAGGCGTATTGTTCATCATCGCCTTTGGCTGGCTGGTCGGCACCATTGTCGATGCCTTGATCAAACGCCGTCTGGCTGGCCTGCACCTCGATGCAGAAGACAATCTGGAAGCGCGCAAATCGGCCACGCGGCTGGATGTCGTGCGCCGCGTCTGGATCGTCATTGCCGGAATCGTCACCCTCGCCGCCGCGCTCACCGTCATTCCCGGCGTGAAGCAGATTGGCGTCAGCCTGTTTGCATCGGCCGGAATCGCGGGCATCGCCATCGGCTTGGCGGCCCGTCCCGTACTCAGCAACCTGATCGCCGGACTGCAGATCGCCTTCACCCAGCCGATCCGGCTGGATGACGCCGTCGTCGTCGAAGGTGAATGGGGCTGGATCGAGGAAATCGGCCTCTTCTATGTTGTCATCAAGATCTGGGACTGGCGACGCCTCGTCGTGCCGCTCTCCTATTTCATCGAGACGCCTTTCCAGAACTGGACCCGCAAGAGCGCCTCCATCATCGGCAGCGTCTACTGGACGGTAGATTATCACGCACCCATCGCGCGGATGCGCGAGAAGCTGGAAGAGATCTGCAAGTCCACCCCGCTCTGGAATGGCGACGTGGTGAATCTGCAGGTTACCGAAGCCTCGGGCAATTCTGTAACTGTGCGCGGGCTCGCCTCGGCCAGCACGTCTCCGAAAGCCTGGGACTTGCGTTGCCTGATCCGTGAGCAGATGATCGAATGGCTTCAGGCCGAGCATCCCGAAGCCCTGCCCCGGCTGCGCGCTGATACGGATGTAAAATTGCCAGAGGATTTCGGCGGCTTTGCGCCCCAGCAGGGTTAGTCGCTACCAGGGATGGGTCTTGCCTTCAAAGTCCAGGAAGCGCAGCTCGCTTGATGGCCCTGCCGTGGTGATGACCGTGTAGAGACCAGCAGCACTCTGAGCCGGATTGACTGGCGCCTGCTTGCCACCCATGTCAGTGTTCACCCAGCCCGGATGCAGCGCGAGCAGGGTCACCCCCTTCTCCGCAAGTTCGGGCGCGGCGGCACGCAGGGCCATGTTCAGACCCGCCTTGGACGTGCGATAAATCAGTCCGAAAGACGCCTGCGTGTTCTCGATGGATCCCATCATGCTGGACAGGCTGGCCGCCATCTTCACATCGCTGGCCGCAATATTGTCCAGGAACGTATCGATCATTCGGATCGGCGCAATCGTGTTCACCGCCAGCATGTTGGCGAACGCGTCATAATCGAGATCCTTGAACGCAGCGAAACTGCCAATGCCGGCATTGTTGATCAGATAGTCGATGGGCTGGTCGCCGACCGCTTCCTTCAATGCCGCCACCGAAGCTGCATCGGTCACTTCTAGCGGATAAACTTTGGCGCCCGTCGCGTTCAGTTCGTTTGAGGTCTCAGGGTCGCGCGCCGTGGCAATCACGTCATGACCTTGAGCGAGAAACTTGCGGACAAGCTCCAGACCGATCCCACGATTTGCACCGGTGATAAGCGTGGTAGTCATAAAAACTCTCCGTCTGGATAGGTTTGGGTATATGGGAACGCGTCGGCAAACGCTGCGACAGGGCCGCTACGTCTCTGGCAAAATCCGGTAGACCGCAGTTGCTTTCATCAGGGGCTTGTCACCTTGGCGGGCCATGCCGCCGGTGAACAGGATCGTGCGAGTTTGCCGGTCAACCTTGGGCTCCAACGTGACATCGGCGCCTTGAGCCGCCTCAGAGGACACGTCGATCGTGACAGAAACCATTTCCACCGGATTGGGAGCGCAGATCGCTTCGGCATCGGCACGTATCGCCGCCATCAGGTCCAGCGCCAGTCGTTCGTCCGGTTTCAGAGTGGTTACGTCTTGCATGTGGTGGAAGCCCTCAATCACTGGCCTTGCACATAGACAGGCCCGTTCCAAAAGAAAAGGGCCAAGCCGGTTGGGGGGAAGAGAGGGAGAACCGACTTGGCCCCATATTGGGAACGTCTTGAGGCAACTGACAGTGTCAGGGGGGTGTCTGCCTGCAAGATACAAGGTTTACGCTCTTCAGTTGGCTTGGTTCCGCAGAAAACGAAAAAAGTTTCGCGCATGAAAAAGCCGCCCTCGCGGCGGCTCATCCAAAGCTTGTCTTTCGAGCCAGATCAGGCGGCTTGGGCCGCAGCTGCGACCGCGTCGAGGTCCGACCCGATGAGGTCACCCAGATGGCCAAAGCCGACCAGGGCATGGTGCTCGTCCATGTAAGTGGAAATACTCGGCAATAGCAGGCCGATGGCCTTGTGGTCCAAACCCAGCTTGTGGAGTTCGGAAATCATGGATTGCGCGACAATGCGCTTGCCGCCGGGCGTCTGTTCGATCAGGCGAGCAATCTCTCCAACCGGGGCGCCGATCGTGCTGCCTGTGCGGGCCGACAGGGCGCGTGCGCCCGGAATGGTCTTGAACATAGCCGTGGCGAAGGGGGAATCCTGACGCTCTGCTGCGTTCAGGACAATGCCGAGGGCTTGTCGGGACGCGTCCTCCGAGAGGCCATTATGCCGGGCGAGGTGTGCTGTAAGATCGTTCAACATGTGCGATGGCACTCCTAGGATTAACGGCTTCGGAATTATCATTAACCCTCATTGTGCTTACCGCTTGGTTACCGGGCGCATTGCTGTGCAAGGCAAATGCGACCAAGAGCGTTAAGATGCATTAGGGCCGGGTAAACAAACCGCCCCAAATCATTTACCTTTGACCCCTCATCCGTACGTCCCAAGGAGTTTTCATGATCCGTATCGGCATACTCGGCGCCGCCAAGATTGGCCCCAAGGCCATCATCGAGCCCTCTGCAAAACGTGATGATTGCGAAATCGTCGCCGTAGCAGCGCGCGACGCGGACAAGGCGCGCACCTATGCCGAAGCGCACGGCATCGCGCATGTTGAGACCGATTACGACGCGCTGGTGCGCCGCAAGGATGTCGACCTGATCTACAACGCCCTGCCCCCGCACCGCCATGCCGATCTGACCATCGCTGCGCTGGAAGCTGGCAAGGCGGTGTTGTGCGAGAAGCCCTTCGCCATGAACGCCGCCGAAGCCACGCGCATGGTCGACGCCGCCAACCGGGCCGGCAAGCCACTGATCGAGGCGTTTCATTATCGCTTCCACCCGGCTTTCCTGCGCGTGCTGGAAATTGTCCGCAACGGAGACCTCGGCGCGATCAAGACCATGGAGGCGGTGTTCAATGTGTCGATCCCGTATCGCGAGGGCGAGTTGCGCCATACGCTGGAACTCGGTGGAGGCGCATTAATGGATCTGGGCTGCTACTCGGTCCACATGATCCGCAACCTTGCGGACGCAGAACCCGATGTGCTGTCGGCCAGTGCGCAGTGCGACCGGCCCGGTGTTGATATCGGCACCAAGGCACATCTCGGTTTTTCGAGCGGCGCGTCAGCAATTGTGGAATGCAGTATGGCAGAAGATGTGGACCGCGATATCAGGCTCGAAATCGTCTGCAAGGATGGCTGTGTCTCCTTGCTGAACCCGGTACACCCGCATCGCGGCCACCAGATCACCATCCGGCAAGGCGGCCACGAACGCACCGAGACGGCCGACGGCATGATCACCTATGAGCACCAATTGGCCCATGTCATGGACGTGATGGCCGGACGCGCCGTGCCGCTGACCGGTGGCGCCGACGCGATCGGCAACATGACCGTGATCGACGCAATCTATGCAGCGGCAGGCCTCTCGCCCCGATAAAGCGTCCAGGCTCGCTTGTCGCATGAATATACAAAACGTATACGGTATGTATATAATTCATATCGAGGGCAAACATGGGTATCGTGAAGATCGACAATGACCTGCATGAAGAAGTCCGGCGGGCGAGCGGGGTCATGTGTCGATCCATCAATGCGCAAGCCGAATTCTGGATTAAAATCGGCCGGCTCGCCGAAGCCAATCCAACGCTCTCCTTCAATGACATTGTGAAGATGCAGCTCGAAGCGGCCGATGCGCCCTTGGCCGACCTGAAGGTCGCCTGACATGGTAAAGACGCCGAGCGAGATCGCGCTGATGCGCATCTCTGGCAAACTGCTGGCATCCGTTTTCGAAATGCTGGACCAGCAGGACCTGGCTGGCATGTCGACGCTACAGGTCAACGATCTGGTCGACCGCTTCATCACCGAAGACCTCGGCGCCCGCCCCGCAAGCAAAGGGCAGTATGGCTTCAAATTCGTCCTGAACTGCTCAATCAATCATGTCGTGTGTCATGGCGTGCCCAGTTCGGATGAGATCATCCGGGATGGCGATATAATCAATCTTGATATCACCCTCGAAAAGAACGGCTTCATCGCGGATTCAAGCAAGACGTACATGGTCGGAAATGTCTCAGCCGCCGCCAAGCGAATTGTTCGGATCGCCGAGACAGCCATGTGGAAAGGCATTGGACAGGTACGTCCCGGCGCGCACCTTGGCGATATCGGTTTTGCGATTGAGCGCCATGCCAAGAAAAATGGCTGTTCTGTCGTACGGGAGTATTGCGGGCACGGCATTGGCCGCGAAATGCATGAGGATCCACAGGTTCTCAATTTCGGAAAGCCGGGCACCGGCCTCAAGCTGCGCGAAGGCATGGTCTTCACCATTGAACCCATGATCAATTTGGGCACACGCCAGGTTTCGACCGAGGCTGATGGGTGGACGGTGGTGACAAATGACGGAAAGCTCTCCGCCCAATTCGAGCATACGGTTGCTGTGACGAAAACCGGTGTTGAAGTGCTGACCTTGCGTCCGGGCGAGACACCCATGCAGGCGCGCCGCGCGTAGTCAATACGGCACAGTCCGGTACAAGCGCATGGCAGGACATGATAAGCTGGCTTGGTCTGAATTTGACCGGGAGCGGATCACATGAAAATCGCAGGCATCGTTTTTGTTATCCTCGGGGCGCTGGCAATCCTCTTCCCGTATGTTGCCGGGCTCTCCTACAATTTCATTCTCGCCTATCTGATCATCTTTGCGGGCGCGGCGCATCTCTGGTGGGCCTGGCGACCGAGCCTTGAAGGGCGCACGCAGCATTTGCTGCTCGGCCTGCTCTTTCTTGCTGGCGGGATCAGCCTGCTCGTCTTTCCGTGGATCGGGCTCATCTCCTTCACCATCATTCTGGGCGTATCCTTCCTGGTTCAGGGCGGGGTCCAGCTTGCCCTCGCCTCCAACAGCCCGCGTCTGCGCGGCAACAGCAAGACCATGCTGATCGTAGCAGGCCTTGCCGGCATCATCGCAGGCGCGCTGATCCTGATCGGCCTGCCCAGCACAGCGGCCTGGGCCATCGGCATATTGGCCGGGATCAACATGCTGTTCTTCGGCGTGGCCCTGCTGGCAATGGACAAGGCCCTGTCGGACGTGGTTGACGACTGACGAGCGCCCTGCGCGGCATCTTGCATGGTGGGCTGGCTACGTGATATTCGACCCATCTCACAACAGGCGCTGAGCGCGGTCGCGTCACGAAGACGAGGCAACCGCGGCGCAGGATAAGTCCTGTGTGTGCGCCGTTGTCGGCACCCCCCAGGACATTCAGAGCCAGGAGTGCTGACAGATGAAGACCATTATCGAACCCTTCCGCATCAAATCGGTCGAGCCGATCCGCATGACCACGCGAGACGAGCGCGAACGACTGCTGAAAGATGCGGGCTACAATCTGTTCAAGCTGCATTCGGATGACGTGCTGATCGACCTGCTGACCGATAGTGGCACGTCGGCCATGAGCGCGGCGCAATGGGGCGCGGTGATGACTGGCGATGAGAGCTATGCCGGCGCGCCGAGCTTCTACCGGTTCGAAGCGGCCGTGAAGGATCTGATGGACTTCAAGCACATCATCCCCGCCCATCAAGGGCGCGCGGCGGAGCACCTCCTCTTCTCGCTGATCGCCAAATCCGGTCATGTCATTCCGTCAAACACGCATTTCGACACGACGCGCGGTAATATCGAAGCCGCGGGCGCCGAGGCACTGGACCTGCCCATCGCAGAGGGCAAGATCCCCTCCCTCGACCATCCCTTCAAGGGGAACATGGACCTGGACGCCCTCGCCAAGTTGATGAGTGAGCGCGGCGATGCCGTGCCGTGTGTGATGATGACGATCACGAACAATGCCGGCGGCGGTCAGCCGGTCAGCCTCGCCAATATTCGCGGCGCCGCTGAGATCGCCCATGCGCATGGCAAGCCCTTCTTCATTGATGGCTGCCGGTTCGCCGAGAACGCCTGGTTCATCAAGCTGCGCGAGGACGGCCAGCAAGATCGCTCCATCAAGGAGATCGTGCGCGACACGTTTGACGTGGCCGACGGCATGACGATGAGCGCCAAGAAGGACGCCTTCGCCAGTATCGGCGGGTGGCTCGCGCTGAATGATGACGCGCTGGCCGAACAGGCCCGCACGCGGCTGATCCAGACCGAGGGCTTCCCGACCTATGGCGGCCTTGCCGGCCGCGACCTCGACGCGATCGCACAGGGCCTGACCGAGATCGTGGATGAGGATTATCTGCGTTACCGCGTGCGCACCAATGCCTATATCGCCGAACGGCTGGACGCGCTGGGCGTGCCGGTGATGAAGCCGGCGGGCGGCCATGCAGTGTTCATTGATGCGCGGGAATGGCTGTCACATATCCCGCCGCTGGAATATCCGGGCCATGCCCTCGCCTGCGCGCTCTATGAGGAAGGCGGCATTCGGGGCTGTGAGATCGGGACAGTCATGTTCGGTCGCAAACCGGATGGCACCGAAGAACCCGCCCGGATGGACCTTGTCCGCCTAGCCATGCCGCGCCGCGTCTACACCCAGTCGCATGCGGACTATATCGTCGAAGTGTTCGAGGAACTCGTGAAGCGCAAAGATGACATTCGCGGCCTGAAGATCGTGAAAGAGCCGCCCATGATGCGCCACTTCACGGCGGAGTTTGCGCCGCTCTAGCTGCCCGTCTTCGCCATATCGATCCATTGTTCGACTTCCTCTTCGGCGAGGTAGTCATCATCACGGATCACACGGTCCCCCTGTGGCGTCTGGAGGAATTCACTCGCCAACATGAACAGGGTGCGCGCAGGCGCCTCGGCCAGTTCCTTGCGATTGCGGATGCCCGCGCCGACAAGGATCTGGGCGTCGTGCACGCGCAGGCCCGGCACTTCCATCATCAGGATCGTCTGGTCCTTCCAGTCGTTCAGCGTGTCAATGTCGATATAGGCCACATCGACGAGGAAGACGGTCTCTTCCGTATCGCAATCCAGCAGGTCACCCACCGTGGTGATCCCCGCGCGCGACAGGCGTTTGGCGGTTTTCTTGCCAATGCTCGGCGCCTCGACCACGGGGGACTCGCGGGTGATGCGGCTGCGGCGGGCGACGTCGCCGAACTCCTCGCCAAGATCATCAGCAAGCGGCGCGGGGGCAGCGGCCTCGGGCTCCGGCTCGAACAAGACTTCTTCTGCCTTTGGGGGAGCCTTTTTCTTCGGCGGAGGGGCTTCCTCGGCCAGCGGCACTTCTGCTTCGGCCGGGTGAAGTGTTTCGTCGGTTGGCGCCGCTTCGATTACAGCCTCCTCGACCGCATCCTCTTCAATAACGGTCGCCTCAGCGGCGATCTCGGCCTCATCCTCGATCAGTGCGGTCAGCAAGCGCTCCTCGACCGCCTTGTTCTTCGAACCTATTGGGCCAATCTCCTGTCTGTTCAGCTCTTTCAGCGGAACGCGCAAAACTTGTTTTGCGTGAAGCTTGCGGATTTCCTTGTCATCATCCGGCAGGGTGCGGATGACCTTACCGGTCTTCTGATACTCCTTGTACATCCGCGTCACGGTGCGCTTGTCGGCCGCATCCGACAGTTTCGCCGTTGCCCAGCGCAGCGGAATGTCCAGTGTCTCGATATAGCCCTGAAGGGTCAGATTGGTCTTGGGCGGGCTGACAGCAGCCTCCGCAATACCGCGTGAGAGGATCGCGCCGAATCCGGCCGTGGCATAGGCGACCAGTTCCACGATCGCATCGAACATGGTCTCGTCCAGCCCGGCGGGCGGATCCTTCACGCCGACGTCCAGATCATAATGGTCAATGAAGGTCTGATAGTGGGGATGCGACAGGCGCGCGCCATTGCGGACCATGTCGGCGATGAATCCTGCGCCGTCCGGCACTGGCACATCCGGATAGCCGAGCGTCTCTATGCGGGCATCAATCTTGTCGCGGGATTTGGCGATGCTCCACTCCACCGCCCGGTGCATCGTGCCCTCTTCCTCGGTCTGGCCGGTATGGAAGGGCTGGATCGGATCGGCATAATAATGGCTCAGCACGCCGAACGCATAGGCGGCCTTGCTCCATTGCTTGCGACGGAGATGGTCGACCGCCGTCGCATACCATTCCATCGCCTTGCCCGGCGCGCCGCCCCACTCCCCTTCGGAAATGTGCAGGACATGGTTGCGGAAATCCTTGAACTTGGAATCCGGCGCCTTGGCCCCTTCGAGCAGGTGCTCGTGGTGAACCAGGAACAGGTCCTTCCACTTGTCGGCCTCCTCCGAGGCTATGAGCGACAGCGCGTCCATCGCGATATAATGGTGCGTCGAGCGGCACCGATGGCCGCGAATTACTCGTTCGAGCAGAGACATGCCCGTCTCCCTTCCCGCCTGATTCAATCTGGATCAAACGAGAAATGCCTAATGATAGTTACGCCATCATTAACCATTCGCGCGGGAGGGGAGTTTTGTTAGGCGAAGCTATTGCGATTTAAAATTGGTGAGATACCAGGGAAGTGCGCGACCAAGGATGACTAGTGAATGGCCAAAGGTGTTTTCCTGCACAGACCCGGCTCGATTTATGACGATCTCCCCCACGAAAGGTACCACTTTCCCGCGAGATACCTCAAATCTGTAGAGCGCACCGTAGGAGATTGGATCGTTTACAACGAACTTTTGGGGGGCAAGGGCAGCTCAGGCTATAGTGCGATCGCAAAGGTGGACCGGGTTCAGCCCGACCCCAAACAGCCAAGTCTATATTTTGCGTACATGGAACCCGGCAGCTATCTCGGTTTCGAAAAATTTGTTCCTTACCGAACAGGCAATCGTTTCATGGAATCGCGGCTCAGCACCGGAACGAATAAACCGTCCGGCTACGTCCAGTCGGCCGTTCGCGAAGTTTCAGATGAGGACTTCTTTCGAATCTGCCACAGAGGAAACCCTTTGGAAGACGAACTCCCAAGGTTCGATGCAGATGATGACGACAACGCGCCTTCCGACGGTGTTCGTGAACAGCCGCAACCATTTATTTTTGATGAGGACCGTCAGCGCTTCAAACAAATCTTGTCACGCCCAATCCGTAAAAAGATATTTCGAAACTCCGTTATCCATGCATACGACAAGCACTGCGCCTTCACCGGGATGCAATTCATCAATGGCGGAGGACGCGCCGAAGTCCAGGCTGCACATATCAAACCGGTTGAGCACAGTGGGCCTGATCACATACAAAATGGTATCGCCCTATCCGGAACGATCCACTGGATGTTTGATCGAGGCCTGATCAGCCTATCAAATGACTTCGATATTTTGGTATCGAGACAGGTCAACGATACAGAGCGAGTGTGGCAACTGATGTCGCCAACCCGCAAAGCAACCGTCCCAGAAAGCCCAAAGCTGCAACCGCATCCAGCATTCTTAGAATGGCACAGACGAAACTGCTTTAAGAGCTAAATCGAACCTGCCTACCGCACCGCAAAATCGGTGGGCTCGGTGCTCTTGCCCTTGGCGTCTTTTTCGCCCTTGGCCTGGCCGTGCTTGTTGGGGCCCATGAAGCCGAAGAGGTGGCCGCCTACCTTGCGCATCTGGATCTCCTCCGAGCCTTCGGTGATGCGATAGCGGCGATGGTGGCGATAGATATGCTCGAAGGGTTTGTGGCGTGAATACCCCATGCCGCCATGCACCTGCATCGCCCGGTCGGCCGCATTACAGCAGAGCCGGTTTGCCCGGTAGTTGCACATGGAGACCTTGTCGGAGAGATGGATCGCAACGTCGGGCTTGGACATCTGGTCCATTTCCCAGGCCGTCTTGAAGATCAGCAGGCGCAGCATCTCGGCCTCGGTGGCGAGCTCCACAAGCGGGAACTGGATCGCCTGGTTGGTCGCGAGCGGCTTGCCGAACGGTTTGCGCTCACGGGCATATTGCACGCTCTCATTGATGCAATACATCGCGGCGCCCACCGAACTCGCGGCTTGGCGAATACGGTTCTCATGCACGAAATGCTGGGCAAGGGCGAGGCCCCCTTCCGGCGGGCCGAACACGGCATCTTCAGGCACCCAGACATCCTTGATGGTCAGGCGCGGATGGTCGGTCGGCATGTTGAAGGTCCACATGTATTCTTCAATGATGACGCCGGGATCACGCGCCGGTACGAGAAGACAGGTGATGCCCTTGGCGTCGCCATCTTCACCACTTGTGCGGCAGAACATCATGATGTGCGTGGCCACATGCATGCCGGTGATCCACATCTTCTCGCCATTGATCAGCCAGCCATCCTTGCCGTCGCGCTTCTGGCGCACCGCACGGGTTTCCATATGGGTCGCATCGGACCCATGATCAGGTTCGGTCAGGCCGAAACAAGCGAGAAACTTCCCGTTCAAAGCGTCTTCGGCAAGATGCTTCTGATCCGGCCGGGCGAAGTCGCGCAGCATCAGGATCTGCGGGAAATTGCCGACTATGGNNATGTTCGTTCTGGAGATCATTGTGCAGGCCGAGGCCCTGTTTGGCGAAATGCTCGCGGATGATCGCCATACCGAGATTGGAGCCGTCCTGACCGCCGAATTCCTTGGGCAGCGCATAGCGGAGATGCCCGGCCTTGTCGGCACGGCGCTTGGCTTCGCGCAGCAATTCTTCCCATTCGGGCCGCGGCAGGCCCTCATTTTCGAAATCAGTCCGGGCCCATTCGCGCCGATGGTCGAAGAAGCGGATATTGTCGTCCTGCCGTTCGAGCGGCCTGATCTCGTCCTCGATGAACTGGTCGAGCACGGTCAGATAATCGGCGATGTCCTGCGGGATATTGAAATCCATGATGCTTTGTCCTCCTGGGCGGTCGCCTCGGCGGCGATCTCTTTTCCACCTTCGAGACTACCGCACTGAAACCGCGCGGCAATTTATGCCGCCACGGCAGGATTGAAACAAAAATATGATCATTGAACAATTGACTTTTTATTCAATGATCATATTCTGTCTTTACGGTCACCACCGACCGCAACTGCAAGAAGGTTTCCTCCCATGCCGTCTTCCCGCCTCTCTCTTATCGTTGTCGCTGCCGGTCTTGCCGGCCTCGCCTATGCCGCCCCTGCCATGGCCGATCCGGCCCAGACTGTGTCAGCAGAAATCCAGTATGATAACAGCGCATTGCACTCTCGTGCCGGGGCCGGAGTCGTTCTGGATTCCCTGCAAATGCAGGCTGATTCCATCTGCCGCTACGATGCCCCTGTCTCGCAGGCACCCCGTGTCGATGATTCGTGCGTCTCGCAGGTTATCGCGCAGGCTGTGAACAAGATTGACCACCCGAAGCTCACCGAAGCCTATGTGTCGCGTTCTGGCCTGAACAGGCGCATTCTGGCTGACGCGAACTAGTCACCAAGGCCAGAAAGGCTGAATGATTGACGTTTTCGTCAGTAATCGCTATTGAGTGCGAACGGACGCTTAGGGTCCGACACTGTTTTGAAGTCCACCCACCGAAAGGTATCCTCCCATGATCCGTTCCGCTCTCACCGCCGCAGCCTTCCTTGCGCTCGGCGCACCAGCTTTCGCCAACACATTCACCTTCGAAACAGCCGCCCCTGTCGACGAAGGCCAGGTCGTGGCCATCGGCACCGTTTGGCTTTGCGAAGGCACTGTCTGCAAAGGCGACCTCGACCGCAAGAAGGCCTCTGTTCGCGATTGCAAGAAGATTGCGAAGAAGGCCGGCGAAATCATCTCCTACGGAAACTCCAATTCCAAGCTGGAAGCAGACGATATTGAAGCGTGCAAGAAGTCCGCACGCTAACGCACTTTCCTGAATAGCAGACCTCTCCTCGGGCCGCTCTGGTGTCATGCCAGGCGGCCCTTTTTTTTACGCGCAGTGCGAACCCAAGCCGACTTGATGCGTTACCATGAGTAACCAAGAGGAAGGCCATGCCCGCATCACAGAGCGATCCGCTGGAGAACGTACTCGAGACCGCCATCGAAGAAGGTGGCGAAGGCACGATTTCGGTTGGGGATCTGCTCAACATGTTCGGGCACCGATCCTTTGGTCCCATCATCACATTACTGGGCCTTCTGGTCGTCTTGCCGCCGCTAGGCGGAATACCCGGCCTGCCAGCGGTGATCGGGGTTATCATCCTGCTTTTCAGCATTCAGATTCTGTTTGGCGCCGATCATATCTGGATGCCGTCCTTCGTTGAGAAACGATCCATAGAAACCTCGAAACTCAAAGAAGCCGAAGACAAGGTGAAACCCTGGCTGGAACGCATTGATCGCATGATCACCGAGCGGCTCGCTTGGGCGACAGGACGTGTGGCCACCTATCTGGCCGCGATCGCAGTCTCCCTGCTCGCTATTCTGATGATCCCTCTGGAACTCGTGCCGTTCGCCGTCGCAGCGCCGGGTGTTGCGATTGTCCTGTTCGGTTTGGCACTCGTCGCCAAGGATGGCGCGCTGATGCTTGCCGGCTTCGCGGCAACGGCCGCCGCTCTTACCATCACATTCCTGTTTGTCCCGTGGGGACGGGTGGCTGGCTGGTTCTGAGATTTACCGCTTCAGGTCGCGGGTTGCGCCTCAATGGGCTGCCAAAGTTCGACCTTGCGGCCATCAGGATCCATGATCCAGGCGAACTTTCCATAACTTTCCGTCATGGGCTCGCCTTCCAATTCAACACCCACAGCCTTGATTTGCTCAATCATGGCGTCGAGGTCATCCACCATCAGATTCATCATGAAGTCGCTGTCTGAAGGTTTGAAATAGTCGCTTCCTGCCTTGAAGGGCGCCCAGATCGTGCGGGCACCTTGCGGGAATCGTGCAGCAGCATCCGCTTGGGAGAAACTCGCGCCCCCATATTCGTCAATCTGCACACCGAGTACCCGCGTATACCACGCCCGCGTCGCATCCACGTCTCTGCAAAGAAAGAACAGTCCACCCAACCCAATCACTTTTGCCATGTTTTTCCCCTCACTTGTTCTAATCGGCTAGATCGCCTCCAATGCCTCCGCCAGCATGTCACGCACCTGCCCGGCTACGGCATGGAGTTCCGTGTTCTCAATCGCTTGCATGGACGCGACCGGATCAATCGCACTGATCTCAATGCCGCCATCGACTTCGCGCAGAATGACATTGCAAGGCAGCATCGCGCCGACCCTGGGCTCCATCTTGATGGCCTCGTAGGCCATGTCCGGATTGCACGCGCCAAGAATGCGGTACCCGGCCATGTCGGCATCCAGCTTCTTCTTCATCGTCGCCTGGACATCAATCTCGGTGAGAACCCCAAACCCGTGGCCAGAAAGCGCTGCGCGCGTGCGCTTGTCGGCTTCTTCGAGCGTGATGCCATCCAGTGTGCGGGTGATTGTGTAGGCCATTGCCAAACATCTCCAGTAGCGCCTCAAAGGCTAGTTGAATTGTGAAGAAACGCAATGCGATCCGGCGGGCCACGGTTCCAATTTCGCCCTGCCAACCGCGCCATGGCCCTGTAAACTGGTAAGCATGACTGATTCTAACTCCCTTCCCGGCGCCGGTTGCGGCGCAGCCATTCGCGATGCGCACGGTCGCATATTGCTTATCCAACGTCTCAAGCAACCCGAAGCGGGCGCGTGGGGTCTGCCCGGCGGCAAGATCGATTTTGGCGAACGCGCCGAGGACACCGCCCGGCGCGAAATCGAAGAAGAACTCGGTGTCACCATCGAGCTGACCGGCCTCGCCTGCATTGCTGAGACCATCGACAAGGGTGACGGGAAGCATTGGGTTGCGCCAGTCTATTCTGCGCGCATCGTGTCAGGCGAACCACGTGTCATGGAACCGGAAAAGCATGGCGGATGCGGCTGGTTTGCGCTGGATGACCTGCCAGACCAGATCACCACGCCTGTGAAAGATTATCTCGCCTCTCTGGAGCCGGCTGGCCCCACCGGCTGAAACTGCAAATATGTAGTCATTGTTGCGGCCCGGCTCTAGCAGGCCGGCACCAGTTGGTGATTATAGCGACTGTGATTCGACGCATCCGAACCCTGCTGATCTGGCTGGTCTTGATAGATCTCGCCGCGACGCTTCTTTTCTGGGGCGTCACCCGGCTTTCAGACCAGACTGGCAAATTGGCGGGGGGACGCGGGATCATCTTCTATACCGACAATGTGCCCGATGCCTCTGCACGGGTCGACAAGGGCGTCGCCCTGCTGAAAGCGGGCAAGCTGGACCAGTTGAAAGTCGTGGGGGGCCATCGCCCCCAGGAAGGCCGTCTCGGCAGCCAGGAGATGGCCTTGCTCGCGGCGCGCCGGTCCGGCCAGGCCGCGAAGGTCAGCGCAGATGTCGAGAGCCGCGATACGATTTCCGGCCTGGAAAGCCTCGCCAACACCACCAGCGCCTCGGAGAGTGGGAAGATCGTCTTCATCTCCAATTGCATGCATATCCTGCGCGCCAAGGCCGTCTATGCCAGCCATCCGGGCAAGCAGGCCAAGGCGCTCGCCGCCTGTCCCAATGGCGGGTACAATCCGCTCGATATCTGGCGTCGTGCACATTACGAGGCAGGCGCGTGGGCACTGTTCCTGATGCCGGAAAGCTGGCGGGATGCGATTATTGACCGCCTGCGCGGCGACGAGGACAGCGCCTAGCCCAGCGGTTCGCAGCGACGCTCATATTCCGCAATCGCCTCCGGCATCCATTTCCGGAAATTTTCGGCCCGGGTTTCGGACGCCGGATGCGTGGACATCCACTCCGGTGGACGCTGGCCACCACCAATCTGACCCATCCGCTCCCAAAGATCAGGTGCTTCGCGCGGATCGTAACAGGCGCGAACCAGTAGATCGAGCCCGATCTTGTCGGCTTCCGTCTCATGCTTGCGCGAATAGGCGAGCATGCCACCCTGGGCCGCGATGCCGAAAGCCTGCATGATGGCGCGCTGTTGAGAGGCGTCCATGTCGCCAAGGCCCACGCCGACAGCGATCTGCCCGAACTGGACGACGCGTTGCTGGCTGACCCGCTCAGCACCATGATGGGCCAGGGCATGGCCAATCTCATGCCCCATCACCACGGCCAGCTTGTCGAGATCGCTGATATCCTCGGCGTCGACCTTGCCATCATAGTTTCCCGTAATGTCGAGAATGCCCGTGTAAATCGCAACATACCCACCCGGCAGGCAGAAAGCGTTCGGCGTATCGGAATCGACGACATAGTAGGTCCAGTCGAATTGGTCGGCGACCGGGGTGAAGGAGGCGCCTTGGCGCAGGAGATCCTGTTCCAGCTCGACTGCGGCGCGCTGGAGGCGTGCGCCAATCTCGCGAACGGCCTGAGTGTATTCCGCCTCCGTGCCTTCGCAATTGTTGCCATCTGCGCACAGGACGTCATTTCCCTGCTGCTGCTCCTGGTTCAGTATCTGGATATAGGACTGCTGGCCCAGCTGCACCTCTTTCTCGATCGGAACGGTGTTCAGTTGCTTGCGGCCCGAGAAAGGCACTTCGGTCTGGTTGGCCTGCCAATACAGAAACAGCAGGAGCAAGCCGACAAGGATCAGGCTGAACCGGCTGCGCAAGAGGCCACCAATCCCGCTACTGCGCGTCTTGTGACCATAGGCGTGTCGCGGCAGGCGCATGGGCAATCTCCGTCAAATCTGCTTGGTAAACCGTTTAAACCAAGAAGAACCGCGAGGGAAAGCACGCTTGCACCTTCACGAAACCATGTCGGGACGCTATTTCTGAGACATGACAGACCAAGCTCCCCCGCCGAAGCTCGAAATTCGCATCATTCCCGTGACGCCGCTGCAACAGAACACGTCGATGATCTGGTCCACAGACACAATGGAAGGCGTCTTCATCGATCCGGGCGGCGAGGTCGACAAATTGATGGGCGCAGCAGAGCAGTTCGGTGTGAAGATTGTCGGCGTCTGGCTGACCCACGGCCACCTGGATCATGCCGGCGCGGCCACCGAAGTGTCGGAGCGCACGGGCTGTCCAATCATTGGCCCCCACGAGGACGATCAGTGGCTGCTGGATGAACTGGAAGCTCAAGGCGCCAAATACGGCATCACTGATGGCCGCAATGTGACTCCGGACAAGTATCTTCATGATGGCGACGAGTTGGAGCTGTCTGGTACAAAATTCGGCGTCGCACACTGTCCGGGCCATACGCCGGGCCATGTTGTGATCTATCAGAAAGAAGGCGCGCTCGCTTTTGTTGGTGACGTCCTGTTCAAGGGCTCCATCGGCCGGACTGATTTCCCGCGCGGGAACCATCAGCAGCTGATCGACTCGATTACCGGCAAGCTCTGGCCACTTGGCAATGAAATGCGGTTTGTGCCGGGTCATGGTCCGCTGTCCACTTTTGGCCAAGAGCGTCAAACCAACCCGTTCGTGGCAGATACGATTACCGGATATCAAGGCGCCGCAAAGCAAGATGCAAGCTCGACCGACCAGAAACTTGCCAAGCGCTGGAGCTGACAAGCAAACGGTATTACCATCCCGTAAGCCTCGGAAATCCAACGGAACCAAGCCACCAAGGAGACGTTTCTGACCCGTACACAACGGAAAGGAATGTCTTATGACCGCTTATCTGAAACTCGCCGCTATCGGCGCCAGCGCCTTCGCTCTGGCCGCCTGCACCCAAACTGGCACCACTGAACGCAACGCTGCCTATGGCGCTGCTGCTGGCGCAGCCGCAGGTGCTGTGATTGGCAATAATGTCGGGGATGGTGACGCGCAACGCGGGGCTGCGATTGGCGCCGTTCTGGGCGGCACTGCTGGCGCAGCAAAGGGCTGCACGGAGTCGGAAGACTGCGATATGCCGGGCGTGAAAGACCAGGCTGACGAAAAAGACATCGACCGAGACGGCCGCGCGGACATCTATGACCGCTACCCGAATGACAGCACGCGCTGGTAAGCAGCCGAGGCACTAAAGTGATGGTGAGCCCCGCATCCATTGGATGCGGGGCTTTTTCTTTCGCGGCACAGTTTCGCCGCCAAATCACCCCGGTCTCTCCCCGCCCAAAATCGGAACGCCCTGCGCGACAACGCGTTTCCCTTTTACCTATGTTAAACAGGAGAGACTTCATGGGACGGGTAACGCCCCTTAACAAAACTGCTTCAGACGACCCGTGGATTGCGCCAGATGATCGCGCGATCCGTGAAAGGATCCGCGCCTGGTACAGCTGTTGGCCGCGAGGCCATGCCGACCGAGAAGCCATACCCCTCACAGGCTCTGGGTGTATCCGCCTGCTTAGTGATTTTGGCAGCGACGTCGCGATAAGCCAAAACCTTGCCCAATATCGTCAGCTTTGGCAGCCGGTTTTGGAAGACACGTTCAAGCGCTGGCATATCAGCATCGTATCCGCGATCAATTTGCGCCGCACCCAAGACATGGCCGCCGCAAACTTCTTCACCGAGCTGAGCGGCATCACCCATGAAGACGGGGTGATGAACCAGACGCAGGCAGTTTCTCAGGTCTGGGAGAAAATCACAGGTGGGTGGCACCTGGTTCATGAGCATTCGACGGTCCATAATGGAGCGCTCTGAGCTTGCAGCCTGATCGCCCCGCGACAGTCAATTGCAGCTAATAACGGAAACCCACCCCTTTAGTCTTGCCCCCGCCCCCGACTCCCAGCTATGGAGCAGCCGTTTGGCCGGTAGGAGAAAAGCAACATGCCGAAGCGCACGGATATCCGCTCTATCCTGGTTATTGGTGCCGGTCCGATCATCATCGGGCAGGCTTGCGAGTTCGACTATTCCGGCGTGCAGGCGATCAAAGCGCTGAAAAGCGAAGGCTACCGGGTGATCCTGGTCAATTCGAACCCGGCAACGATCATGACCGATCCAGAGCTCGCTGACGCAACCTATATCGAGCCCATCCTGCCGGAAGTTGTCGAAAAGATTATCGAGGCTGAAAAGCCGGATGCCCTGCTCCCGACCATGGGTGGCCAGACCGCACTCAATTGCGCGCTGGACCTCCACTATGCCGGCATCCTCGAAAAGCATGGCGTGGAGCTGATCGGCGCAAAGGCCGAAGCCATCGAGATGGCCGAAGACCGCAAGCTGTTCCGCGAAGCGATGGATCGGCTCGGTCTCGAAAATCCCCGCGCCGCCATCATCGCGTCTCCGAAGAGTGAAGACGGCAAGTATGATCGGATCGAAGGCCTGAAGCGCGCCATGGCCGCGCTGGACGAAGTTGGCCTGCCCGCCATCATCCGCCCGGCCTTCACGCTCGGCGGCACCGGTGGCGGCGTTGCGTACAATGTCGAAGAGTATGAAGAAATTTGCCGGTCCGGTCTTGCTGCCTCCCCCATGGCGCAGATCCTGGTCGATGAAAGCCTGCTGGGCTGGAAAGAATACGAGATGGAAGTGGTCCGCGACACAGCGGACAATGCCATCATTATCTGTGCCATCGAGAATATCGACCCGATGGGCGTCCATACTGGCGACTCCATCACGGTCGCGCCGGCGCTGACGCTGACCGACAAGGAATACCAGGTCATGCGGAACGCCTCGATCGCGGTGCTCCGCGAGATTGGCGTAGAGACGGGCGGATCTAACGTCCAGTTCGCGGTCAACCCCGCGGATGGCCGCCTCGTCGTGATTGAGATGAACCCGCGTGTGTCGCGCTCCTCTGCGCTTGCCTCGAAAGCCACCGGTTTCCCGATTGCCAAGATCGCCGCAAAACTGGCCGTGGGATACACGCTCGATGAACTGGACAATGACATCACAGGTGTCACCCCTGCCTCGTTCGAGCCGACAATTGACTATGTTGTCACCAAGATACCGCGCTTTGCCTTCGAGAAGTACAAGGGCGCCGACCCCGTACTGACCACGGCGATGAAATCCGTCGGCGAAGCCATGGCGATTGGTCGCTCATTCCAGGAAAGTCTGCAGAAGGCCCTGTGCTCATTGGAGACCGGCCTGTCCGGGCTTGATGATATCGCATTCGACACAGAAGCTGATTTGCGCACGGCGCTCGGCGTGCCGACACAGGACCGCTTGCGCGTGGTGGCGCAAGCCCTGCGTCAGGGTCTATCCGTGGACGAAGTTCATCAAATCACCTCTATCGACAAATGGTTCCTGCGCCAGATCGCGGAACTGATGGAGGTTGAAGCTGGCATCCTGAAGGATGGCCTGCCTGACGACCATGAAGGCATGCTGCGCCTGAAGATGCTCGGCTTCTCTGACAAGCGCCTCGGCAAGCTGGCCGGCAAGGGCGAAGCGGAAATCCGCAATGCACGCCACGGCCTCGGCGTGCGCCCGGTCTACAAACGTATCGATACATGCGCAGCCGAGTTTGCCGCGAAGACCCCCTACCTTTACTCCACCTATGAACAGCCCGTGTTCGGCGCCGACGAAGCTGAATGCGAAGCGCTGCCATCAGATCGCAACAAGGCGATCATCCTTGGGGGCGGCCCCAACCGGATCGGTCAGGGCATAGAGTTTGACTATTGCTGCTGTCATGCCGCATTCGCGATGGATGACATCGGCATCGAGTCCATCATGGTCAATTGCAATCCGGAAACGGTGTCCACGGACTATGATACATCTGACCGGCTCTATTTCGAGCCGTTGACGGAAGAACATGTTCTGGAGATTATCCACAAAGAGCAATCGGCCGGCACGCTGAACGGGGTGATCGTACAATTCGGCGGCCAAACGCCGCTGAAACTCGCCAACACGCTTGACCAGGAAAACGTGCCAATTCTTGGCACCAGCCCGGCCTCCATCGACCTCGCCGAAGACCGTGAGCAATTTGCGGCCCTGCTCGACGATCTTGGCATCCAGCAAGCACCGTCCCGCACGGCCCGCTCTGTCGAAGAAGCCGAGGTCAAAGCCAACGAGATCGGGTATCCGGTCATGCTGCGACCCTCCTTCGTGCTGGGCGGCCGGGCCATGGAAATCGCCCGCAATGATGAAGACCTGCGCAAATTTGCTGCCGAAGCCCTGAGCGTCGCCAAGGATTCCGGCGATGCGTCGCTATTCATTGACCGATATTTGTCCGATGCGATCGAGGTGGATGTGGACGCGCTGTGCGATGGCGAGAATGTGCACGTCGCCGGCATCATGGAACATATCGAAGAAGCAGGTGTGCATTCGGGCGATTCCGCCTGTGCCCTGCCGCCCTATACGCTTTCGCCTGCACTTCAGGGGCGCCTCGCCGAGCAAACGATTGCCCTTGCCCGCGCGTTGAAAGTTCGCGGCCTGATCAATATTCAGTTCGCCGTCAAGGATGACGAAATCTACGTGCTGGAAGCCAATCCCCGCGCCAGTCGGACCGTACCATTCGTTGCAAAAGCCGTTGGTGCCCCGATTGCCGGAATTGCGGCCAAGGTAATGGCGGGCATGAGCCTGACAGAATTCGACCTGACCCAGGCCAATCCTCGGCGCGTGGCGGTGAAAGAGGCGGTGTTCCCATTCGCCCGCTTCCCCGGTGTGGACCCGCAACTCGGCCCGGAGATGCGGTCGACCGGCGAAGTCATGGGCTGGGATGATGATTTCGGCATGGCCTTCCTGAAAAGCCAGCTTGGCGTCGGGGTCCATCTTCCAGACTCAGGAACGGTATTCGTGTCTCTGCGAGATTCCGACAAGAAGGCCATCGTTCCGGCGATTCGAAAGCTTACGGAGTTCGGATTCTCGATCCTCGCCACCGCCGGAACAGCTGCCTTTCTGGAGGCTGAAGGCCTGAAAGTGAGCCGGATCAACAAGGTTCTCGAAGGCCAGCCGCACATTCTGGACGCCATGATCAATGGCAACGTGCAATTGGTTTTCAACACGACCGAAGGTGCAGCATCGCTTGCAGATTCCGCATCCATTCGCCGGACTGCCGTAAACCGCAAGATACCGTATTTCACAACTCTGGCCTCCTCGATTGCCTCGGTGCAGGCCATTGAGAGTATGAAAGACCGGGAAATCTCGGTGCGCGCCTTGCAATCGGCCTGATCAGCCCCACTTGACGCCATTACCAATTAAGACAACGATCTTGCCGCCAACAATAGAGGTGACACAGATGGAACGCATTCCCATGACCGCTGAAGGCCATGCTGCGCTTCAGTCAGAACTTAAGACGCTGAAATCCGTTGAGCGCCCGAATATTATCGCGGCGATCGCGGAAGCGCGTGCGCATGGTGATCTGTCCGAAAACGCTGAATATCACGCTGCCAAGGAGAAGCAGAGCTTCATCGAAGGCCGCATCGCCGAGATCGATGACAAGCTTGCCCGCGCGGACGTGATCGACGTCTCCAAGCTGGGTGGCAGCAAAGTGCGCTTTGGCGCGACTGTGACTCTGATTGATGTCGATACGGAAGAAGAGAGCACGTACAAGATCGTTGGCGAAGACGAAGCCAATGTGAAGGACGGCAAGATCTCCGTCACCTCGCCAATTGCTCGTGCAATGATCGGCAAGGAAGAAGGCGACGAAGCCGAAGTGGCCGCCCCGTCCGGAGCGCGCGCTTACGAAGTTGCCAAGGTCGAGTACCTGTAAATGGCAGAGGCGGGGTCGCTCGGACCATCCGTCTGGGCGGTCTCGGACGGCCGCGCAGGCAATGCCGCTCAGGTTCGCGCAGTGCTGCAGGCACTGGGTGATACGCGGCGATGGATTCAGATTGCTCACATTAATGGTGAATCGCACCGCTCCGAACCTCTGACGCTGAGCCCACGCTTGCCGTGGACCCTGTTGCCTGCGGACAAATGGCCGTCTCCCCTAGCTTCCCTGCCGAAGAATCAGCGCGACCTGCTATCCCCTCCATGGCCAACGATCTGGATTGCTGCGGGCCGTCGTTCAGCTGCCCTGACTCGTGCCGTGCGGGAACTGTCCGGCGGAAAAACGCTGACCGTCCAAATCCTCGACCCAAGGATTCCCTCAGAAAACTTCGACCTTCTGGTCACACCGGCGCATGACGAGACAAACGGCTCGAACGTCATTCAGACGATCGGTTCGCCATCCTATTTTGCCCCTGACCTGATCGAAGATGCGGGCCAATCCTTTGCCGATCTGGCCGACGAGCGCAACAAGAGCGCGATCGTCATTCTGGGGGGGAACTCCCGCACACACACATTTACCGATGCTGCTGCCGAGCGTCTTGAATCCCAGCTTCGCATCCTGGCGGGGCAAGGCTGGCGTCTGCGGATCACAACATCGCGCCGCACGCCTGTGCCGATTGTATCCAGGTTCCGTTCGATGGCGGATGAAGTCGGAGCCCGGTTCTGGGCCGGCCCGGAAGATGGCGACAATCCCTATCTCGCATGGCTGGTTTTTTCCGATTGCGCCATCGTGACAGAGGACAGTGCCAACATGTTGTCCGATGCGGCCTGGCATGATTTGCCAATCCACATCGCGCGTCTGGAAGGTCGCTCCAAGAAATTCGACAGCTTGCACCAGAGTCTGATCGATCATGGCGCCGCTCGCTGGTTCGGAGGCACATTGGAAACATGGAGCTATCCAGCATTGCGTGAGGCAGACCGCGTTGCAGATGCAATCGTCGAGAAGCTTCTGGAGCGCCACCCCCAGCCAGACATGGGCGGCGATGGGTCGAAAGTCGCGCCGCCGGATTGGATGGAATGATACTTTGTCGACAGTGGCGGAGCGGTGCAGCATGAAGCTGTTCGCACTCACCCTGCTCGCCATGCTCGCCTTCGCTGCCAATTCGGTGCTCAACCGGCTGGCACTCGCGGGCGAGCTGATTGATCCAGCAAGCTTCGCAGTGATCCGCCTGTTCAGCGGCGCGATCATTCTCGGCCTGATCGTGCTCGCACAGTCTTCGACACGTCCGGCTCTCTTGTCTACAAAGCGGGGGGTCAGCGTCGCCGCCTTGCTCGCTTACATGCTCGGTTTCTCGTTTGCGTACTTGTCGCTCGATACGGGCGTCGGGGCGCTGGTCCTGTTCGGCGGTGTGCAAATCACCATGTTCGCTGGCGCCCTGCTGGCCAGAGAGCACGTCCCGGCCCTGAAATGGATCGGTGCACTCGTGGCGGCAGGTGGCCTGGCCTGGTTTCTTTGGCCGACTGACGCCGCTCCGGTCGACCCAGTGGGCGCGGCGTTGATGGGCATCGCGGCGCTCGGTTGGGGAATCTATTCACTCCTCGGTCGCGGTGCACAAAATGCCACCGAGGATACCGCAGCAAACTTCGCGCTGGCAGCTCCGCTCAGCCTGCTAGGTCTCTTCGCCATCGGGCCAGAGTTGACCCCAGTAGGCGTCTTGCTGGCCTGCCTGTCAGGCATTGTTACGTCTGGGCTCGGTTATGCACTCTGGTACGCTATCCTGCCCCGTATCACCTCAGCCACCGCGGCCATCGCACAACTCAGCGTCCCGATCCTCGCCGCGCTTGGCGGCATCGCGATGCTCGGCGAGGATCTGACACTACGCTTTGCAATTGCCGCGCTGATTGTACTCGGTGGTATCGGGCTGTCCGTGACCGGCGCCCGAAAGCCCCGCTAGGCAGCAACAACCCGCTCATCGGCCGGGATCGGCTTCAGAATAAAGCCGCCGCCCAGAATACGCGTGCTGCCTTCTGCGTCGTAGAGCACGGCGGCCTGGCCACGCGCGACACCCTCTTCCGGATCATCGAACCAGATCACGGGAACGCCATCACTCCACCCCAAACGGGCCGGCACGGGCGGCCGCGTGGACCGCACACGGACGAGCACGGGCACCCCTGCATCAGCAGCCGCCTGGAGCGATCCTTCGCCCAGCCAATTGAGTTCTTCCAGCAACAGGCCGGACGTCATCAAGGCTTCACGCGGGCCAACAATGACCCGGCGGTTGGGCGCGTCGATCTTGACCACATAGAGCGGGTCACCCGTCGCAACCCCAAGCCCCCGGCGCTGGCCGATCGTGTAGTGGATCACGCCATTGTGCTGACCGAGCACGCGACCATCAAGATGTTCAATGTCTCCGCCCCGTCCGGCACCCGGACGCAACTTTTCCACAACCGTGGCATAGGAGCCTTCCGGCACGAAACAGATGTCCTGACTGTCCGGCTTGGAAGCCACCGGCAGATTGAACTGATCAGCCAGTTCGCGCACCTGCGTCTTCGGCAGGTCGCCGAGCGGAAAGCGCAGATAGTCCAGCTGCTCTGCCGTCGTTGCGAACAGGAAGTAAGACTGATCACGGCTCGCATCCGCGGCACGGTGAAGCTCCGGCCCATCGTCACCATCCGTGCGGCGGATGTAATGCCCTGTGGCAAGACAATCTGCCCCAAGATCACGGGCGGTTTTCAACAGGTCCGAAAACTTGACCGTCTGGTTACAGCGAATGCATGGAATCGGTGTCGAACCGGCCAGATAGGTATCGGCGAAGTCTTCCATCACCTGCTCGCGGAACTTTGACTCGTAGTCGAGTACATAGTGCGGAATGCCGATCTGGTCGGATACGTTGCGGGCATCATGGATGTCCTGCCCGGCGCAGCAGGCGCCCTTCTTCTCGATGGCAGCGCCATGATCGTAAAGCTGTAGCGTGATGCCAATCACGTCGTAGCCCTGCGCCTTCAGCATGGCGGCCACGACAGAGCTGTCGACTCCGCCCGACATGGCAGCGACGACGCGCGTTTCCGCGGGCGGTTTGGCAAATCCAAGAGAGTTCACACGGCCATCCCAGGCCGGCGGCAATTCATAAGTCATGTCTCACTCCAACCGGGTTAAAGGCCCGGAGCAGTTTCAGGAATGGGGACATATAGCGCGAGACGCGCCAAATTGCGAGGGGGTCAGGCTGCAGATGCTTCAGCGTTGGCCGTTCCAGCAGCAACCCAACCGCCCCGGAAGTGGCGAGCCGGCTCCAGCTTGTCGGTCAGGCCGATGGCACTTTCGCCACCACCGAGCAGAATCATACCGCCGGGCATCATTTGCTTTGAGACGCTTTCAATCACCTTGGTACGGGACGCGCGCGCCATTCCGGACAATACATTCCGACAGAGGATAACATCGAAGTTTCCGAGCCCGTCTGCCCGCTCGAGCAGATTGTGCTGGCGAAAGCTCACGCGCGAACGCAAGGCTTCAGACGCTTCCCACTGGCCGGTTTCGAGACGAGTGAAGTGCTTGACGAGTCGGTGGATCGACAGCCCCTTCTGAACCTCGTAGTGCCCATAGCGCGCCACGCGAGCGGTCTCGGTGGAGACCTTGCAGATATCAGTCGAAAGAATGTCGATCTTTGCGCCGCGCAGGCTGGCAGGCAATTCGTCTTCCAGCAGGATCGCCAGGGAATAGGCTTCCTGGCCCGTGCTGCCCCCGGCGCACCAGACTTTCAGACGGCCCGTATTGGACGCCTTCAGCCGTTTCGGCAGTATGTCGTCGACAACACGTTTTAGCGCGTCGCGGTCCCGGAAGAAGCAGGTGTCCTTGGACACCAACGCGGATGCGACTTCGGCCGCGAAGACCGGATTGGCGCGCGATTTCAGGCAGTGGACGAGATCCGCCATAGTGCCAAAGCCCTCGCGGCGGGCGATTGCCGCAAGCCGGGCTTCAATCAGATAGGATTTGGATTTCGGAATCGCCTGACCGGAGCCTTTCAGCGCCAGCTCAGCCAACTCGTTGAAGACCTCTTCCTGCATCTAACACTCCGAATCGGACATTCTGCCCATAAACCTTACCCATAGGGCTCGGTTTATTAAGAAATGCTTCAGACCAGGCCGACTTCCGCAAATTTGCTTTCCAGAATATCGGCGTCGAATGGCTTCATGATGAACTCGTCAGCGCCTGAACTCAACGCTTCATTTATGTGTTCAGCATCATTCTCAATGGAGCAGAACACGACAAGCGGATGTTTGCCGCCTTCTTCGCGGCGCAAGGCACGCAGGAAGTCCAAGCCGTTCATGACTGGCATATTCCAGTCAAGCAGGATCGCATCGGGCATTTTCTGGCGACACTGGCGCATGGCGTCTGCCCCATCGCCGGCTTCCAGCACATCAAACTTCAGGTCGCGCACAATGCGCGCCGCCACTTTCCGGACGACGCGGGAGTCATCAACGATCAGACAGGTTTTCATGATGTATCCTGTGCGCAGCGGTTCGGACTCGAATCTGGCCGACCCCGGTTAAGAAAGTCCTGCCAAAGTGTAAATTTCGGGCCAGCACTATCCCTCTGCGCGAATGCCCGCCGCCATGATGATGACCGTCTCTTCGCTTTCGCTGGCGGTCAACTCGCCGCCGAGGCCATCGCAGATGATCTTCGAGAACAGAGGCTGAATGGTTTCCGGACGCCAGCCATCCTCTGGCTCGATTCCCTTGATACCATTGGCGATGTCAGGGCGCAGGCGCGCCCGATTGCCCTTGCAGGTCAGGGTGATCGTCAGGCCCACTTGCTCATTGCGAATGCGCACATGAATCACGCCGCCGCGCGGCAGACAGTCAATGCCCATCATTACGAGGTTCATCATCATCCGAACATGCGAGAAGCTCAAATGGTCGGTCTGGATATCGAATTCGATACTCGGCCGGTGGCTGGCCACGAAGTTCTCGGTGATCTTGCGCGCTTCATGAATGTCGGCCGCGCCCGCATTCAAGCCAATCGACCCAAAGGCGTAGCGCAGGAACTGAATCCGAGCGCCCGCCTTCTCGGCTCCATCATGCAGCAGGTCCTGAGCCTGCGCCTTCATTTCCATGTCACCCGGATCGTTCAACAGATCGAGCGCATTCGTGACCGAAGATACGGGCGAAACAAGGTCGTGGCAGATGCGTGATGCGATGTACGCGGATAGGCGTGCAGGATCGATCATGGGTAGTGGAGCCCCGTTCTAGAGTTCAGATTTTGCGCAGGATTGTGTGAGCCGCCCGGCGTGTCAATCAAGGCTGTATGAACTATTGGCGATATTCAACATTCTGCTCAGTTGCATCTTCCGGACGGTCGATATCGTCATAGCCGTGGCGCGCACTGTGGAAGGTGAGCAGAAACAGGCCAATCGACAGGCCAAGCGTCATGACGCCGCCCAGGACATAGGCGATCCAGCCATGCCCTGAGAGCCCGTCAGCATTGCTTTCCCAGAACAGCGAAATGCCCCAGAGCATCAGCCCCAGGAGCACGAAACTGGCTACAATCCAGAATATCAGCTTGCGTGACATGTCTGATCACCTACGCCTGACGGCGCTGGAAACAAGCTATTTCTGCTTCCAGCTGCCGCTGGCATCCATGTACCATTGGCCAGGGCTCAGTTTGGAAATCTGCTTTTCGCCGGTGATGCGGGCGACTTCAGCGACCGTCGTGCCGGTTTCAGCAGCGACTTCCGCATATTTGGCGGCGCGCTTGTTGTTGATCTCCTGAACCTTGCGAATGAGCGACGGGTCAGCCGACCCGATAACGCCAAGGCGACCGTCAATGCGTTCGCCGACCTCACCCGCCTCAATGGCAGCATCAATGGCGGGATCACCCGCAAAGGCGGCTGGCGACATCGCGGCATGGCCGAAGGCCAAGGCCAGGGCAGCGAAAAAAGTGCGAAGGGATTTCATCATCTCGTCTCCAGATTTCGCGAGTTTAGAACAAGTCTGGATTGTCCGCGATCAGGTCTTCGACTTCCTTGTCGAGGATCACGCGGACTTCCTGGGTAATATTGACATTCAAGTCGATCTTGATCGGCTTGTCGGACGGTTCAATGCGGACGGTCGGCGTGCAGGCGACCAGTGCCGCAATGCCCGCGCCAGCCAGCAAGGCTTTGGAATAATTCATCAGGATTCGCTCCTCAGGGTTCAATGGGGAACATGACACACGCCACCTTAACGTCAATGAAGTTGGCGGTTGTGTCCTATTCAGATTCATCCAGTCGTTTTGCTTTCACCTGCTCGACAACGGCGTTGGTCAGCCCCTTCTGGCTCGTATAGTATTGAGTGTTGCGCAAGAGTTCGCCGAGTGCCGAGTTAACCGTGATGTTGAACAGGAAGGGTTGCCCCGTCAGCACCTGATTTCCGTCACCATACGCGATCCCCTTCCGGCTCTTGCCCTCCAGAATGAGAGAAATGGTCATCCGATCGCGGACGTTGCCGTCAAGGCCAAGCTCAAGGACCGTGAAATCGAAATCCTTCAGCGCTTCAAAGGCCATTTTTGCGTTTTCGTCTGCTGCGCCAGCAGAGTCCGCAGCCGTGCCCAGATAGGAGATATAGCCCCCATCCGCATCGGCTCTCAACCGAGCATCGCGGACCAGAATATCTGTGCCGTCAATGTCGATTGGAAAGCTGCCGGACACAGTGCCGGTCGCTCGTGTGTCGGGCAGTTTCAAAACCTCGACCAGTTTCGCGAGTTCGATTGCTTCTGCCGTAACTTCAATGTTCTGTTGCTCGCCGCCAAGCGACCAGACAAAGGGCGGCAATGCCAGTGTCCCCCCGGCGAAGGGGAACGCAGCCGACTCGACTTTGAACTGCGTACCCTCGACCAGCTGAAACGTGATTTGGCCATTCTCCAGCGGTACGCCGGGGTTGAGACGCTCGACGAGGATGGTCTGTCCTGGCTCGGTGGTCAGGGCCAGCAATTCGCTAAAGGCGACGTTGCCGTTGACCCCCTGCACCCGGCCAAGCCGTGTCGTCTGAAAACCGAATTCGGAAACCGAGACTTCCCCTGTCCCTTCGATCTTGCCTCCAACAATGTCAAACCGCGCCGCCGCAGCAAGACCGCCGCGCGCATCCGTGAAAACGCCCCGCAAACGGTCTGACAGGCGCCAAGGCTGCAGGGCACCCGGCTCGAATTGCAGGTCACGGCTCTCCAGCGCCGCCATGCCACTCAGCTTCGTTACGTCGAGGCGAAGCAGTGTGTCCGCAACGGTGATGCCGTTTGACGCAAGCCGCAAAGGCCCGGACATGCTGAAATCGGCACCGCTGAGGGTTGCGTCCAGGTCCGCTGTCAGCGGCTGGTAGAGGGGGTCATCGCGATAGTCGCGGATAATCACACCGTCGGCGCTCATACTCCCCTTCACACCACCCTCGCCCGTTGTGCCGTCGAAGCGGAAATCACTGGAGCTGACATTGGCGGGCACAAGCGTTCCGTTGAACTTGGTTGCCCCCAGTCGCGCCGACAGAGCGGGCGCGGCGTTCAGACGGGTGGCAATGCCCAGCCTCAGTCCGTCGCCATCAATGCTGAGCGTCTCCTCACCGATGCCAAGGGCCAATGAGACAGAGTCTGACACCGCCGAGACGCTCGCAGTCTTTCCGCCCGTCCAGTCAATCTGTGCATCTGTGAAGCTGACCGTCCCGGCATTCGATGAGAAAGCGACCGGAACCACCAAGTCTCCGAGTTTTGTGGCCCCGGCAAATCCGGCCCCCGGCGAGATGAAGTCTTTCCCTTCCGGGCATATCGGCGTGCGGAAAGCGCCGAGGCTGACCGATCCGAACCGCAAGCCCTGGCTGTCCAGTGACAGGCAGGACCGATCCGGAGTGGATATCCGCCACCCCGCCTTGTCGGACGACACCAGCAACTGACCGGACAGGCTGGAAGAGTCGAGATCAAAGCCGGACACATTACCCGAGACGCCGATCTTGCCAGATGTCTCAAGCGCTATCTCCCCTTCGCCGACGCGTTGATAGTCAATCCGTTTCAAATCCGCTGAGAGAGTCCTGCCACCTGCCGACCAGGAGGACAGTTTCAGATCCGTCGCGTTGAAATGCGACAGGCCCATTTCGGACATCTGGACCTGAAGGTCTGCCGTAAGGGCTGGCAAACCGCCGCCTTTCAAAGAGAGCTGACCTGCTACCGATCGATCACGGCCCATCCAAGAGAGCCATTTTCCGTTAGCGCCAGGCAAGATGTCTGCCGCCAGCCCTGATTGTGCGTTGAGCTGCGCCGGCCCATCCGCCGAAATGGCCCATCCGTCCGCCTTGTGCTGAGCCTCGACCGTAACCGACGCATTGAAGGCCGTTAGCGCTCGACGCAGCGCGCTCGTGAGACTAGTCTCATGGGCCGCGAACATGTCGGGCAGATTGACCAACTCAAGCAACTGGTCGGTTGTCGCGGCAGTCAACGATGTCCCGGACGTCGATACATCGGCCTTGAAGCCGATGCCGTCCGCGACCGTCCTGTCCAAGTTTGCCCGGATCGACGCACGTTGCGTGCGGCCCTGAGGAACGTCCAGGTCGCTTGCAGAAGCCAGTACAGGTCCGATGACGTGCCCCGCTTCGCCCGCAAGATCGAACTCCAATTGCATGTCGCGACCGGCAAATGCGCTGCCGGAAACTTTCGACGCATCAGTCTCGGCAGAGGCCTCAACCAGCGCATTCAAAATCGAGTCGATCTCAAAGGATGGCAGACGATCCAAAATGGCACGCCCCCTACTCGATGCATTGGAAATTTCATATCCGCTCCAGGAGACGCTGGCGACATGTCCGTCCCAGACAATTTGTGTGTCACCGGCTCCGTCGAAGGGGGAATTCAGCAAGGCGTCGAGTTGAACGTTTCGCGCCTGAACGCCGCGTATATCGGCCTCGGCAAGATCCAGAAAAGCCTCGCCTTCCAGCTGACCGTCGCTGGCGGTGACATCGACTCGCCCTTCCGACCAGACCAGCGTGCCGTCCGGACCGGACAGGGACACCGGGTCGAGTACCATCTGCAATGTGCCGGATTCGGGAAATTCGCCTTCCAGATCGACCGATGCCCCGATGTCGCCGGCGCTTGTGGCCAGCAAGACGCGGCCCTTGGTAATCTTCACTGGAGGCAGCGGACTGCCACTGTCCCCGCCAGACCCGCCCAGATTTTCAAGCCCATGAAAGCGAATACCACGATCATCCAACGTGCCGTGCAATTCCGGCGCAATAACCGATACGGCACCGAGAGACGGCACCAGCCCCTTCCAGGATATGTCTGCAATTACTTCGTCTGCCATGAAGGGCGTCTCGTCGCCGGATTTGATGCGGACTCCGGTAATCACCGCGCCACCAGGCCCAAGGCGCTTGAAATCAGCCTGGCAAGTGAGGGACTGGTCATGGCACCACTGCGCCAATGCCTGTTGGGCAATGTATTTGCGACCGAGCCAGCCGAGTGCACCAAAAAGCAGGAACAGGGTCAGGATCGCGACCAGCAGCCAACGCCCCCAATTCAGGCGGCGCGTGCCCGCCTTCGAGCCTTCAACCTCTAAATCTTTGTAATGTGGCGTATTCACTGACGGTTCCGGCTTGCTTCTTGCTTTGATTGGCTACTAGGATTTGTAGGAAAGCAAGAAGGCCAAATTGAGCAAGAATGTCGTTTCTTAACGTGTAAACGGTATAAAAGGTCCTTCTGACATTCACAGTCTTGAGAGACATAGGTGCTGGGTGGCACTGGAGTGAGGGAGATCGCGCCATGGTGCATGACGTGAAAACAGTCGAAACAAACACTGCCGAGCCGGGCCGAACGGTCTCGCATGGCGTGAAGAGTCTGGTCGTATTGGGTCTGTTGGGATCGGTTTCGGCCATTCTGGGCCTTGTAACGGTCGGTCCATCCAATGAGCCGGTCGGAATGGGCGCCGCCCATGCATCGCCAGCCCCGCCGCCCCTCGCCACAACACTCTTGTCTGCAACCGAATTCGAGCCCGGCCTTGGCATTCCAAACCGCGTAAGCGGCACGCTGAAAAGCCGCGAAACGCTGACGGAACTCGTTACGCGCCTTGGGGCCGAGCCATCCGATGCTGCCGCTGCGCTGCACACGATTTACGAGAAGGAATTCCTCGATCCGCGGCGCCTTCGCCCCGGGGTCAAGGCCGACGCCTTCATTACCAATGGTCAACTGACCGCGCTCAACATCAAAGCGGACGCCGAACGCAATCTTTTCATCACGCGCTCAGCCGAGAGCGGCTGGACCGCCAGCGAGCTGAAAGCCCGCCTCAGCCCAACTTATCACCGCGTTGCAGCCCCAATTGAAACCTCAATCTATGAAGCCGCCCGCAAGCTGGGCGCCGGCGACCAGCAGGTTGTCGATTTTGCCAGCGCGTTTGCCTATGACGTGGATTTCCAGCGCGAGATACATCCCGGTGACACATTCGAAATGGTCTATGAGACCCAAGTCGACGAGCGCGGCACACCGGTCAAGAATGGCGACCTCGTCTTCGCCAAACTGAACGGCAAGGCGCTGACACGCGGCTTCTATCGCTTCACACCCAGCGATGACGGCGTAGCTGACTATTTCGACGAGAATGGCGAAAGCGCCACGAAATTCCTGATGAAGACGCCTATCAATGGCGCGCGCCTGTCATCCTCCTTCGGCAATCGGCGCCATCCGATCTCTGGCTATACGCGCCTGCACAAGGGCACTGATTTCGCCGCGCCATCCGGCACGCCGATCTATGCTGCGGGCAATGGCACGGTCGAGCGCGCCAGCCGCTATGGCGGCTATGGCAATTATGTCCGCATCAAGCACGCCAATAATTACAAGACCGCCTACGCCCACATGTCCCGCTACGGACCAGGCGTGCGCGCTGGCAAGCGGGTCCGCCAAGGCGACGTGATTGGCTATGTCGGCTCGACCGGTGCCTCAACCGGACCGCACCTGCACTACGAAGTCTACATCAAGAGCAAGCCAGTCAACGCGATGCGCCTGAAACTGCCGACCGGCCGCAAGCTGGCTGAGACGCCGGACATGCTTGCCGAATTCGAAGCCCGCAAGGCCGAGATCGACGCGATCCGCACAGCCCAGGGCGCCCAGCTCATGGCAGGCACCGGCTCGCTGACCAATCCACCCTCTCCGTAAAAGGAATGTCGCGGAGCTCCCGAGGCTCCGCGTATCCTGCGGCTATTGCACTGGGTGATGCACCTCCAGAAATGTAAGCGTCCGATTCAACACATCCGAACGTGCGTACGTGGACTGCAGGAAATGATCCTCGCCTTCCATCTCCACAAAGGTGAAGTTCGGGCGGTTTCCGGTAGCTTCGCGCATCCGCGTGAACTGCCGGAAGGGCACGCGCGTGTCTTCGCGGCCATGCATGATCAGGATCGGCGCCGACATTGCCCCGGCCTGACGGACCGGCATGATGGCCGCGCGGCTGGCATCGTCTGAAAACCGGCCTGACCCGAGCATCAATTCATAGTCATTGTAAGCATCGCTGTCGGGTGTGTATTCCGACAGGCGCAGGATCGGATCCGTCACTCCGTTCACCGAGATAGCACATTTCACCCGTCCGGAATCCCGCGCGGCCACCATCAGGGCCGAATAACCGCCATAGCTGCCGCCAGCGATGCAATAACCGTCCGGCTTGGCAATGCCCTGCGCGATGGCCCATGCCGCACCGTCGATCACGTCGTCGACCATCTTGCCGCCATACTCGCCATATCCGGCGAAGCGATGCTCCGAAGTCGAACCGGTCGAGCCGCGATAGTTCGGGCGCAATACGGCATAGCCTGCCTCGGCATAGGCGCCGGACCACCAGTCGAACTCGGCCGTGTCATGGGCTACCGGGCCGCCATGCGGCAGGACGACCAGCGGAAACGGGCCATCATCCAACGTCTTGCCGGGCGGCAGGGTGACGAAACCCTGAATGGTGCGGCCATCGCGGGCCTCATACGAAATCGAAACGACATTTCCAACAGGGCGGTTCACCAGATGTGATCCGGCGCTGCCGATGCTCCCCATCGTGCCGGCGGCAGAGTCATAGACGAAATAGTCTGCCGGCCGCCCGGCCTCCGCCAGGGCGACAGAGACTTTCTTGCGGTCGGCCGTCCAGGAAGTGATCGTAACATGTTTGCCCGGCATGGCCGCCTCGATGGCGGACTGCGCAGCATCCAGTTCCGGCACGAGGAAAACCTGCTCATCCCATTCCCCACCATATTCGACCCCAACCAATGTGCCCGTATAGGGATCGATGATCGTCGCGGCGGCCCCGGCCCGCTTGTCTCCGATCATGACGGGAGACATCGATCCGTCGCGCAGCGACATGTAATTCAGGCCGCGATTCTCACCCCTGTCGATCCAGACGATCAGGTCTCCAACGCTTTCTTCGAGCGCGATCAGGCGCAGATTACGAACATTCACATCATCTTCGAAGTAAATTTCATCCCGCCCGCGATAAACGGTCGACGTCCCGAGATTGATGTCGCGACGCAAACGGGCAACCTCTCGACCATACTGGTCGAAAACGACCTGATCTGTGTGTTTGGGGAACGTTTCAGCTTTCCGGGTCTTTCCGTTCTTCAGATTGACCGCAAATGTACGGGGCATCCAGCCCTTGTTGGATTTCGTCGGCATGATCGTACCCGAAGTCGCGCCACTATCGTAAATCCATCCCATGATAAGGACCTTGCCCTCATCCTGGGGCAGCAGAGACACGATGTTCGACGTGTCCACCATGCCCCGCGTGTCGTTCATGAGTACGGTGGATTCGCCAGAGTTCACATCATACGAAACGGCCCGCCACGCCTCGAATTCCTGCATTCCGCTCTGAGTCTGCAGGCGCTCGAACATGCCGAAACGAAAGATCAGGCGCGCTTCATCTACCCAGAAAAAGTCTTTCAGGCGATACGTGGAGTCGAGGCCGATCAGAGCAGACTCCGTGGCCCCGGTCAGGTCAAACACACACAGCGACGGCAAGCCCTGCGGGGCGCATTCAATGGCCAGTTTCGTGCCTTGAGGAGAAAGCTGCGGCTCAGCAATTCCGTCCGCACGACCATAGAGTTCCGCGATCTCGTTCATGTCCGCGCGCGCCGTCTGGCACGCGGCCGCCAGTGTCACCCCGAGCGCGGTCAATATCATTTTCAAATGCAAGATGGCCTCCCTGAGTGACAGAAAGGCCATCATAAAATTCTCGGTCGATCAACCTTCAGTTCAGGGCTGCAGCACCTTTGGCGAACCCGTTCGGGACGCCATTGATGGACAGCTGGTCGCCTTCGACCCCAATCTCGATGGTCTCGCCATCATGGATGCGGCCTTCCAGCAGGAGGCGGGCCAGAGGATCCTGCAATTCCTTCTGGATGACACGCTTGAGTGGCCTTGCCCCATAGACCGGGTCATAGCCCCGCGCGGCCAGCCAGTTGCGAGCATCGAGGCTCAACTGCAGCGTCATCTTCCGATCCTTCAGCAGCGCTTCCAGGCGCTCCATCTGGATATCGACAATATGGTCGATCTCGCCGCGGCCCAGCCGCTTGAAGAAGACGATCTCGTCGATCCGGTTGATGAATTCGGGTCGGAAATGCATGCGGATAGCGCCCATGACGGACTCTTTGGCTGCCTCCGACACCTCTCCCTCTTCGCCGCTCGCCAGCGCGTCTGCGCCGAGGTTCGACGTCATGATGATGATCGTGTTCTTGAAGTCGACCGTACGGCCCTGACCATCGGTCAGGCGCCCATCATCGAGGACCTGCAATAACGTATTGAAAAGGTCCGGATGGGCTTTTTCGACCTCATCGAACAAGATCACCTGGTAGGGCCTGCGCCGCACTGACTCCGTCAGCACACCCCCTTCATCATGACCGACATAGCCCGGAGGCGCTCCAATCAAACGGGCGACGGAATGCTTCTCGGAGAATTCCGACATGTCGAGCCGAAGGATCGCGGTATCATCGTCAAACATGAACTCGGCCAGTGCCTTGGTCAGCTCTGTCTTGCCGACGCCCGTCGGGCCGACGAACAGGAAAGAGCCGATTGGGCGGTTCGGATCCTGCAGGCCTGCACGCGCACGGCGAACAGCATTGGAGACGGCCTCCAGCGCAGCATCCTGACCCACGACCCGCTTGCGCAAATCGTCTTCCATCTTGAGCAGCTTCTCGCGCTCGCCCTCCATCATCTTGTCGACGGGAATGCCTGTCCACTTCGAGACCACGGCAGCAATATGCTCTGGGCGGACGACTTCGGAGACGAGTCCACCGTCTCCCTGATCATCCTCGCTGCCTTCGACTTCGGCAATGAGCTTTTCCAGCTGCGGGATTGTCGCGAACTTCAACTCAGACGCCTTGGTCAGGTCGCCTTGGCGCTGGGCTTCCGCCATGTCGGCATAGGCCCGGTCGAGCTGTTCTTTCGCGGAGGCAGCGCCCTTCAACTTGTTCTTCTCGGCGGACCATGTCGCCGTCAGCTCATCAGACTTTGTCTGCAGATCCGTAATCTCGCTCTCGATTGTCTTGAGGCGATCCACCGAAGCAGCATCCTTTTCTTTCTTCAGAGCCTCGGCCTCGATCCGCAATTGCAGGAGGCGGCGATCGATCTCGTCGAGTTCTTCGGGCTTGGAATCGACCTGCATGCGCAAACGCGCAGAGGCTTCGTCCATAAGGTCGATGGCCTTGTCCGGCAGGAACCGGTCAGTGATATACCGGTTCGACAAATTGGCGGCAGAAACAATCGCGGCGTCCGACACGCGGATACCATGGTGCGCCTCGTAGCGACCCTTCAGGCCACGGAGAATCGAGATTGTATCGGCAACGGTTGGCTCATCCACGAAAACGGCCATGAACCGTCGTGCGAGGGCGGGGTCACCTTCAACATGTTTGCGATACTCGTCCAAAGTCGTCGCACCGATACAGTGCAGTTCGCCACGCGCCAAGGCAGGCTTGAGGAGGTTTGAGGCGTCCATTGCGCCATCACCCTTGCCCGCACCAACCAGCGTGTGCATCTCGTCAATGAACAGGACAACGCCCCCTTCCGCCTGCTGAACTTCATTCAGCACGGCCTTCAGGCGTTCCTCGAATTCACCGCGGAACTTTGCCCCCGCAATCAGTGCGCCCATGTCGAGCGCAAGCAGGCGTTTGCCTTTCAGGCTTTCTGGTACGTCGCCATTAACAATGCGCAGCGCGAGTCCTTCGGCGATTGCCGTTTTACCCACACCGGGCTCACCAATCAGGACTGGGTTGTTCTTCGAGCGGCGAGACAGGACCTGGATCGCACGGCGGATTTCTTCGTCGCGCCCGATAACCGGGTCGAGCTTGCCTTCCCGCGCATCCTTGGTCAGATCGCGGGCGTATTTTTTCAGGGCTTCATAGCCTTCTTCGGCATTTTCACTGTCAGCGGTGCGACCCTGACGGAGTTCGGCAATGGCACCTTCGAGGCCAGACGAGGTCACGCCCGCATTGGCCAGCACGTCAGAAGCCGGATCACCCCTCAGACTGGCGATTGCCAGCAACAGGCGTTCAACGGTGACAAAACTGTCGCCAGCTTTCTTTGCGTCCGCTTCGGCAGTCTGGAACAGCTGGGCCCCTGCCTGCTCGAGACGCAGGCCAGAGCTTGCGCCTTGCACCTTGGGCAGTTTGCCAAGCGCCGTGTCTATGCCTTGCGCAACCAGTTCCGGACGACCCCCGCTTGCACGGATCAGGTTCACCGCGAGCTGGTCGCGGTCTTCCAGCATGGTCTTCAGGACATGGGCAGGCGTCAGAACCTGATGGCCATTCGCCAAGGCAGCGGTCTGTGCACCCTGAATGATCGCGCGAGCGCGCTCTGTGTATTGTTCAATATTCATCTACATCCCCTTTGAAAGGCAGATCATGGAAGTTGGTGGACAATGGCCCCGCTCAGCGGCAGCCGGTATCCGGTTCTTTCCTGATGTGGGAAGCCTTGATGGGTTTGCAACCGCCCGCACCGTCACGATACGCGCAAGAAAAAGCCCGGCCTGCAAGATGCAGCCGGGCGCTTCAAATCGGTTTGACGACTTGCAATCAGTCGGTGGTTTCGGCGGAAGCCTCTTCGGGCTGGGCACCATCATCCCCCTTCGGCGCAGCTTTACGACGACCACGGGAGACGGTTTTCAGCACTCCATCGGTTTCAGCTTCTGGCGCATCATCGGCCTTTTCGCGCTTGGCGTAAGGCTTGCGGCGACTGCGCGGACGGGGCTTGTCAGCCTTGTCATCGCCATCATCGGACTTGTCTGAATTTTCCGACGCGTCGTCCTGGTTGGATTTCGCATCGCTGGATGAGTCAGAGTCCTGATCGGAACGGTCATCCTCGTTGCGGTTCTTGTTGCGCGATTCGACTTCGGCTTCCTGCTTGGACGAATTGTCGTCATCGGCATTGCTGTTGTCATTGTTGTCATTGCTATCGCGATCATCGCGGCGATTGTCGCGATTCTGATTGCGATTCTGCTGGGAGCGCTCTTTCGCTTCCGCCTGCTTGGCCACGATGCGCTGATAGTGTTCGGCAAACTGGTAATACGCCTCAGACAGGATCCGGTCGCCACTGGTCTGGGCGTCACGGGCATATTGTTGGTATTTGTCCAGAACCTGCTGTGCAGAGCCACGAATCTTCACATCCGGACCGACGCTTTCATAGTGACGATTCGGATTGTTGTGGCTGTTCTGGTTGTTACCGCCTGAGCGACGATTGCGCCCGCGTGAACGTTTCATGCAGATCTTCCCGTTTCATGCGCCTGATCAGTTTTCAGGCAATTCCCAGCGCAATTGGCCTTCTGGATAAAGTGGCCCCAGCCCTTGATTTGCGCGAGTCTTGTGAGGGGGACATGCAATTACACCGTGTGTGGTCGCCGTCTCACGAGAATCTTCTAGCGCGACTTTCCCAATACGCCAAGAAGAAATGTAAGTATTACACAACAGGGTGTTGCGCGGCAATGGCCCGGTCATTTCCGCCTAGATCCTTCAGACAGGTGATGGCTTCAAATCCGGCCGTTTCCAGCAAGGCGCCGACGGATAGTCTCTGGTCATACCCGATCTCGAATACGAGCCAGCCGCCGGGCTTCATCCGACCCGCTGCAAGGCCAACGATTTCCCGATAGGCATTCAGGCCATCCGGGCCGCCATCAAGCGCTGCCGTCGGATCATGGTCACGAACTTCAGGCATGAGGCCTGCCATTTCCGCGCTGACAATATAGGGCGGATTGGAAATGATCAGGTCCGCTGCACCCCATTTCTGCCAATCGGACCATGGGCCGTTATGGATCGATGCGCGATCCGAAAGGCCGAGCCGGGACAGGTTTTCCTCCGCCAGTTCCGCTGCATCCTGGCTTGCCTCGACGCCCTCCCCGGTCGCCAGCGGTCGATTTGCGAGGATTGCGGACAACAGGCACCCACTCCCCGTTCCAAGATCAGCAATGAAGACAGGTGCATTGTCAGGGATGCGCGCAAGGGCCGCCTCAACCAAAATTTCGCTGTCCGGGCGTGGAATCAATGCGCGCCCATCGCTCAGGAATTCAAGACCGAAAAATTCCGTCGAGCCAATGATGTGTTGCAGAGGCTCGCGGGCGGCACGGCGCAAAATACTGTTGGAATATGCAGAATTGATTTCATCTGAAACATTGCCTCCCCCTCGCGCTATAAGGTCTGAGGACTGACAGCCAGCCGCATGGGCCAGCAACCACCGCGCTTCAAGCCGCGATGTATCAATGCCGGCTTTGCGCAACTGCGCCGCGCCTTCTGCCAGTAAAGTGTCATATGTCTTCGCAGGCAGCTTAGTTCGCCTCCATCGCGGCCAGCTTGCGCGCCCGGTCTTCCGTAATCAGCGCTTCGACAACATCGTTCAGCTTGTCGCCCGTGATGATCTTGTCGAGCGAATACAGTGTCAGGCCAATACGGTGATCCGTGACCCGGTTTTCCGGGTAATTATAGGTCCGCACCTTCTGGCTGCGGTCGCCCGTGCCGATCTGGCTGGCGCGCGCCTCGGCGCGTTCAGCATCGCGCTCGGAGCGCTCTTTCTCGTAGAGGCGAATCTTCAGCTGTTCCATCGCCTTCTCGCGGTTCACGTGTTGGGACTTTTCCGAACTCGTCACCATGATACCGGTCGCAAGATGGGTGATACGCACCGCGGAGTCCGTTGTATTGACGTGCTGGCCGCCCGCACCGGAAGACCGCATTGTGTCGATACGGATGTCTTCGGGTTTGACTTCGATCTCGACATTCTCGGGCGCTGGCAAAACAGCCACAGTCGCGGCCGACGTATGAATGCGTCCCTGCGTTTCGGTCGCTGGCACACGCTGGACGCGGTGCACACCGCTTTCCCACTTCATGTGACCGAACACGCCGTCGCCAGCAATATTGGCGACGATTTCCTTATAGCCGCCGGCATCGCCTTCGGACGCGTCGACCACTTCGACTTTCCATCCCATCGTCTGCGCGTAGCGTGTGTACATGCGGTAGAGGTCGCCTGCGAACAGGGCGGCCTCGTCCCCGCCCGTTCCGGCGCGAACCTCCAGCACGATATTGGCCGCGTCATCGACATCCTTCGGCAATAGCAGGACCTGCATCTCCTGCTCCAGGTCCGGCAGGCGGTCCTTGATGTCCTCGATTTCCATCTGAGCCAGTTCAGCCATTTCGGCATCGCCAGAGGATGCCAGTGCCTGCGCCTCCTCCAGGCCCTTGCGCGCTGTCATCACTTCCCGCGCCTTGTCGACCACGGGTTTCAGTTCGGAATGCTCCTTGGACAGGGCGATGATTTCATCGGTTTCGGTCGTCGCGCCCATGCGCGCCTCGACCTGTTCGAAACGATCAACAACCTGCTGGAGCCGGGAAAGGGAAAGAGTAGCCATCCGCGCCCTTTAGAGCGCTTTTGGCCACCTGATAAGTCCCTTCGGCTGTGATTGCCTAAGTCAGAGGAGGATGCGGATCACTTCCTTACCGGCCAGCACGATCAGCGTGATCGAGGCGAGCGCGAAACACGTAAACCGCAAAACCACTTTCGGCGACAGGATCTGGACGAAGGAATGCAGAACGCGCAGGCCGACATAAATCCAGGCAATCAGCGTCGCGAGATGGTCCCCACCACCGGTCAAGGCCGCAAAGAACATCAGGGCATAGAAAATGGTCGGCTGTTCATGGAGGTGATTGTAATTGTCCGCCACAGACCGGACATTCGCCGGCAGTTTATCGCCATAGGTGCCTGGATGACGGGCGTCGTCCGGGTTTATATGAGCCTTCTGCATAGCGGGGATACGCGTCGCGTACATCCACAACCAGAGGATCAGCGTCCATACGATAAGCGCAAGAACAGGATGGAGAAATTCGACATTGATTGGCATTTTGGCCTCCCACAGCTTTTTTAATTGAGGGGAGCTTAGGCACTATTCTGCAGCATGAACAGCACTTTGCGTCCGAGAGGCTTCAGGAAACTGTGCGTGAACGAAAGCAATGAACGTGTCGATGTCTTCCGATACAATGCTGTGCCCGCCCGGCCTCAGCCACCACGCAATCCCCGCCTCTGGAACGAAATCCTGCTTCATGCCGCCCGCTGGCAATCCCGGCTCACCCGCCGCTTCATAAACGTCTGAAGCCGAAAGGGCTGCGCGAAAGGAGGAATTCGGATCGGACCAGACATCGCGGCGTCCATTGCCCAGCAAGACCGGGGTTGGCGCCAACAGGCCCAGCAATTGGTGCTGATCCACCGGCAATTCGTCCAGCCGATCCAGCCAATCCTGTATTTCAGGCGCCAGCCAGTGCGGGTAGGATTCTGCCATACGCTTCAATCCTTCACCTGTTTCCGAACGCGAGAGCGATGCGCCAGCGAACCCGGCCTGGTGCGCAATGACCCCGTCAGTCCGCCGGTCCCAGGCGCCCGCGATCAGCGCAGCCTTGCCGAACCGCGAATGCCCGAACAGCACTATCGCGTCGGAATCGATCGCTTCGCGTCCCTCCAACGCGTCCATAGCGGCCGAATACCCGTAGGCCCAAGCCATCAACGTGCTGGTTGGATTGATCGGCCCGCCCAGATTGGCCATCACGCCCGGCGCTTCAGTGCGGCGATCCGGCACAAAATCCGACCCATAGAAACTCGCATAGGCAATGCCCGAATCCATGAAGCGGTCGAGCGGCACTTTGGCGATATATGTGCCGAAGATCTGGGTCGCGATGAAGCCGAATGTACCCTCCATCTCGCTGCCCTCGCAGATCGTTCCGTCGGTCGCGGTGACCGGGTAACCGGGAAAGGCCGCGCAGTTGGAAGAAAAGGTCTGGCTGATCACAAGCGGGAATGGCCCATCCCCGGCGGGAGTGGCTACAGCCAACCAGAATTGGCTCGCACCCTCACCTTCACCGATCGTGACAGGTATCTCTTCAAGCCGTCCTTTTCCGCCAAGCAAATTGGCATCGACCAGACGTGGCTCACCCCATTCGATCGGCAGTCCTTCCGGCCATGGCCCGTAGAGAACGTCCTCAAAGCCCTGCATAACGTCTGATCGGTAAGCTGGCTCATTTACAATCGCCGCCACATTAAGTTCAGGCTGGGGCACAGGCTTGTCGGCCGTCTCCAGGCTCGCATAATTCAGGCCCAGCATGGTGCAGCTGCTCATGATCAGCGCGGTCACAAAAATGAGCAACAAGAGCGGCACGCGGACAAGAAACCAGACAAGGGCACGAAACACGTTGAGCATGGACCTCTCCGAGAAAAATGTTCCGGCACCCTAGCGGCATTTATCCGGCCGCCTACCCCCTCACGGAAAAGTGGTCAGGCCACCCGTTCCGGCTCGAACTGGGCGCGATACCGCCGCGAGCCCGGTACCTCGTCGCCCGTGTCCAGCCGCAGGGTCACATCCCCTTCGCCGGTAGGCTCAATTGCCTGCACATGGTCCAGGTTGACGATGTGTGAGCGGTGCACCCGCACATGCCGTCCGCCAGCAGCATCCAACAGACGTGACAGCTCTGTCAGCGTCAGGCGCGCCAGATAGGATTTGCCCTTGGTGACAACTTCGACGTAATTGCCCGCCGCCTTGGCCCAGATCACATCCGGGGCATTCACGAAATAGGAACGCCCACCGGATTTCAGTGTCAGCCGATGCAAATCAGTTGCGTCGCGTTGCGCCACCCGGGAATCAAGTGCGCGTTGCTCGACCAGTCGGTTCATCCAGAAGATCGCAGCGATCAGCGAATAGCTCAGCACATCCTTGCGGTATTCGTAGAGCCAGACCGAAACATTCGAGAGCCCGAAATCATACGGAATGCCGAACACAATCGGCGTGAGCAGTTTCCTCAGGGCCACCATGGCCAGGATATGTACGACCGAGAACAGTATTGTCGCCGCTGCATGCACCAGCAGATTGGTGCGCCACTGCCCCGCCGAGAGTGGGAACCGGCTGAGCATGAAAGTGATAAAGGGCGTCAATGCCAGGATCACGCCATGCGACGTCGCCTGGCTCAGCCATGGCAGGTTTGGGTACGGATCCCCAACCCGATTCAGCAAATGCTGATCTGACAAGGACTCCACGAGAAATGACGCGAACAAGAAGCATCCGAAATAGATCCACGTCTTCCGGTCTGCGCGACGGTCAGCTTCGATCTCGGGATGCAGCTTGCGAGGTTCCATGACCCGCTTCCTGCCACAAGCCCGGCCAAGTCCGGAATAGAAATCTCAGGATTTCGTCCCTGAATACCGCCGCCCACCCCTCTGGCGGGTCATTCGTCCCCTGCATCCACCGAACATCCCAATCCGCGTGACCTGACGACAGGCGCGCGAGAGGCTGGCGTCAAATCCACAGGAGAAACCCATGCCCAACGCTCCCGCCTTCCCGCGCCGATACGATCTAGACTGGCTGCGCATTATCGCGTTTGGCCTGCTCATTCTCTACCATTCCGGCATGTTCTACGTGACTTGGGGCTGGCACGTGAAAAGCGTGCATGCAGGCCCTGAGGCCGAATGGGCGATGATGTTGCTGAACCCGTGGCGCCTCGCGCTGCTTTTCTTCATCTCCGGCGTGGCGCTACGCTTTGCAGCCGACAAGCTGGGCGGCTCGAAACTGGCCCGGGAACGCGTCGTACGTCTGGGCCTGCCCATCCTGTTCGGCATGGCGGTCGTGGTCGCGCCGCAAAGCTGGCTGCAGCTGGTCGAATCCGGGGAGTTTTCAGGCAGTTTCTTAGCCTTCTGGCCTCAATACCTTGATTTCGGGTCGGATTTTTCGATCACAACCCCCACCTGGAACCATCTCTGGTACATTGTGTACCTGCTCGTCTACACGCTGATGCTGGCGCCATTTGCGGGTCGGATCGCACGCTTCATGGGCGGCACAGGTGCGCAGATTACAAAGCGTCTGTTTGGCGGAAAATGGGGGCCAGCCGCGGCGCTTGTCCTGCCCGTACTGCCCCACATACTCTACCGCATTACCCTCGATCCCTATTTCAAAACTACCCACGACCTCACCTGGGACTGGGCCAATCACGCCCACAGCCTGACCTTGCTGATGATTGGTTTCCTGCTGGCCAAGGACGTCCATTTCTGGAGCGCAATCCGCCGCGTCTTGCCCTTTGCGGTCGGTCTGATGGTCGGTCTCGGCGCAGGCCTGTCTGTCCTCTGGGAAAACTGGGAAATGCTCAGCGAGGGCGGAGACTGGGACTGGATCATCTGGCCAGCCCGCATTGCGCGCCTCGCCTATGCCTGGATCACCATCGCAGCCCTGCTCGGTCTCGCCGAACGCTACCTCAACCGGCCCAGCCGCGCGCTGACCTACATGACCGAGGCGATCTTCCCCTGGTACATCCTGCACCAGACGCTGACCGTCATGCTCGGCTACTGGCTGACCCGGCAGGACCTGCCTGTCGGGATCGAAGCGCCGCTTGTCATCGGCGGCACATTTGCCGGATGTGCCCTGTTGCACGAATTGGCCATCCGCCGCGTCGGCTTTCTGCGGCCACTATTCGGGCTGAAGCCCGCCAGCGCGTCGCCCGTCTCTAGAAAGGCGAGCGCGGCAGCGACAGTTTGAAAATGATCGCCAGCGCGCGGATCATGAAGGCTGCGAGGAGGCCGCCTCCAAAGGCAAAGGTCTCCTCGACGGCACTCAACTTGAGCAGGAAATAGACGAGCGACCCCATCAGGGCGGCTGTTGCGTAAATATCCTTCTTGAGCAGCAGCGGCTCTTCATTGGCGACGACATCACGGAGCAAGCCGCCTGCACTTGCCGTCATCGTGCCCATGATCAGCACGACCGGCCAGCCAAAGCCAAGCGACATGGCCTTCGCCGCGCCGGTCACCGCGAACAGCGCCATGCCGAACGCATCGGCCCAACGCAGGGGCCGGAAATTCTCAAGCCAGCGATGAAAGAAGAAGGCGGTGAAGCCTCCTGCGACCGCAAGCCCGAGGGTCTGCGTGTCCTCCAGCCAGAAGACTGGTTGGGACAGGATCAGGTCGCGCAGCGTGCCGCCGCCAATCGCAGGCAGGAAAGCCAGCACAATGACGCCGAACATGTCCATTTGCTTGCGCACGGCGACAATGCCGCCAGAGATCGCAAAGACGAACACGCCGATCCGATCGGCAAACAGGAGAAGAAGGTCAGGGGTCATTAAGCGATTAAGTCGGCTTTGGCCGCCGGATCAATGGCCGCGATGACATGATGGTGGGAGTCGCCATCAGACCGCGGGCCATCATAAGCCCCGTTGCGCTCCCAACAGGCGCAATCACCTCCCCGGGTGAAGGCTTCCCTTCGCCCGTGTATGCGCAAGCTTGAAGAGGCCACGTCCTTGGCCGTACGCAGGACTATTCAGGCCGGATCTGAACCGTCTGGAAGCGCTGATAGCCTTGCTGGCGCTCATCCTGGCGCTGGTTGACTACGCGATACTCACCCGTGACGCGGGCCACAAACCCCCGCTCCGCCAGCATGTTGGCCACCGCCTGGGCGCGCTGGTAGGCAAGCGCCTGGTTGTTGAAGCGCTGCAACTCCCCGGCCGTCGAAGCATAGCCCACAACCGCAATGTCCGTGGCGCCCCATCGCTGTAGGGCCCACACACAATCCTCGACCGTTTGCAGCGCGCCGTCTTCCAACTCCACGCCGCCCTCCCTGAAGGAGATCCGCGGAAGTTCGCCCACAGGAGGAACGATACGGACCGACCAGTCACCATATTGCCGGGCCAGGCCCTGCTCCAGCGCGCGATAGGTGGCAATGGTGAAGCCGGCTTCCGGTTCGGCGAAGAAGATGGCCTTGCGCTCGTCGGCATTTACATCTGCTGCTGAAACGGCAAATGGCGCGGCTTGGCGCATTTCGGCTTCACGCTCGCGAACCAGCGCCACCGATTCCAGTCGGGCCATCTGCGCCCGGAGCGGTGCGGCAATCGACGCATCCGCCAGTTGCAGCAATTCAGTCCGCTCCAGCGCCTTGTCTTCGTCGATCATGACTTGGTACAGGCTGACACACTGATCGGACGACCAAGCCGCTCTTGGAGGAGGTCCCTGATCGCGGCCTCGGCATTTTCCACACGCTCCCGTGCACGGACCGTGGCAACCACTTCGACCGGCGCCTCGCGCGGAAATGTCACGACCAGGTCTGCCAACCGGGCCCGTTCATCCGCAAAAGGAGACAGGATCGTGTCCCGCACGGTCACCGTGGCCCGGGCCTCATAAGCAATGTCGCGCAGAGCCAGGCCGAGTGGAATCGAGAGGGCCGCGAACACGCCGACGACGAGTGCCGATCGCCAATAGCCGCGCTTGCCGCCCGCTTCCTCGTCGCCAAACCCGTAAATCCGGGACAGGACGGTCACGGACAAGGCTATTGCAAGAAGATTGGTCATGAACAGGAAGAAGGCCCCGCCGGCCACAGCGAGCGAGCCGACAGCAATGCCGTAGCCTGTTACCGCCAGTGGCGGCATAAGAGCCGTCGCGATCGCCACACCGACAATCGTCTCCCCTTTCCTGTGGATCACGGCATAGCCGCCGGCCAAGCCGGAAAAGACAGCAACCAGAAGGTCAAAGAAATTCGGCCGGGTCCGGGCCACAATTTCCGGGGTCGGATCTGTCAGCGGCGAAAGCTTCACAATGAGTATAGAAATCAGGAGCGCGCTGAGCACACCCACGACCAGGGACACCGCAGACTTTCGCAGGAAGGAAAGTTTCAGTTCGCTGAGTGAAAAGCCGAACAGCATGATCGGCCCCATCAGCGGCGAGATCAGCATGGCGCCGATGATTACGGCCGGGGATGACAATAGCAGGCCCAGGGTCGCAATCGCGCAGGACATGACAATCATGAAGATATAGCGACCTGACAATTGTCCATCATCACGGACATGCGCGACCACATCTTCATGGTCTACCTGGCGAGAAATCAGGTGCTGGAATGCCTGAATACGGCGCAGTTCTCTATGGAAAACACTGGGCTTCCTGACCGTCTCGGTCCCTGAAAAACTATCCGGCATCACACATACTCCTCGACGCCCTGCAACGCAGGGCGGGTTCTTCTATGCGTTGAGACATGAAAACAGGGTTAGGAAACAATGCCGAAATGCAGTGACCGCCTACTCCGCTGCCACCTCGGCCGCCTCGCGCTCGCGGCGCAGGGATTCGGCTTTCTGCTCCACGAGACCGACAATGTGATCGACCATTTCGGCATTCGAGACATTATGGTCGGCGCGGCCGGACACAAACATCTTGCCGCTTTCCTTGCCGCCGCCGGTAAAGCCCAGATCGGTCAGCGCTGCCTCGCCCGGTCCGTTCACGACACAGCCGATAATTGACAGGCTGATCGGTTCGGAAATGTGCGCCAAGCGTTGTTCGAGCACTTCGACGGTCTTGATGACGTCAAAGCCCTGCCGCGCGCAGCTGGGACACGCCACGATGTTGACGCCGCGTGTCCGCAGACCGAGCGATTTCAACATCTCGAAGCCGACCTTCACCTCTTCCACCGGATCGGCCGACAGGGAGACGCGGATCGTGTCGCCAATGCCGGCCCAGAGCAACGCGCCCATACCAATAGAGGATTTGACGGTACCTGTGCGCAGACCGCCAGCTTCAGTGATGCCCAAATGTAGCGGCGCGTCAGTTGCGTCGGCCAGTTGGTGATACGCCGCGACCGTCAGGAACATGTCTGAGGCCTTCACCGAAATCTTGTAGTCGTGGAAGCCGAGATCATCGAGGATACGGGCATGGTCCAGCGCGGATTCGACCATCGCATCCGGACACGGCTCACCATATTTTTCCAGCAGATGCCGCTCCAGCGAGCCGCCATTGACGCCGATCCGGATGGAACACCCATTGGCGCGCGCCGCTGCCACGACTTCCCTCACCCGGGCTTCAGACCCGATATTGCCGGGATTAATCCGCAGGCAAGCCGCGCCAGCGTCGGCGGCTTCGATACCGCGCTTATAGTGGAAATGGATGTCCGCGACGATTGGCACGGGACTCGCCCGGCAAATTTCCGGCATCGCCGCTGTGGAGTCTTCCGTTGGACAGGAGACGCGCACAATGTCTACGCCCGCTTCTGCGGCGCGCTCGATCTGCGCGAGCGTGGCCGCGACATCCTCGGTCGGCGTGTTCGTCATGGTCTGCACGGCAATCGGGGCATCGCCGCCCACAAGCACATTGCCAACGCGGATCTGGCGGGATTTCCGGCGCTCGATGTTACGCCAGGGACGGATTGGATTATGCGACATGGGCGCGGGGTCCTGTCCGGTGAGTGTCCCGGATCACATGGCGGGTCCGGCGGCTCATGGCAAGCCTAGCGGGTGGCCTTGGTGCCACCATTGGCAGCCATGGCTGGGGCCGCTGCATCGGCGGCGCGACCAATCTGGTCATCAATGCTCGCCGAAAACACCTGGGCGCCTTCAGGGCCCAGAGGGCCGATCGTGACATCACCGACACGCCACTCAAAGGCGCCGCCATTGCGGGCAGACACGGTCCAGCCAGCCTGAAGCCGTGGAAAATAGCTTTCTCCGGCAGCCATAACGCGGCTGCGGAAAATGGTGCCATCAGCGCCGCGCACTTCCATCCAGCCCTGCTTCACCGCCACCAGTTCCAGCGGCAAATTCTTGGGGACAGGGCGATCGGATTTCGTGGATTCCGCGAACAGGCTGTCACGCGCGCCATTCACGGCGACGACACCAGGTTCGGCGGAAAGTTCGACATTCGGGCGCACCAATTGCGACACGCCAAGCGCGCCTGCGCCCAGCGCTACCAAGACCGCGGCTGCAGCAACCGCGAGCGGCCATTTGGCCTTTTCCGGTGCGATCTGGCCAATCTTGGGGACCGGGGCGTCGCTGTGCACTTCTTCGACAGCGCCGCATTCCTGACTGTAAATCCGGATAACTTCCTTTTCCGGCAGCTGGAGATATTTGGCGTAAGTATTGAGGATCGCAGTCAAATAGCCGCCACGTGGAAGTTCGCCGACTTCCATGCGCTCAATCCACATCAGATAATCTTTGCGCATCAATGTTGCGCGGGACACGTCTGCGATTTCGAGGCCCAAAGCCTCCCGCACACGGCGCAGGACCTGGCCCATACGCAACGGCTCGCCATCGAATTCGCGCGCCTGGAAAATCTCCATGGCGCGTTCGCGCGGCGTCATTTCCGTCTCATTCGACACAGATTCCGACACGCTCGCAGACGTGTCCTGCGATGCCACAGGGCTCGCATCATCACGGTCTTGCTCAGGGGTCAGGTCGTCGTGTGCCATATTCTTCCAGCTCTTCGATACAGCGAGGGGGTCCCCTCCCTGCAGCGCAATTTCTGGTCCATGAATGTGGTTATTATATGGGCCAGTCCATATTAACCATCAGAAAGCTCAATCCCATGATCGGCTGCCAAGGCTAATACTTGGTTACGGAAATCCTGCTTCGGGGCGTCCAGAGCAGCCAAAAAGTCTGGCCTGAATGCCTGCAAGTCGAATGACCGTATCATTTGCTTGACCGGTCCAATAGAGCCCGCTGACATCGACAATGTGGTAAATCCCAGTGCCACGAAGCAAAGCGCAGACAGGGTTGATCCCGTCGCTTCCCCGCACGCGGACATGCGTATGCCATGAGTTTTACAGGCGTCCGAGACCTCTTTCAGGAATCGCAATGCGCTGGGTGACACCAGATCGTAGCGATCCGATACATGCGGCGTCATCCGGTCAGCCGCGAAGAAAAATTGCATCAGGTCATTCGTCCCGACCGACAGGAATTCCGCCTTGCCGGCAAGTTCTGGCAAACCATACGCCAAAGCTGGCGTTTCCAGCATCACGCCGACTTCCACGCGTGACGGTCGGCGCCCCGTGCGCTTTGCCGACCATTCGACCTCTGTCAGCAACAGGTCTCGCGCTTCCTCGAATTCGGACGCCACGGTCACCATCGGAAACATGACGGTCAGCGGTCGCTCTCCAGCGGCGCGAACCAGCGCGCGCAATTGGCGCCGGAACAAGCCCTTATGGTCCAGCGCGAACCGGATCGACCGCCAGCCCAGTGCCGGGTTTTCTTCTCGTTGCAAGTTCAGCGCGGGCAGCACTTTGTCGCCGCCCAAATCCACGGTGCGGAAGATGACCGGCTTGCCATCGGCCTTGTCCAGAACGCGCTTGTAGAGGTCGATCTGGTCATTCAGCTTGGGCAGAGATTCCGAGACGAGGAACTGAAATTCAGTGCGGAACAGGCCTACGCCGTCAGCGCCTGCCTGTTTCATCATGTCCATGTCGAGGTCGAGCCCCGCATTCAGCATCAACGAGACTTCCGTGCCATCGGTCGTGCGGGCTGGCAGATCCTTCAGCGCTTCATAGCCCGCCTGACGTTCTGAACGCAGCGAAACCCGCCCTTTGTACGCATCGTACAGGGAGTCATCCGGGCGAATATGAAGCGTGCCATCCTCGGCATCGACGATGACCCAATCGCCCTGGTCGATGCGTGTGGTCAGGCCGGCAATGCCACCCAATGTCGGGATACCAAGGGCGCGTGCAACGATGGCCGCATGAGACGAGGCGGCTGCCTCCTCCATCAGGATCGCCCTGAGGCCGGTGTTGGAGTATTCCAGCAGTTCTGCCGGTCCAAGCCGCCGCGCGACAAGCACGCTGCGCTCCTCGCTGATCTGGGGCTTGCCCTCTTCCCCGCCGAGAATGCGTAGCAGCCGGTTGTCGAGATCTTCGAGGTCGTGCAGCCGCTCGCGCAAATAAGGGTCGCGCGCACTTTGCAGACGTGCGCGGTGTTCGCGCCGCGCCCGGTCAACCGACGCCTCAGCGGAAAGCCCGGACTTCACGCCTTCCTGCAGCTTTTCGGCCCAGGACGGATCATGTGCCAGCAGACGATAGGTTTCCATCACATCGCGCGGGTCTTCGCCCAGCGCGGCGCCATCCAATGCCATCATGCGGTCGATAGAGGCCTTCAGCTCCGCCATGCCTTCGGACAGGCGCTTGCTTTCGGTCACCTGATCCGCCGCAAAGAATTTCGCGGCCGGCACGACCGGATCGTGCAACACAGCGCGCCCATAACCGAGACCTTCGCAAAACACGCGTCCTGTCAAGGATGCCGTGTTGCGCTCTCGCTTCTCATTACCGCCATTGTTCAGCGCATCGGGATCAATCCGATCGACAATCTCGGCCAGCACCATGGCGATTGTCTGGAGGTTGTCGATTTCCTCATCATCATAGGCCCGCTCGGTCCGGTTCTGAACCGTAAGCACGCCAATGACGCGGCCACCGCGCAGGATCGGGACACCGAGAAAGGCGTGGAACGGGTCTTCCCCGGTCTCCGGACGGTAGGAGAATGAGGGGTGGCGCGGCGCGTCCTGAATGGCCATCGGCTCGGCGCGGCGCGCAACCAGGCCGACAAGGCCCTCATTCACGCTGAGACGTGTGGCCGCGACAGCATCGGCCTTGAGACCTTCCGTCGCGATGAGGAGCAGCGCGCCGCCCTGCAGTCTGAGATAGATGGAACAGACATCTGCCACCATGGTGGAGGCGATCAGGCGCACGACCTTGTCGAGCCGAGACCGTGTTTCGCCTTCCTCCGCCATAACCTGGCGGAGCCGGTTCATCAGCAAGCGCGTCGCGGGCAGATTATAAGGCATGGTCAGCCCGTATGTCGCAGCCTCTATCAGGCAGCGTCAAGGCCGAATGCCGTATGGAGGGCCCGAACGGCCAACTCAGTATAGGCATCTCCAATCAGTACTGAAATCTTGATCTCCGAAGTAGAGATCACGTCAATATTGATGCCCTTCTCGTACAGGGCCTTGAACATTGTCTCTGCGACGCCGGTATGGCTACGCATGCCAACACCAACGATGGAAATTTTCGACACGTCGCGCACAACTTCGAGGCGCTCATAGCCAATTTCCTCATGCATGCTCTCAAGTGTGTCGCGTGCAATGGGGCTGTCCCGGTCGGTGCAGGTGAATACCATGTTGGCCTGTTCCGGCCCGCGCGCCTGCGCCTGGACGATCATGTCCACATTCACCCCAGCGCGGGCGAGGGCCGAGAAGATCTTGGCGGAGATACCCGGCTTGTCCGGCACTCCATAGAGCGTGACCTTGGCTTCATCCCGGGAATAGGCAACGCCGCTGACAACCTGTTTTTCCACGATTTCTTCCTCTGAGCAGACAATGGTTCCGGGGTTCGGCTCGCCCGGCTTCAGGAAACTGGACAGAACCCTTACGGGCACATTGTGATTCATCGCCATCTCGACAGACCGGGTCTGCAGAACCTTGGCGCCGAGGGATGCCAGTTCCAGCATCTCCTCAAACGAGATTTTCTCGATCCGCTGCGCCTTGGGCACAATCCGGGGATCGGTGGTGTAGACGCCGTCCACATCTGTGTAGATGTCGCACACACTTGCCTCAAGCGCGGCGGCAACCGCCACGGCGCTGGTATCCGAACCGCCCCGGCCAAGCGTGGCCACACGGTCATCGTCGGTCACACCCTGGAATCCAGCGATGACGGCAATCTCGCCGGCATCAATCGCGTCCGGCAGCGTGGAATCATCAAAGCCCATGATCCGCGCGCGGCCATGGCTCTTGTTTGTCTTCAGCCGCAATTGCCATCCGAGCCAACTGCGCGCCTTCAGGCCCCGCCGGCGTAACGCCAAGGCGAGAAGACCTGCCGTCACCTGCTCACCCGAGGCCACGACCACATCATACTCATCATCAAACTGCTCGCGCGGAAGGGCATCGCCCGCAGCGCCTTCGGCATAGCCCACCAGCTTGTTGGTCTCGCCCGACATTGCGGACACAACCACCGCCATGCGCTCACCTTTTTCCGCACGTGCGGCGACGATGTCCGCCACATTCGCAATGCGATCTAGGTCAGCTACGGATGTGCCGCCAAATTTCAGAACCGTGCGCGCCATTTCGCCCCATATCCTGTCGTTTTCTTGGGATATCCCACTATATTCGCCCTCATAGGGGGTGTTCACGCCCGGATCAAACAGGTTTCTTGAACTATGACAGTAGCAAAAGACACGGCAGACCACGCGCCTGCCACACCCAGCATCGATCCGGACGAAGTTGCCAAGTTCTCAGCGATGGCTGCAGATTGGTGGAATCCCCGCGGCAAGTTTCGGCCGCTTCACAAATTCAACCCCGTGCGGCTGCGCTTCATCCGTGACCAGGCAGAGAAGCATTTCGGGATTGCACCGGAGGCCAGACGCCCGCTGGACGGCCTGAGACTGCTCGATATCGGGTGCGGCGGCGGGCTCGTCTGCGAGCCGATGAAACGGCTGGGCGCGTCGGTAACCGGCGTGGATGCCTCGGAGGCCAACATCAAGACAGCGATGACGCATGCCAGCGAACAAGGCCTCGACATCGACTATCGCGCAGGCACAGCCGAAGGCCTGATTGAAAGCGGAGAGCCCCTGTTCGACATCGTGCTCAATCTGGAAGTTGTCGAACATGTCGCTGACCCGCACCAATTCCTGAAAGACACGGGCGGTCTCGTGAAACCGGGCGGCCTGATGATTGTCGCCACACTGAATCGCACCGCCAAGGCGCTGGCCACTGCCGTGATCGGTGCCGAGTACGTGCTGGGCTGGTTGCCGCGCGGCACACATGACTGGTCGAAATTCGTGACGCCGGACGAGGCCGATGCGGGACTCACAGCCGCAGGCCTCGTCACCGAACCGGCCATTGGTGTCTCCTACAATCCGCTGGCCGACAGCTGGAAGCTCTCTGGCGACACCAAGGTGAACTACATGATCGTGGCCCGGAGACCTGCCGAATGACGAAAATACCCACCCCCGAAGATGTGCTGGCCTACTGGATCGGCGATACGCGCCATTTTGCCGAAAACCTGAAGGAAAAGCACAAGCTCTGGTTCGGCAAATCGGACGAGACCGATGCCGAAATTCGGGATCGGTTTCTGGGCCTGCTGGACGATACTTCGCACATGCCCTTCGCCGATGATTGGGCGGCCGAGGGCCCGCGCGGACGGTTGGCCGCAATCATTGTGCTTGACCAGTTCAGCCGCAACCTGTTCCGGGGGGATGCGCGCGCATTCCATCAGGACTCGCTCGCCCTTCGTATGTGCAAGGACGGCCTCGCGCTGAATGAGCACAAATCCCTCAGCGAAACAGAGCGCGTTTTTCTCTGCCTGCCACTGGAACATTCGGAATCCCTGGAAGACCAGAAACATTGCGTCGAAATGTTCGAAGAACTGGTCGCGGATGCGCGTCCAGAGTTCAAGGATTTCGCGAAAAGCACGCTGGATTATGCCCACCAGCACTTGAAGGTGATTCAGGATTTTGGTCGGTTCCCGCACCGGAACAAGGCGCTTGGGCGTGAGACAACCGCGGAAGAAGCCGAGTGGCTGGCAGAAGGCGGCGGCTTCTAGTCCAGCATTTCCGGCCCGCGCGGATCCAGGCTCTTGCTGATATCCCGCTGCATGGCCCGGGTCAGCGTGTAGCGTGATGCGACAAGCGCCGCGAGGCCGTACAGGATGACCGGCAACACACAGAATACCAGAAGGAGGCCATGCAGGGCTTCGGGGGAGTTCTCCGCACCCGGCCGGAACCCGGCCACCCGTCCCAGCACGAAATATCCAACACCGAACGCCAGGCTGCTGCCGATCTTGTAGGCACTTGTCAGGAGGGAATAGTAGATCCCGGCGCGGTTTTCCCCGGTTCGCGCCGCTTGGTATTCCACCACGTCTGCCGCCATTGATCGCGCGATCACGACGGGCGCGCTGAAGGCCGCACCGTTGACAAGCGCCCCGATCAGAAGCGCCCAGAAACCTCCGCCCAAACGTCCGGCAAGATAGTAGATCACATAGCTCGACATCCCCATGATCACCGCGCACAGAAAAGCGGTGTTCTTCTCTGTCCGCGCCGAGAATTTGAGCCAGAAGGGCAACGCCGCAACGGCCGTAGAAAAGAAGATCATCAGCACGACGCTGGACATGGAATCCGACAGGCCAAACACGTATTCAGCCACGAACAGATAGTTCGACGCTGTAATGGCCACGGCCGTCCCGACCAACAGCTCCATGGACAGGACGACGCCGAGAAACCTGTTCCTGAGCGCCGCGATCATGGCTTTCAGATCAAACTTGGCTGCTTCGCCCTTGTCGCCGCGCATGGGCCTGTCCGGCACGAAGGTGCAGGCGAGGAAGGCCACGATCGGCAGGGAGATAAGCAGCGCCCAGCCCATTACCTCGACTTGCCCGAACCGGTCCACTTCGACACCAGCTGCAGCAAGGATCGCTGGCACAGCCAGCAAGGCCAGCATCGAAATGATGCTGAGCACTTCTGCCCATGTGAAGAAGCGGGAGCGATCATCATAGTCGGTCGCAATGGCGGGCACCCACGCAGACCGCGCGGTTTGCAACAGGGTGAAACCGACATAGAAGAGCAGCATCCAGACCACGAAATAGCCTGGCCCTGCACCGCGCTCGGGCATGTAGATGAAATAGGTCGCCAGCCCCAGTATCGGCACGCTCAGTACGATCCAATGACGCACACGGCCCCACGGGCTACGGTATCGATCGACCACGAACCCCATCACCGGGTCGGTCAGGATGTCCCAGAATCGCAGCACCATGAACAGGAAGCCGGTCAGCTCCAGGCCCAGGCCAACTTCATTTGCATAGAGCGGTGCAAGATACACGGCCAACGGCAACCCCACCCCCGCCAGCGGGACGCTGAGTGAGGAAAAGGCGAGTACTCTCGGTAGGGACAGGCGCGGGCCACTTGCGTCAGTCATGTGCGCAGCCTGCCCGGTAAAAACGTGACGGCCAAGTCATTTTTTTATTGCCGGAACGGTTGACGTCGCGCCGGTCGGGCCTGACACCGGATAAAAGATGTGCCGGGAGGAAATGGGCCAATGCTGAAGAAAATCTTGTTGGGGGTCGTCGCGCTCATTGTGCTTCTGGTGGCGGTGGTCTTGTTCCGCACATTCACATATGGCGGCGCGGCGACGGGCGAACGCGTAGAGCTTCCCCCTGCGCCCGAGGTCTCCGCAGATCGCGCCGCAAGCCATCTGAGCGAAGCCATCCAGTTCCGCACGATCACGGTCGCTTCCGGTGACCCGCGCGTCGGTCAGGAAGGCCCGTGGCTGGAATTGCATGACTGGTTGGAGACGACCTATCCCGCCGCGCACGCCGCCATGAGCCGTGAACTCGTGCCCGGTACCCTGTCCTTGCTCTACACATGGGAAGGATCAGATTCCTCGCTCGACCCGCTGTTGCTGATGGCCCACCAGGACGTCGTACCGGTGAACATCGGCACTGAGGGCGACTGGACCGGCGCGCCCTTCGCAGGCGAGATCGTCGACGGCTATGTCTATGGTCGCGGCGCGCTTGACGACAAGGGCAGCCTCGTCGCCCTGATGGAAGCGGCTGACGCACTCGCCGCAAACGGGTTCCAGCCCAAGCGCACCGTCCTCATCATGTTTGGCCATGACGAGGAAGTGCTCGGCAATGGTGCCGAGGCTGGTATCGCCCTGCTGAAATCACGCGGCATCTCGCCGGTCATGGCACTGGACGAAGGCTTTGCGATTATTGACCCTTCCCCGCTGACCGGAAAGCCAATGGCCTATATCGGCGTCTCCGAGAAAGGCTATCTGACGCTCACCCTGACCGCGCTGGCCGAGGGCGGGCATTCATCCACACCGCCACGCGACTCTGCTGCGGTCCGTCTCGCTCGCGCCATTGTTGCGCTGGATGAGAATCAGATGCCAGCCGACTTTTCCAAACCTCCGGTGTCTGATCTTTTCCGCGTCTCCGCCCCGGACCTGCCCTTCATGCAGAAGATGGCCTTTGCCAATCTCTGGCTGTTCGCAGGCAGCGTGGATTCCGCCATGGCCGATATCCCGGCCGGCAATGCCATGATCCGCACGACCACGGCGCCCACCATGCTGGCCGGCTCCGCCAAGGAAAATGTTCTGGCCCAGCGCGCCATGGCGACCGTGAATTTCCGTGTGCACCCGAACAATACGGTCGAGGACGTGATCAAACACGTGAAAGACGTCACGTCTGACATCAAGGGGATTGAAGTGACGGTCTCCGACGGCGGCATCAGCGGCAGCGAAGCATCGCCAGTCTCGCCTACCGACAACAAGGCCTATGCCGTGCTCGCTACCGTAGCCGAAGCGCAAGGCGGCGGCGCCGCAGNNCAAGGCGGCGGGTCCGCAGTGGCACCCGGCCTGGTGCTGGGTGCCACGGATGCGCGCTATGCCAGCGCCATCACCGACAGCGTCTACCGCTTCGCGCCGTCCGTGCTGAACCCGACCGACCTTTCAGGCTTTCACGGCACCAATGAACGTCTCGCGGTCGAGAACATGAAACGCCTGTCGGAAGGCTATGCCCAGATCATTGTGGCAATGGATAGTGGGGACTAAAAAACGTTTCATGCCCCCCGCCCACCCGGGTCCCTCGGGGGGCACCAAACTCCCCTCCCACCGTCATGCAGCCACGGGGACTGCAGGACGGTAAGCTTCAGCATCTGATGTGAACTCGGCATGGCCGTAGCGTTTCAGCAACTTGCGGATACGCGCCGTCAGTCGCCGATCCGCAATGCCGCGTAATCCGGGCACGGAAAGGGCAAATCGGTACAGTGCCATCTTGGCCGAGATGTAAGGGAACAGGCCCATCGCCACCGCATAGTCCAGCGGCCCGACTGGCACGCCGATCTCACGCGCTTTCTGGCTGTCACCGCCAAGAAAGTGTTTCACCAGGACCAGCCGCGCGAGCCGCTTTTCCAGTGCGTTGAATATGCGGTGACCGAGCTTGCGGTCTGGTGGCAAATACGCCTCCAGCGTGGCGCGCACCAGTGTGCCACAAGTCTCGTCGTCAAAGCCCTGGCGGATGGACGCGCCCCGGGCATTCATGATGTCAACAATGCCCTGCGGCGTGTCCATCAGCAAATCTTCCGGCAGGCCGAGCAGGTAACAGCGATAGCGGCTGAACTCGACACGGGCGCGCTCATCCGCAGTGAACTCGGTACGCCCCTCATCCAACATCTGGTAGGCGAGCAGGAACACATCGATCAGGCCAGCTGGCATCTGGTCGACTTGTGGCACCGGAATGCCGTACACGGACACGTCCCAGCTTTTCATCTTGCGCAGGATGTTGAACCGGACCATGGAATGCATCAGCCGCACCATGGCAGCGGCCTTGAAGCCCTCGCCACGCGGCTCCAGCGCACCGGGCAGCGTGGTCACCGTAAAGAAAGTCGCCGTCTCGTTGACGCGGCGCGCAGACGTCGAGTAGCCGAGCGTGCCCGTAATCGCCATGGGCAGCGCGGTATACTTGTTCATGAAGGTTGCAAGGAACGCCCCCCGGATCATCCACGGGGACGTCACCGCCATGGGGAGGCGGTTCAGCGCCGCGCCCTTCCGCACCATGTCCATGTCCAACCAGTCCGGCCTGGTTTCCATTTCCGTGATCAGGGCCACCAGTTCCGGCGGCGCATCGGGCACAGCTTCCAGTCCCTCATCGCAGGCCGTCGTCAACATATCCACGAGCCGCCTGAAACCATACTCACCCATCAGGGCCGCATAGGCATCAGCCGTCACATCCCCCAACATCGTATAGGCCTTGACCCGCGCAACCATATCCGCTGGAGGCGGCGCCATATTGTGCAGCGATGGCGGTAGTGAACTTTCCGCTACATCCTGAGTGTAGCGTTCTGGTGTCTGCGTGAAATCGACATCGCCATACATTTGAGGCAAGGCTAATTTCTGCAGCTCAATCCGGTCGTGAACCTGCGCGAGCGAGGGATGCATCCAGACGCCTCCTGTAGTGTTCTTGGCAGTCGCCGCCCTATAATGTAAGCAAAGCTCAGATATTCCACTCGCATCAGGATGTACGCAGGGTCAAGCAAATCGGAATGCACAAGTGACTGAAAAAAATAGAAGAAAACCAAGGCAAGCCCGAGCTCAGGCAACGGTGGAAGCCATTCTGGAAGCAACGTTTCAGCTTTTGGAATCGGATGGTCTCACAAATTTAACCACAAACCACATCGCTGAGCGCGCTGGCGTCAGTATTGGCACGCTCTACCAGTATTTTGCCGACCGGGAAGCCATCCTCTTTGCGCTCAGTCAGCGCCAAAGCGACAATGTCCGCAAAATGATCACGAAGATTGTTCTGGATTCCCCAGAGACATCACCCGTACGTGCTGTCATCCGGGCACTGATGCATGGCCCCACAGGTTCGCCTCAAACACGGCTCATCCTCTCAGACGTCCTGTTTCGCTCTGGCGGCAGCGATGTCATGAGCCGCCAGCATTTTGCCTTCCTTGAATCCATCAGTGGGCAGCAAAGTTTCGATTTCCCCCACGGCCGGGAAGCGGCTTTCATCCTGACACACACTGTCGTGCAATTGCTGAGAGCGGCTGCCGCAGAACCGGAATTGGAACTCGATGCGGACATTCTGGAAGATGAACTCGTCCATCTGGTGGAAAGCTATATCGAAAGCCTGATGACACGCACCCCTGCGCGGTCAGCTTAGCCGCTATTGAAATGGCCCCAAATGCGTTCGGCCAAAGCTTCGTTGACGCCGTCCACTTCCATCAAGTCGGCGACCTTCGCGCGCGAGACGCCCTTGGCCGATCCGAAATGGTGAAGCAGAGCCTTCTTCCGCGTCGGACCGACCCCTTCGATCTCGTCCAAGGGTGAGGTCTTGATTGCAGCAGAGCGTTTTGCCCGGTGCGCGCCAATCGCCCAGCGATGGGCCTCGTCGCGCAGGCGCTGAAGGTAATAGAGCACTGGGGCGGTTTCCGGCAGCTTGAAGGGCGCGCGGCCCGGCCGGAAGAATTGCTCCCGCCCGGCATTCCGGTCCACGCCCTTGGCGATGGAGACAAGGTTCACATCTTCCGGGGTCACACCAATTCCGGCCAACGCCTCGATCACGGCGTTCAATTGCCCCAACCCACCATCAATCAGAACAAGGTCTGGCCAGTTTGCGCCATTGCCCTCTTCGCGCTCTTTCAGGGCGCGGGAAAACCGCCGTCGCATAACCTCGCGCATCATGCCGTAATCATCGCCCGGCTCGATGCTCGTATCCTTGATATTGAACTTGCGATACGCGTTCTTGATGAAGCCTTCCGGACCGGCAACCACCATTCCGCCCACGGCGTTTGTGCCCTGAATGTGAGAATTGTCGTAGATCTCGATACGCTCCGGAGGAGTCTCCAGCTCGAACACTTTCGCCACTTCGGCCAGCAGGCGCGTCTGACTGGCCGTCTCGGCCAGCTTGCGCGACAGGGCTTCCCCTGCATTGCGCGCGGCCTGGGTGACAAGGTCCTTCTTGCTGCCCCGTTCGGGACGACGCACTTCCACCTTGCGCCCGGCTTTCAGCTCAAGCGCGTCAGCGATCAGTTCGGCCTGGCCCGGTAATTTGTTCACAAGGATCAGCTTTGGCGGCGGGCGCTTGTCATAGAATTGCACGAGGAAGGCCGACAGCACTTCTTCCGGTGTCTGCTCGCGCTCATGGCGTGGATAGTGCGCGGTCGCACCCCAGTTCTGTCCCGCCCGGATGAAGAAGACCTGCACACAGGAGACCCCGCCATCCATCTCGATGGCGAACACATCTGCCTCTTCGATGTCTTCCGGGTTCACATCCTGACTGGCACGCACATGGGCCAGCGCCCGGATCCGGTCGCGCAGCCGCGCCGCACGTTCAAATTCCATGTCATCTGCCGCCGCTTCCATATCGGCAGCGAGGCGCTTTTGCAGATCGGCCCCCTTTCCGCGCAGGAAGTCTGCCGCCTGATCGGCAAGCGCCTGATAGTCCTCGGTCTCGATCAGCCCGACGCAGGGCGCCGCACAGCGCTTGATCTGGTGCAACATGCAGGGCCGCGTGCGCACACTGTAGACACTGTCCTCACAGGTGCGCAGCAGGAAGGCTTTCTGCAATGTGTCCAGCGTCCGCATGACAGACCCGGCACTGGCGAACGGACCGAAATAGTCGCCCTGATCCATCTTGGACCCGCGATACTTCTTGATCTGGGGCGCTTCATGGTCCCGGCGGATCAGGATGTAGGGAAACGATTTGTCGTCACGCAGCAATACGTTGAAACGCGGCTTCAGGCTCTTGATGAGACTTGCTTCCAGCAGCAACGCTTCGGTCTCCGTCTCGGTGACCACGAACTCCATCCGCTTGGTCATGGAGATCATGCGGGCGATCCGCTGGGTATGCCCGCCGAGCCGCGCATAGTTCGAGACCCGCGCCTTCAGGTCGCGCGCCTTGCCCACATACAGGACATCGTCATGCTCACCGAACATGCGATAGACGCCCGGCTTTGCAGGCAGTCGTTTGAGATTGTCCTTGATGACGTCAATGCCCCGTAGGGAAGCTGCGCCGGAATCAGTCGGGTTCATGCCTCAACAGATAGTCCGGCTTGGCCGGGGATGCGAGCCTCAGAAGAAGTTGATTACATCCTGAACGTCAAACCGGGAATCAATCATCCATCCCGCACCGAAGCTGAACAGCATCACCAGGACGATCGACGAGACGAAGGATCGCCCCCGTGCCGGGTCGGCCTTGCGACGCCCTGCCCGCACCAGGATGAGCATGAACAATATCAGAATGAACACGACCATGAAGAACAGCTTCTCCATGTCGTCGAGACGATCTACCCAACGTGAGAATTCGAGATAGGCCTCATTGGCCACTTCGGCGACCTTGTCCAGAACCCGATTCAACAGGTCCATACTCGATGAAATGCTCATGGCTCCGTATCACTGATCCCTTTCCGGGACCGCCTTTCGACTGGGTTGCATAATCCTGCATCATGCCAAAACAAGGCTAATAGTCTGGCCCAAGCGCGCAGGTGATTTTGGGGAATGTTGTTAAGGCCTCAGAAAGGCTTTGAGGCCGGCCCTTGAGGCCCGTGCGTCAGAATTACCCTCGCCCTCCCCTTGCGGGCCGGGGCCCTCAGGATTAAGCGAAGGCAAACGCCGCCGCGCGTGACACTTCACGGGAAAACCTCATGTCCGACACCTTCCACTTCTCCGATGCCCTCGACCGCGTAAAGCCATCTGCCACCATCGCCGTCACCACCAAGGCCAATGAGCTGAAACGGGCCGGACATGACGTGATTGGTCTTGGCGCGGGCGAGCCGGACTTTGACACGCCGGACAATATCAAGGACGCCGCCATCCAGGCGATTCGCGATGGCAAGACCAAATACACGCCCGCCGATGGCATCCCGGAGCTGAAGGAGGCGATCTGCGCCAAGTTCCAGCGCGAGAACGACCTCACCTACACGCCCAGCCAGATCCACATTGCGCCGGGCGGCAAGCCGGTCATCTATAATGCCTTCCTCGCCACCCTGAACCCCGGCGACGAAGTCATCATCCCGGCCCCCTATTGGGTGTCGTATCCAGACATGGTCCTGCTCGCCAGCGGCACGCCCGTCGCCATCGAATGCGGCCCGAATGCCCAGTACAAACTGACACCCGAAGCCCTCGAGGCCGCCATCACCCCGAACACAAAGTGGCTGCTCCTGAACTCACCATCCAACCCGACCGGCGCCGCCTATACCGAGGCTGAGCTGCGCGGCCTCGCCAATGTCCTGCTGCGCCATCCGCATGTCTGGGTTCTGACCGACGACATGTACGAACACCTCGTCTATGACGACTTCAAATACTTCACGATCGCCCAGGTCGAGCCCGCCCTGTACGAGCGCACGCTCACCGTAAATGGCGTCTCCAAGGCCTATGCCATGACCGGCTGGCGCATCGGCTATGCGGGCGGCCCGGCAAAATTGATCACCGCCATGCGCAAGGTGATCAGCCAGACCACATCCAATCCCTGCTCGATCAGCCAGTGGGCCGCCGTCGAAGCGCTGAACGGCCCACAGGATTTCCTGCCCACACGCCGCGCCGTCTACCAGCAACGCCGCGATATGGTGGTCGCCGGCCTCAACGCCGCCGAAGGAATCACCTGCCCCACGCCGGAAGGCGCCTTCTATGTCTATCCGTCCTGCGCGGGCGTCATCGGCAAGACCAGCCCGTCCGGCAAGGTGATTGAAAGCGACAAGGATTTCGCCGCCGAATTGCTGGAGCAGGAAAAGGTGGCCATCGTCTTCGGCGAGGCGTTCGGCCTGTCCCCGGCCTTCCGCGTATCCTATGCCACCTCAACCGAGGCGCTGCAGGAAGCCCTCACGCGCATCCAGCGTTTCTGCGCAAATCTGACGTAGGAAACTGCTATAGAACAATCCTATATCCGGCCTTCCCCCTATTGATTGGCATGGAACGATCGGGGCTCTTACGTCTTTCATAAGAGAGACAAAGGAGTTACCCCATGCCTGTAGATATCGGTTTGAACGACGAAGCCCGTAATACGTCCGCTGACGCCCTGCGCGTTCTGCTGGCGGAGACCTATGCACTCTATTCCAAGACCCACGGGTATCACTGGAATGTAACCGGTCCGCGCTTCAACAGCCTGCACACCATGTTCGAGACACAGTATAACGAACTGTGGATGGCGCTGGACGAGATTGCCGAACGCATCCGCGCGCTGGGCCATTTCGCCCCGACATCACCTGCAGAAATGGTAGAGCCAGCCACGATCAAGCCAGACAATGGCATTCCGGATGCCGACACGATGGTCGAGAATCTGGTCAAAGGGCATGAAGCCGTCAGCCGCGCTGGCAAGGCAGGCCTGAAAATTGCCGAAGACAATGGTGACGCGGTAACCGCAGACCTGATGACGCAGCGCGCGGCGATCGCAGAAAAAACAGCCTGGATGCTGCGCGCGAACCTCTGATCCGCCCGCCAATACTGGATTGGCGCATCCTGCATATTGCACTGCACAACACTTGCCGTGCCTCATGGGCTTGACCGCGCCCATGAGGCGCGGCAATCTTGCATTCAGTTAATGAAAAAGCGGCCGTTAGAGCCCTGAATTCAAGGCAAAAAAAGGCCCGGCAGCGAATGAACGCGCCGGGCTGTAAGTATCGGGCCCCGTAGGGGGGAGGAAACGCCCAATCGGAGGAATGATTGGGTTAATGCCCGAGGCCCTTGGCATGCGTGGTAGATAACCTCTCCCCCGATGAATACAACCAACATGACAGCAAAGCTTTCATGCACTTATGCATGGATGTCGCATTTCTGACTAATTCTGACGCATAGCCGGACGGCGCAGGATCTCGGTCTCTGCGGTGATGAAGTCCCGGAAGGCCGACACGCGCTTCGAGCGGCGCAGATCGCTCGGATAGATAAAGTAGAGATCGAAGATCGGGCCGACCGTCTCCGGCAACACTTTCACAAGCCGCGGCATGGTCCCGGCCATATAGTCCGGCACGTCGGCAATCCCCAGGCCGGCATCCACGGCCCGCAACATGGCGAACACATTGTTCACCTTCAGTGCGGCCTGGCGCGGCGGGCTGTCATCCCGGCCCACACGGCAGGCAAAGCTCATCACATCCAGCATCGAGCTTTCATCGCCATAGGCAATGATCCGGTGATTATCGAGGTCCTGCGGCGTGCGCGGCATGCCATAGGCTTTGAGATATTCCGGCGAGGCATAGAGATTGGTCGCCACCGTGCCCAGCTTGCGCTGGATCAGGTCCGCCTTGTCGGCAGCCCACAGGCGGATGGCGCATTCGGCCTCCAGCTTCAGCAAGTCATATTCGCGGCTGTCATCAAGGCGCAGGTCGAGATTCATGTCCGGATGCTTGCGGGCAAACCCGCCCAGGCGCGGCACCAGCCAGGTCGAGCCGAACGCGACCGGCGCAGCGACGATCAATTCGCCCTGTGGGGTCTCCTGCTGGTCCTTCAGCAAGGCATTGGCCGACTGCGCCGCCGTCGCCATTTCCATGGTCGAACGGAACAGCGTGTGGCCGCTATCGGTCAGCACCAGGCCGCGCGCATGCCGCTGGAACAGGGAGACGCCGAGCGCCTCTTCCAGCGCTGCGATCTGGCGCGACACCGCTGACTGCGAAATGCCCAGCCGCTCGCCCGCAGACGTCAGGCTGCCCGCTTCCGCTGCCGCGTGAAAAGACTTCAGCTTACCCCAATCCATGGGGATCGTTTGTGACGCCTAAATGACCCGGCGGCAAGCAGAGAATGCGGGAGGTGGCAGCGGCGCAATCTGTAGGGCGGGTTGAGCAAAGCGATACCCGCATTACAGCTAAACAGCTTTTCGTGGGGATAATACAGCAAACAGAAACTTATACTCAAACTTTGACTGGGAACAAAAATTCAACATCAAGTGGAATGCGATTGTTAAGCGATTTATGATTAGCTTTTTCAATGACGAAGAGATCGCGAGATGGTGCGCTAACTGCACAAGAGCGCCGCGTAGTTAAGTCACTGCTTGCGCGCGGATGGCGCAATCAAGATATTCAGGCATTAGTAAATCGCGGAAGAAATGCCACTGTAAATAGTGCGCGCGTCACAGAGGTGAAACAAAATACCAAGCAACGAGTGGCAACCAATGAAGAAGTAGATTTCTTCATAGCGAAGAAGCACTCATTTGATCCAAAGACGGGCCTGAATCTATACGATGACGAGCGGCTGATACGTGCGCGTGAATCGATGATTTTAGCAGTTCAAATTTTCAATAGTGCGGGTTTAAAATTCAAGACCGAGGTCTTCGCAGTTATCGCAAATATTGCTTGGACGTATTTGCTCCATGAGTTCTACGAAAGGCGCGGCACTAAAATTGTCGGAAAAGATGGGCGATCGCTATTACTAAGCCAAATGGTTGAGAGACATGACGTTCCGCTAACCGATGGAATGAAGAACAACCTGAGGTCCCTCAAGGTAATACGCGATGAAGTTGAGCATTTGTTGCTTGGAAAATCGGATGTTCAATGGCAAAGTTTATTTCAAGCCTGCTGCTTGAATTTTGACCGTGTGCTGACTGAGAATTTTGGCGCGAACTTATCTCTCTCAGAAGAGCTTGGTCTGGCTATACAATTCGCTAAAATGGATATTGCGCAATTAAGCGAGCTAAACCCGTTTGATATTCCATCTGAAATGAAAGCCATTGATGCTAGCCTTTCTAAAGGCATGACAGAGGATCAACTTAGAGATTTAGACTATCAATTCAGTGTTGTTTATACACTCACAGCTTCCTCGAAGTCGAAAGCACACATGCACTTTGTTCGGCCTGAGAGTTCGGAAGGCAAGGCGATTCAGAATGTTCTGGTAAAATACAAAGCTTCGGATGAGCTGTATCCCCACAAACCTGGAACTGTTTGCACCCTTGTCTCGCAATCTCTTGGCTCGAAGTTCAACATGAGTGACCACACGCTTGCTTGGAAGAAGCACAAAGTCCGGCCCCATGCGAAAGCGAAAAACCCGGCGAATACCAACCTAGACTATTGCATGTATCACCAAGCACACCACGACTATACTTATTCAGATGCATGGGTGGATTTGCTAGTTAGCGAAAAATCCAACCCACAATCCGTCTGATAGCCCCTTCCCCCATACTTCCCGCATGGATGCGCAGACCGACATTCTCAAACGCGGGTTGGAACACGCTGCCCTTGCCGTGATGGATGCGTCGGCGCTGGCGAACCTGCATCTGGGGCCGAAGCGGATCGGGCGCGGCCTGGCACAGCGCGTCTCCGGCCGGCTCCGCATTCTTGAGACAATCGTTCGTCGGCTGATCCTCCTGATGGCGCTCGGCCTGCAGCTGGCTCCCACGCAGCCGCGCCCGGCTCCTGCCAAACCCGCACCAGAGCCGGACCTGCCCGAAGGCGTCGAGCTGGCCATTTTCCCCCGCCTTTCGCCCAGACGGCTGACACTGCTGCCCGCGCGCCAGGCCTTTGAAGGCCCCGGCGGCTTTCCGGACATTTCCGGTACCAGTTATGGACCCGTTTCCCCACACAAGCTGATGGCCCGCATCGCCGCGCTCCGGCGCGTGATTGCCGCGCCCGAAGCCCACGCAACCCGCCTCGCCCGCACCCTCAAACGCCTGCAGACAAACGGCGAGCCCAAGCCAATGGTCGGCGCAGCAATCCCCGCCTTTCGCCTCTCGCCAGAGCTTGGCGCGCTGGCCACGCTGCTGCCCGCGCAGATCAGCGTGGGCCTGGAAACGTGGGAAAGCTCGGGCTGACTCCCCCGAAAAACCATTCCTTTCCGCCCGTTTCCCTCGCGTGACGGCCCCTTGTCATGCCTGTCTTTCTTTCCGCGCGGTGGTACACTCCCGACCGGGAGGATACGCGTATGCCACGACTGAAACAGGCGGGCCGCGAAGCCGGCAATCCGTTTGCCAACCAGATTTTCGATCTGTTGTTTGCCGACCGCGACCCGATTGCCGAGCCCGGCACCGCAACCGGCACGCCCGGAAACTGGTGGACGGTTTTCAACATTGTGCCGGATGCCTTCAAGCACACGACCGAAGGCTTCCAGTTCTACCGCTCAAAGAACCGCAAGCTTGATCCGAAGCTGCGCGAGCTGGGCCAGATCCGCGCCGGCTTTGCCGTCGGCTCGCAATTCGTCTTCTCACAGCATTGCAAGGCCTGCCGCGATGTCGGCCTGACCGAAGACCAGATCGCCGCCATCCCCCATTGGCAGGTCGCAGACTGTTTCAGCCCGGTGGAGCGCGCCGTGCTCGCCTATACCGACGGCCTGGTCCTGCAACGCGGCCGCGTGCCCGATGGCGTCTTCGAGGCCCTGAAAGCGGAATTGTCAGACGAGGAAATCCTCGAATTCACCTACATCACCTGCACCTATATGATGCACGCCATCATGAGCCGTGCGCTGAAACTGGAATATGATGATGTCGATGACCGCGTGGTCGAGATCGCCGCGCCGGATGGATCGGATACGGATGTAATGTCGATGGTCGACAGAGGAGGAAACTGACATGGCCTACCATCACCTCGCGCTCGCTGCGAAAGACATGAAAGCGACGCACGCCTTTTATGAAGGCATCATGGGCTTTGAACTGGTCAAGGTGGAAGTCGCCCCGATCATGGGCGGTGGCTGGGGCAAGCATTTCTTCTACCGCATGGATGGCAATGACAGCCACTTCATCGCCTTCTGGGAATTGCACGAGACCGATGGTAGGGACGATTATGTCTACGATATCAACGCCGCCGCCAAACTCCCGCCGGGCACAAATCATTATTCCTTTTCGGTGGATACGAAGGAAGAACTGGAAAGCTGGAAACAGAAATGGCTCGCCGCCGGATTGGACGTCTTCGAGATTGACCATAATTGGTGTCACTCGATCTATACGAAGGACCCGAACGACAATGCAGTGGAATTCTGCCTGACCTCCGGCACCTTCACCGAGGCCGACCGTCAACGTGCGCTGGACGCCTTGTGGGAAACCGAGTTCAAGCCCTCTCCGCCGCCGGCCTTCATGCAAATGTGGAATGCCGAGAAAACCGTCAACTAACTACCAGCGCGCCGAATAGCCTCTCGTATCGACATGCACGAACGGCCCATGCGCCGCATTCGATCCATAGGCCGATGCGCCGCCCACGACCCAACCTTCGGGCTGCTCGGCGGCAAGTTCGTCAATCAGCTTGACCAGTGCGCGGGCATCTTCCTTGTCGATCCGGCCATTGCCGTCGAGATCATCCATCTGCCCGTCCCGGTCCTGATCAATATAGATATCGGCGGCATCACCATACAAATGGCGCGATGAAGTTGTCGTATTGCCAATGGCCGCATTATAGAATGGCGTACGATAGCCGCTCATCACGAAGAAAGTATCCGCTTCCCAGCCCTTCTCATTGGCAGCGGCAAGAAGGGTTTCGAGCTTCACCAGCATTTCCGGCTGCATCAGCAGATAGGTCGGCTCATGTCCCGGCTGCTGCTTGCAGCGGAACTGGCCGAGCTGGAAATTGGGCGAGACATGCAAATCCTCCGACATCGCCGTCAAATCGATAAAGCCCTTGGGCACGGCATAGGACGGAAGATCCCGCAACGGCCGGGCATACATCCCGATGCGATAGCCATTCAGGCTGTCATCCACGCCATTCTCGAACGGCGTCAGCACCAGCAGGTTCAGACGGGTTTCAGCGCCGCGATGGGAGATCTTCATGTCGGCCAGCCCCGGCGCCTCCGGAGCGGTCCAGGCAATCTCCGCCGCGTCACGGCTCAATTTTCCATCAGAAATCTCAATACGGGCATCTTCGGGAATGGCCAGCCTGACCTTCTCACTCGGCATGGCGGAAACAGAGATCAGCGGCAGCGCAGAGCGTGTTCCGTTTACGGTAATCTCGACGCCAGCACCTGTCTTGACGGTCTCAGTCTTGTCGACCGGCTGGACCGGGTGCAGCTCCGCCGATGCGATGATCCAGGGCATGAAGATGAATTTCATGAACGCGGAAAATATGGGTCTGGTCCTCTTGTCTGGTCTGAGCTGGCACGCATCACTTTAACCATTACGCATGCCTCCTCAAACGCATCAGAGGGCAAATAGTGCCATACTTTTTCTGATGTTTTTCAGAGCCGTAATTCGGAACCGGAACGGGCGCGATCGGTTTATCCAGCAACACCGCGAAGAGTTCCGCCAGTCTTCCCGACCGGCCAGGCCAGCCTGATGCGGCGGCCGCGCTCTTCTCTAACAAGAGTATTTTGGAGATTATTTATGCGTACGCATCGCCGACTTCTTGCATCAACCCTCCTCGCGACCGCTGGCCTGCTGACCGCCGTTCCCGCCAGCGCCCAGCATGCCGCACCCGCCGATACTGTGCAGCTGGCCGATCTGAGCGAGAAAGAGGTCATGGGCGGCGAACTTGAAGCGGAAAAAGCCTCTGCCATGCAGACCCTGATCCTGAATGACTGGCTGGAGCACGAACTGGGCAGTGAGACCGAAGCTGGTGTCCTGACCACAGTGCGCGCCGCCTATGCTCAGAATGTCTTCAAGCCGATCTGGACCGAGAAAGGAATCCGCTCGCTGAAGCGCGCGCGCAGTGATCTCTTCTCATACGGCCTCGTCCCATCCGACGTCTCGAAAGCCAATCTCAAAAAGATCGCAGCCAAGCGCCTGAAAGGCGACAGCGACGAGATTCGCGCCACAGCCGATCTGCAACTGACCGCAGCCTGGATCCGCACGGCCTCTGCCGTAAGCGGAGGATTGTCCGATAATGGCGAAGCGGCAAAATCGAAGACCGACGCGCCCTCGAAATCCACTGTGCAGAAAAGCCTGATCAAGGCGGCGCGGGGTGATGCCGACGACATCCTTTCCGAGCTCGAACCTGTGCACCCCCAATATAATCGTCTCAAGAAACAGCTGAAACAGTATCGCGAAATCCGGTCGGAGGGCGGCTGGCTCGCCATCCCGGATGGGGAAGCGATTGAACTGGACGACGAAGACCCACGTATTCCGGCCCTGCGCGACCGCCTGGAAGCGGAAGGCTATTACACGCCCGAGACATGGGCAGGCGATTTGCTGTCCGCCATCAGCATGGCTTCGAAAAATGATGACGGCACATCCGCTACGGAGATCGTGTTTGATGAGCGTCTTCAGAACGCCCTGAAGGATTTCCAGCGCCATCACGGCCTTGAGGATGACGGTGTTGTAGGTGGCAATACGATTGCCGCCCTGAATGAGAGTGTCGATTCGAAAATCGACCGGATCGCCGACACGATGAATCGCTGGCGTCATTATGATGATCTGGGTGACCAGTATATCTGGGCCAATATTCCCTCCTTCACCGCCGAAGGCTGGCGCAACAACCGTCGCGAAATCGCGATGAAGACAATCGTCGGCATGCCAAGCCGCGAAACCCCGGTCTTTTCCGACCAGGTGGAATACGCAGTCGCAAATCCGCGCTGGTATGCCCCGGTCAGCATCGTGCGCCGCGACAAGCTGCCAAAGCTGGCCAAGGACCCGTCCTATGCGGCCCGCAAGAATTTCAGGGTGATTGACCGAGCCACCGGCCAGTCCGTCTCCGCCGCCTCGGTGGACTGGACCGAGCCAGCCGCCGCCGACAACTACCAACTGGTCCAAGGCCCCGGCGCCAGTAATGCCCTCGGCGATCTGAAGATCATCTTTCCCAATCAGTATTCTGTCTACCTCCATGGCACGCCCGGCGTGAGCCTGTTTGACCGCGCGCAGCGCACGTTCAGCTCAGGCTGCGTCCGTCTGGAAAGGCCTGAAGACATGGCGAAATGGATTGCGGCGCATGACCCGGAAATCACATCCAGGGATGTATCGGAGGCGCTCGAAGGGTCAAATCCGGAACGAATCGAGTTCAAGTCCGAAACCCAGATTCACATCACCTACATGACCGTCACAGTGGACGAAGACGGGAAGCCGAATTTTTGGCGTGACGTCTATCACGAAGAAGACGGCATCGAGATGGTCGACAAATATGCCCCACTCTACCAGCCCGCCCAGGATGAGGAACTGGCTCAAGCGACATCCGACCAACGCAAGGGATAAGGCTTACTGGCTCGCCCAGAGAATACGGGCGAGCCAGGCAATCTCTGACGGTTTGAAACTGCGCACGGGATAGGCCGGGTTCAACGAGGCCAGTTCAACTGTGCGCGTATTCTTGCGCGCCAGGACCTTGGCCATCACTTCGCCACCAACAGTTTTTGCCACCACCCGATCGCCCGGTTTCACTTCGGAACCCGGCGACACGATAATCCGGTCCCCGGCCCGATAGGCCGGCTCCATGGAATCTCCGCTGATCTCCAATGCGTAAACCGACTCCGTTTCCAGCCCCGGAAACCGAACCTCCTCCCAGCCCCCGCCAACCGGAAACCCGGAATCATCGAAGAAGCCGTCCTGCCCGGCTTGCGCAAAGCCTATCAGGGGGGCAATCGCTCCGCGCCGACCATCGACCAAGGCGGCAAAATCCTCAAACCGACTGCCAACAGATTCCAGGACGCGCGCAAGGCTTTCCGTGGACGGCCAGCGCGGACGTCCATCAGCCCCTTCCCGCTTGGAAGGATTGAAGGCCGTCGGATCCAGCCCGGCCCGGCGTGCCAGTCCAGACGGCGTCAGCCCATGATACGCAGCAAGGGCATCAAGCCCCCGCCAGATATCTCGATGTTTCATGGGATAATTTTCCCAAAGGTTGCACTCGCCGCTAAATAGGAATATTCACCTATTGTCAAGTGAGGGTGAGAAAACTGCTATGAAACTATTCATACATGGCGTTCCGGATACGCCGCATCTGTGGGAGCCACTGATTGCGGCGCTCGGTCTCGGCGCCGATGACTATCGCGCCCCCGCCCTACCCGGCTTTGGCTGCCCGCGTCCGGACGGGTTCAGCGCAACCAAGGACGCCTATGCGAACTGGCTGGTCGACCAGATGGAAGCGGCCGGTGGCAACGTCGATATTGTCGGCCATGACTGGGGCGCACTGCTGACCCTGCGCGCCGTGTCCCTCAGGCCGGATCTTGTACGCAGTTGGTGCGTCACCAATGCGGTGATCGACCCCGACTATCGCGGCCACTCGTTGGCAAGGCGCTGGGCAACGCCTGTGTTGGGTGAGCTTGTCATGCTGGGCATGCGCAACAAGAAACGGCTCCTTCCTGCACTGGTTTCCGGCGGCATGCCGCGCAACCTGGCCGAGCAGGAAGTTCCGCTCATCGACAAGACGATGCGGCAGAGCATTCTTCGCCTCTACCGGTCAGCGGCCGGCCTGCGCTTTTCGGATGAATGGGTGAAGGGTCTCGAAAATCTTCCGGAGCGCGGCCAGTTATTCTGGGGCGAGACGGACCCTTATGTCGACCTCTCTGTGGGCGAACGATTTTCCAAACGCTGGAACGTGCCGCTGCATGTCGAGCGTGGCGCCGGACATTGGGCCTGTGCGGAGCGGGCAACCGAGTTCGCTGCCCTGCTCCAATCACACTGGGCCTGAGTTTCAGGCAGCTTCCTTCTTCGGGCTGCCGAGTTCTTGTTTCACGCGCTCGGCCAGCTGACGGACGGTGAACGGCTTCGGTAGGAACGAGACCGCGCGGTCGTCGTCCAGCTGTTTGGCAATGTCGCGCTCGGCATAGCCGGAGATGAAGATCACGCGGGCGTGACCCAGCAGATCCTTGGCTTCGCGGATCAGCGTCGGACCATCCTTGCCCGGCATCACCACATCGGAAATGACAAGATCAAAACTTTCCGGATTGTCCTCGAGAATTTCCATCGCTTCTTCGCCATCGCAGGCCTCTTCGACTTCATAGCCGCTCGACCGTAGCAAGGAGGCGGCAATGCCGCGCACGCCGTCCTCATCCTCGATCAACAGGATGCGACCGCGACCGGAAATATCCACCGGCTGGCTGGCAATTTTCTCGGCCTGCGCCATGTCCACCGGCTCAGGTATTTCCTCTGCCTTGAGCGCGGGAAGATAGATGTGGAACGTTGTGCCCTTGCCTACGCTGGAAGTGGTGCAGATATAGCCGCCCGACTGCTTGATGATGCCGTAGACCGTCGCAAGCCCGAGACCTGTGCCGACGCCAGCTTCCTTCGTCGTGAAGAAGGGCTGGAAGATCTTGTCCATGACGTCTTTCGGCATGCCGTGACCGCTATCTTCCACTTCGATCAGCATATAGTCGCCATCGCTCACAAAGGCGAAGCCCTTGTCCTGGGCTTCCTTGCCGGTGGCGCGCGCCGTGCGGATTGTCAGCTTGCCACCATTCTTGTGGCTGAGCATCGCGTCGCGCGCATTGGTGGCAAGGTTGAACAGTGCGTTCTCAAGCTGGTTTTTGTCGGCCTTGATGTAAGGCACATCGCGGCCATGCTTGACGTCCAGCTCGATCCGCTCATCCAGCAACTGGCGCAGGAGGATCGAGAATTCTGACATGAAGTCCGTCACCGCAAACACTTCGCGCTTGAAGGTCTGCTGGCGCGCATAGGCGAGCAGCATCTTCACAAGGTCTTTCGCACGGATCGAGAATTCGTGGATCGATTTCAGATTGGAATAGGATGGATCTCCCAGAGGGTGGTGAACCATCAGCTGTTCATTGTTCAGGATGATGCCTTGCAGCACGTTGTTGAAATCATGCGCGACGCCGCCGGCCAGTTGTCCGATGGCCTGCATCTTCTCACCGTGCGCCAGACGCATTTCCAGCTGGCGCTGTTCGGTGATGTCCATGACATAGGCCACCGAGGGACGGCCTGCGCCGTCAAGCGCCACGAAGACGTTTACGTGCTTGGGCTCTTCTCCAACCAGTTTCAGGTTCACTGGCTTGTCGATGGCATCAATGAGCAGGCTCTTGAGTGCATCTTCGCCTTCTTCCGGGGCAAACAATTCAGAGAACTTGCCGCCCGGCGCGGCTTTGCCCTCGGTCAGGTCCATCAGCGAACGGTTGGCATCCATGATGATTGCGCTGTCTACGCTGCCGCCCTCGAGGCGCACCGCTCCAAAGGGCGCATCATCAAACATCGGATCACCATCCGGACGCGGTGGGCGTGACGCGGTCGAAATGCGGAAGCCTTCCTCGCCGGTGTTCATGACTTGCTGGCTAGCCAGAATGATCGTGCGTCCTGTCGCGTCCGCGCCCTTGCCCGACCAGGTCGTAATCGCCTGAACCGGGCGCTCAACACCGTCACGACCGCGCAGCTGGATGTCGACCCGGCCCGGCACGCCGGATTTGCGGTCGCGCGAGAGCATCTTCACGAACTCAGGGCGCATGATGTCGTCGATACGAATATTCTTGGCCGTTTCCGGCAGACCCAGCATATCGCGCAGCCAGCCATTGGCATAAGTGATCGTGCCATCCGGGCGCGCAGCGAAGAAGCCCATCGGCGCGTCTTCGACATAAAGCGATTTCAAGTCGGCCGCGCCGGTCGCTTCGCGCTCGCCGGCGATCGGACGAATGCGCCAGAGCACTTTGTCACGCGGTAGCGGCGACACAGTGATTTCGAACTGGGCGGGCACACGCTCCGGGCCAATCGTGATCGGCGGCAGGATTTCGCGGCGCGCATGACCAGCCTTCGCCCCCTTGGACAGGCGGTAAACCGGTGCAGCCAGACCTGGATTGGCACCGAACAGGCGATCCACGGTCACCGGAGCGCCTTCGGCTTGGGAGCCGATCAGCGCGAGGCTTGTCAGCTCGCGATAAGATGTATTGGCCGCAACAGGTGCACCCCCCTGATCGGCAATCAGGACCGATTCATCCAGCGCCTCGATCCAGCCAAAGCGCGGCGTCGCCGCTTGAGCGGCGCGCGCAATCGAGCCGCGCTCCGGGAACAAGCCCAGCATCCGGCCAGCGCCGCGTACGCTCCACAGCAAGAATACCAGTCCACCAGAGGCCATCGCAATCAGCAGGATCGGGCCAGGCGCGCCCGAAGCATTTGGCCAGGCAAGCGCAACACTGGCCGCAGCAATCGAAACGAGCAGGCAGACCCAGAACGAAAGCTGCATGAAATCCACGCGTCCGCGCTCAGTCACTTCGCTTGTTTCAGCGGTGGTATCCTGATCGTCAGCGGGAGCGGCCTTCGCCTGCATTTGAAAATCCATTGGTCGCTTTACACTCCTGTTGCCAGCCGCCAAGGTCAGGCCAGCACTCTACGCCTTTTCCGTTCGGCATCACTGCCGACTCAGTCATACGGAATCCTAGTGTACCAAATGTGGCACGACAAAGGTTAATGAAAGCGAAAAAGGCGTTAAGACAAACGTTGAAAATTACAGAAATCACAGTGAAATCGGAGCTTTTCATGAGACGAACTTCAACAGCAATCGCAGCGCTCCTGCTGCTCGGCGCCTGCCAAAGCGCGGATGACACAACGCTGCCGCCTCCTGTCGCTGAAATGCCGCCTTCGCCAACCCAAGCCGACCGGAGCGAACTGGTCGCGGCCGAAAGCGCCCGGCTGAATGAATGGTTCGAGGACAAGTTCCAGGAAACTCTGGACCGCAACCCGATGTACCAGACCTATCTCGGTGTGAAGACCGACTATGACAAATGGAATGACGTCTCCGACGCCAAGGCTATCGAAGATATGGAAATCCAGCGCGCCAATATCGCTGAGATGAAAACACTCTTTGATTTTGACCTACTGAATGATCAGGCCAAACTGTCCTGGCGGCTCGCCGAATATGAGCTGGCCGAAGCAGAAGCCGGATTTCCGTATCGCCACTATGATTATGTTTTCGACCAGATGCGCGGCGTCCAGTCCGGCATTCCGGCCTTCTTGGTCAACCAGCATGGCGTGACCAGCCTGTCCGATGCGGAGGCCTATGTGGCCCGCCTCGAAGGCGTGGAAACTTACCTGGCGCAAAACATTGAAAATGCGGAATATTCCGCCAGCCTCGGTATCATACCACCCGCCTTCGCTTACCCCTACGTACTGAACGATTCCAAGGGCGTAATCACCGGCTATCCCTTCACGACCGATGTGAGTGATGGCAGCGAAGACAGCCCACTGATGAAGGATTTCCGCAGCAAGGTCTCCGGACTTGTTGAGGCCGGAACGATTGACGATGTTCAGGCGGCTAAGCTGCTCGCTGATGCCACCACCGCCCTCACATCAGCGGTCGGCCCGGCCTATGAAAACCTCATCGCGACCATGACCGAGCAGGCCAAAAGCGCGACCACAGAGGATGGCGCATGGAAGCTGCCCGAGGGCGACGCCTATTATGCGATGCGTCTGAAGCGGATGACGACGACCGACAAGAGCGCGGCAGAAGTCCACCAGCTCGGCCTTGACGAGGTGGCTCGCATCCATGAGGAAATGCGCGGGATCATGGCGAAGGTCGGATTCGAGGGCACGCTGAAGGAATTCTTCGAGTTCATGCGAACAGATGAGCAATTCTATCTTCCCAACACTGAAGAAGGCCGCGAGGCCTATCTGGCCGAAGCTCGCGCCCAAATCGAGCTTATGAAGGTCGACCTGCCCAGCGTATTCAACACATTCCCCAAGGCTGACATGATCGTCAAAGCGGTCGAACCATTCCGCGAGAAATCCGCCGGCAAGGCCTTCTATTCCCGCCCTGCCCCGGATGGCAGCCGGCCCGGCACTTACTATGCCAACCTCTATCGCATGCAGGATATGCCGACCTACCAGTTGCAGGCCCTCGCCTTCCATGAAGGCATTCCAGGCCACCACATGCAGATCGCCATTGCGCAGGAGCTGGAAGGCATTCCGAGCTTCCGCAAGTATGGCGGCTATACTGCCTTCTCCGAAGGTTGGGGCCTCTATTCGGAATTCCTGCCAAAAGAGATGGGCTACTATTCCGACCCGTATGACGATTTCGGACGACTTGCGATGGAGATCTGGCGCGCAGCACGCCTGGTCGTCGATACAGGCATCCATGACAAACAATGGACCCGCGAAGAGGCGATCCAGTATTTGCTTGACAATACGCCCAACCCGGAAGGTGACGCGAAGAAGGCCATTGAGCGCTACATCGTGATGCCGGGACAGGCAACGGCCTACAAAATCGGTATGCTCAAAATTCTCGAGTTGCGCGAACAAGCCAAGGGGGAACTTGGTGAGTCATTCGACATCGCCGAATTCCACGATGTTGTCCTGAAGGATGGCCCCGTGCCCCTGAGCATTCTGGAAGAGAATGTCATGGCTTGGGTCGCCGAGAAAAAGGAAGACTGATCATGACTGCACGCAGCTTCGGTCCCGCCTGTTTCGCTTCTGTCGCACTGGTGGGGCTGGCTGCGTGTACATCTGTGCTGGCGCCGGTGCTCAAACCGAACGTCACCACGGACGTCGTGAAATTGGAGGGCGGCAACTGGCAGCTGGATCCGGCTCACGCCGCCCTCACCTTCAAGATCGATCATCTGGGCTACTCGACTTATATTGGTCGGTTCGAACGATTTGATGTTCAGATGAGCGGCGCCGCTGACAATCCAGCCGATGCGAAGGTCGAAGGCAAGGTGGACATGAGTTCGCTCGACATCGCAAATGACGAGTTTGCCGAAACGCTTATGGGAGCAGACTGGTTCAACGCCGCCAACTTCCCCGAAGCCCGGTTCCAATCGACTCGCATCGTGATGACCAGCGAAACCACAGCGGACGTCGAAGGCATCCTGACCCTGCATGGAAAGAATGCTCCAGTCACTCTGGCCGTGACCTTCAATGGCGCGGGCTTCGACCGGCTACGCAACGCGCAGGTGGCCGGATTCTCGGCTACCACGGAGATCGACCGGACCGTTTTCGGCATCAGCCGGTTCAGCGGACTGATCACAGATATGGTGGGCGTTGAAATCGAGGTGGAACTGTTAAAGACTCCCGGCGTAACTTGATCTGACGGGTCTACCCTCCCTATCAGGGAACAGGATCAGAACTAATATCAGGAGATTCGGGGATGCTGGGTGAAATGTTGGCGGAGGTCTTCTCCGTATCGGGCCTGTTTACGTTATTCATGCTATTGTTGCTTCAGGCCGTGCTCGGCTTCGACAATTTGCTCTACATTTCCATCGAATCAAAGCGGGTCGGCGAAGCAAAAGCGCCGATGGTGCGCCAATGGGGCATCGGCCTCGCAGTGCTGTTCCGGATCGTCCTGCTCTTCGTCATCGTCGCGCTGTTCGATGCTCTGGCCGAGCCTCTGTTCGGCTTCCATCTATCAGGAATAATCGAGGGAGAGTTCACCTTCCAGAGCATGATCACCTTCGTCGGTGGGGCCTTCATCATCTACACGGCGATCAAGGAAATCTCCCACATGTTGACGGTGGAGCACATCGAACACAGCGAGGGCGGCAAGTCGAAATCTGTGTTGCAGGCAATTGGCCTTATCGTGGCAATGAACCTCGTCTTCTCGTTCGACTCCATCCTGTCGGCCATGGCCATTGCGAATGAGGAAATCGCGCGCATCGTGAATTCCGCAGGTGAGACGATTGGCACGTTCAAGGGCACGGTCACCGATTGTAAGGAAGCCCTGATCGCTCAGCCAATAGCAGATGCGGTCGCATGCCGGCCGGGCAAGGACTACCAGGTCTGGTTGATGGCAATTGCGATCATCGCGTCAGGCATCGTTATGGCGTTGATGGCAAACGCGGTGGCGGACTTCCTGAAGAAAAACCGGATGTATGAGGTCATGGGCCTGTTCATCCTGTTTCTCGTCGGCGTTCTTCTGGTCACCGAGGGCGCACATCTCGCCCACTTGAAACTGTTCGACTACACGATCGAAGCCATGTCGAAGTCTTCCTTCTACCTCGTCATCTTCGTACTGGTGGTCACTGACATCATCTCAGTACGCTACCAGCGCCGCCTCTGGGCGCAGCGCGAGGCTGAAATTCTGGGTGGAGGCACAGAAGAAGCGTCGAAAGCGGGCGCTGAAGCCAATATGTAGGAATTTTCGGGCAGCCCCTGCCTAGCGCAGAAGGGCTGTCCGCCGATTAATGCGCACCGCCATCCGATTGCCCTTCCGGCCAATCTCGCCTTCGGCAACAACAGCGCCATCGCGGCCACCGGTCAGCAGTTCAACGGGCTGATCGGCTGGCAGGCCCAGCAGCAGGGTTGAACCCGGCTTGAGATTGGCGAGGCGTGACATGGGTACGCTGAGGGTTGCCACGCGAGCGGTCAGCACAGCCGTCATCGCCCCTGCCCCAACAACCGGAGCGACCTCGCGGGAGATGCGCTGTTGCGAGCGCGTCGTCGGCACATCGCTGGACAGGTCAAACAGGTCATCCTCAGCCAGGATCAGGCGCGCCGGCATCTTGATGTCATCGACGCGCACATCGAGATCGAGAATGGATGTCATGCCCGGTCCGGCAAGGGCGCAGGCGAACTCCGTATCAGTTTCGATGCGAGAGAATTTCAGTGAGGATGCCAGCGCCGCTCCCAGGGGGCGTACCAGGCCTTCGAGGAGCGCAGCATCCATCGGCGTCAGGGCGCGATGATGCCCCTGTGTCGGCTTTCCGCCACAGGCAGTCTCAATGAGTGCATTTGCGAGCGACGCGCTGATCACCAGCATCGCCGCAATTTCACCACCGGGCGCAGAATAGCAGGCAATGGCAGAGCCACGACCAGAGCATTCTGTTGCCAGTCCCTGGTCAAAACTGCCACGCGCGCTGGCGCGGGCAAGCGCCGCCGCCTTCAGACCGCAGCCATCTCTCAGCGCCAAAGTCAGCCGGGACGCGATACGGCGCGCATCCTCTGTAATTTCGGTCGATTCAGCCGGCGCCAGCTTGCGCAAATTCGGAACATCAACGTCCGTAACTTTGACAGGCTCGGGTTCCGGTTCTGGCATGTCGTCCAGATTGGGACGCAACAATGCCTCGATCTCGGCGGCGCTCAGCACGCCACGAGATGTCGGGATCGGACGATCCGGAGTAATTGGCTCGAACGTCGTCGGCATGTCGAGCATGATGTCGGCTTCCCGTCTGGGAGACATGTCCCAGCCGTCATCGGCAGCAAGAGGCAGATCATTGGTCATGGTTCGGTGAGCTGACTTCCGTGTTCCAGTCTGTTTTGCGTCAGATACGGTTAACGACTGGTTAGGAATTTCCGCTTTGGTGCGGTCATTGTCAGCCATGATTCCACTCGAAACTCCGCCAGTGTTAATGCAGGTCCGCTTCGCGTTAAATATCACATGCCGTCGTTAAGGCCTTGATTACCATGCTGTAAGACATCCTTTGGACCTTGATGCCATTATGTCCTCAACGCATGAGGCTCCAAGCATAACCGCCGAAGCGTTGGGTTGATGGGCAAATGAAAACGGCGGTGATCCGATCAGGATCACCGCCGCTTTTTAATTCGGAAATGGTTTGCGCAGGCTCAGTCGTCGCGCAGCGTGCGTTCCTTGCGCTCGTGGCGCTCCTGCGCTTCGAGGCTGAGCGTTGCTGTCGGACGCGCTTCCAGACGGCGCAGGCCAATTGGCTCGCCGGTCACTTCGCAATATCCGTAGGAACCGTCATCAATGCGGCGCAGCGCGGAATCGATCTTGGAGATCAGTTTGCGCTGACGGTCACGGGTGCGCAGCTCAAGAGCCTTGTCGCTCTCTGCTGAAGCGCGATCGACGATATCCGGCAGCGAACCTGACTCATCCTGCAAATTATTGATCGTCTGCTTCGCACCGTCGAGGATATCGGCTTTCCAGTTCTCCAGAAGCCGCCGGAAGAAGGCAAGCTGACGCTCGTTCATGAACTCCTCGTCATCCGAGGGGCGATAGTCGTCCGAAAGGTCAACACTCATCGCTTATCACCTTACTCTGTTTGGGGGCGGATATAGACCGCCTAGCGATTCTCTGCAATTCCTGATGCTGTGTAATTTTTATCAATGTTTTCAGACAATTGAGGCGAAATCATGTAATCTTCATGAGTTTGCCCCTGATCCTCGGCACCTGAAATCGACTATTCCCGTGCAATTTACAGGCCGGGACTTGATCTTTCTGACGACGACGCGCTCTATAAACGCCTGTCCAAAACACAACTGATGCACTGGTTTCAGCGTAGATGGCCCGACGCCGGAAAACTATGGATAAGTCGTCCGGCTGGATGCAGGCAGTAGTGTTCAACTCACTGCTGGTCCTCATGCCGGTGATTGCTGCGCAAAGTCTTGCCATGGCATTCTCTGGCGAGAGTTTTTCAGAGTCCCCCACCATTGAATCGATTGATCAGACCCGTCGCAACATTGACGAAACGTTTGCGTCAATCGCCCCCCGCAATGGCGGCGACAAGTACAAATTCTGGCACGACATCGTTGAACGTGAACTGATGGATATGGATGTTGCGGCAGCACGCGGCTTCCTCCTGGCGGCGCCGCAAATGCTTGATCGGGAATCGGTGCGCGAACTCGAAGCTGACTCCAGCGGTGTGAAGCTGGACCGTCCGGATGACCGGATGGCCGCGGCGGCGCTCCGTAAATTACCTCTTGATATTGGCCTGAAGTTCGAAAAGGCACAGGCATCCGCCGGCCCAAGAAACACGCCCTCTTCCACAAGTATCGTGGAGGAAGAAGAGGCCTCCGACGATCCCGCCGACACGCAAGATGCCGATGTGCCAAGCGAAAAGCTCGAAGTGACCGTATCGGGCAATACGCGACCGTCAGACCGCCGGTTTGTGCTGCTGGGCAGCTTCTCTGATCTCGCCAACAATTCCGAACGCTGGCTGAAGGGTGACCGGGTGGATCCCATTACGCTGAAAATCACGGCACTCGCCCTGATCGGCGCGGAGGGATCTGATGGTGTATCAGACGGCAATGTAAGAGCCGCCTCGATCCTGAAGTCCGCGCGCAGGGCACGGCGCATGACACCCGAATTCACCGCTTACATGAAGAGCCGGCTCAATGATGCCTTGCCTGACGATGTATTGCAGCCAGCGCTGGAAGAAGCGCTCGGTGAGCTGGCCACGACAAGTGTCCGCGTCGACCGGGTAAGGAATGCTTATCTCAACTCCATCGACGCAGGTGGCCTGCAGCAGCTCGAGAAGGACCTGAGCCAGATCGACCGCATCGGCACGCTGACCAGCACACCGGCGGCCATCACGCTGATTGAACATGTGAAGGACAGTTCAGACTTGCGGCGCGCGCGCTTGCTGGCTGAAGCTGGCGGAGACCGGTCGGTTGCCTTGGTCAAGCAGGATGGTCCAGGCGCGCTGCGGATCGCCGACACCGGCATCAAATGGACGCAACAACTGATGCTGCAGGTAATGGGACTGACCGCGTCTGGTCTCGCCCTGCTTTATGTGATGATTGCGACCTTCCGACGGAACGTCCGGCTGCCGAAGAAGAGCGTGGAGCCCTCCGGCATCTGATCCCTACAGACTGAATGCCCCGCGAATGCCATCAATCAGGAGCTGCACCGAAAGCGCCGCAAGGATAACGCCCAGGATTCGTGTGAGTGCCCCGGCAACACTCGCGCCCATGAGACGCACCAGCGGCCCGGCAATCAGAAATATGACCAGCGTCAGCAGGAGGTTGAGCCCAATCGCCGACAACACGATCCCCTTCTCGATCCAGTCCGACTTGTCCGACATGTAGAACATGGCGGTTGCAATGGAACCGGGGCCTGCCACCATGGGAATCCCCAGCGGGAATACCGAAATGTCGTCTGGCTCGGGATCGGCGGAGTGCGTCCCGAGATGTTCTTCGGCCCGGTGTTCGCGGCGTTCGGTGCGCTTCTCGAACACCATGTCCAGTGCAATCATGAACAGCAGAATGCCGCCAGCCGCCCGAAACGCATCAATGGAAATATGCATCGCGCCGAGCAACCAGGACCCGCCAAACGCAAAACCATAAATGATGATCGTGGCCACGATGATGGATTTCACCGCCATCCTTCGCCGATAGGCGGCGTCGCCGCCTGCCGTAAGCGTCGCAAAAACTGGCGCGACACCCAATGCATCGATCAACACGAAGAAAGTGACAAAGGTCGCGGTAAATAGGGAGAGAAGGTCTGCGCTCATGGGCGCCGAACTAGTCCTTTTGACCCGTTGCGTCGAGGATTTCCTGCACGAGCGGCGCAACGATCACTGAGTCGTTCAGGCCTTCAAAGCGGGAAAGGTCTGCGCCGCCAGTCGCGAGCGAGAGCATCATACGGTGACCGCGCAACCTCTGGAGTAGGCCGTCGGTTCCGCGATGCCCGTCAGCACTGGCGGTACGCCCATTGCCGAGATCCACAACAAGGCCTTCGCCCTGCCCGGCTTCCAACAGCGATATCCCCTCTTCGAGGGTGACCGGCTTGGTGTCGGGGATGGGATCGATACGCATCACACTCCCCATTACTCCGCGCCTCGCGCGTCAGCCATCATGAGTTTGCGGCAACGGCTCAGCGCGCGGTAAAGGCTTGAACTGGCAACATCGGCCGAAATTTCCAAGACTGCATCGCGATCCTCATCGCAATCACACGCCGCAAGCAGCC
>NZ_DGNK01000011.1:0-57604 GCF_002388935.1 Hyphomonas sp. UBA4494
AACGACCTTTACCACGAGATGATCGAATCCAAGGTTATCAACCTGGAAGGCGAAAGCCGGATCGCACTGGTCTACGGTCAGATGAACGAGCCTCCGGGCGCGCGTGCCCGTATCGCCCTCACGGGCCTCTGCCAAGCTGAATACTTCCGCGATGAAGAAGGCAAGGACGTTCTGTTCTTCGTCGACAACATCTTCCGCTTCACCCAGGCCGGTGCTGAGGTGTCCGCACTTCTGGGCCGTATTCCGTCCGCTGTGGGCTACCAGCCCACGCTGGCAACCGACATGGGTATGCTGCAGGAACGCATTACCTCGACGAACAAGGGGTCGATCACCTCGGTCCAGGCCGTGTACGTGCCGGCCGATGACCTTACCGACCCTGCGCCTGCCACATCGTTTGCCCACCTTGATGCGACCACGGTTCTGAACCGCGCGATCTCTGAAAAGGGCATCTACCCCGCTGTGGACCCACTGGACTCAACCAGCCGTATCCTTGACCCGATGGTCGTCGGCGAAGACCACTACAACGTGGCGCGCGGCGTGCAGGAAATCCTGCAGCGCTACAAGGAACTGCAGGACATCATCGCCATCCTCGGCATGGACGAACTGTCGGAAGACGACAAACTGGCCGTGGCTCGCGCCCGTAAGGTTGAGCGCTTCCTGTCGCAGCCGTTCGATGTGGCTGAAATCTTCACCGGTTCGCCGGGCGTGCAGGTGAAACTCGAAGACACGATCACGGCATTCAAAGGCTTGATAGCGGGCGAGTATGACCACCTGCCAGAGCAGGCCTTCTACATGGTCGGCAATATCGATGAGGCGAAAGCCAAAGCTGAAAAGATGCTGGCTGACGCCTAAGCGATAACGGACAGGGACGAATGGCCAACAAACTCCACTTCTCACTCGTATCCCCCGCCAGAGAACTTTTCTCCGGCGAGGTGGATCACGTGATTGCCCCCGGCTCGGAAGGTGAGTTCGGCGTGCTCGCAAACCATGCTCCGTTCATGACCACGCTCAAGAATGGTGTTGTTCGTGTTCTGGAAGGCGACACTGTCAAGATGCGCATCTTTGTGCGTGGTGGTTTTGCCGATGTGACGGCCGAAGGCCTCACCATTCTGGCGGAAGAAGCCCGCATGCTGGACAAGCTGAAAGTCGAGGATGTCCAGAAGGAGCTCGACGAGACGCTTCTGAAAATCCAGTCGCTGGATAAGGGCGACAGCGCCAAGCTCGCATTGCAAGAGCACTACGATTATCTCGAAAGCCTCAAGGCGGCGATGGTTCACTAACCGAACCAACAGTTAGGCAAACAGGAACGCCGCCCTTTCGGGGCGGCGTTCTGCGTTTTGGGAGTGGTAGATCGTCTGATTAGCCCTGGGCTGGGCGTTCTTCCGGTAACTGCGTTGCGGCGTGTTGGAGAAACTTCGCCAACTTTTCAGCGGTCTCGGCCCCCTGAACGGCGATACGTCGATGCGCGATGTATGTCGGCACACCGCTTATGCCCATTTGCTGGAACAGGGCTTCTTCGTTGCGGACATTCTCGACGTCGGCATCGGTGGGCATCAATTCAGCGACAATGGATGGGTCGAGATTGATCTCACGCGCAATGTCGACCAGTACCTCGGTCTCTCCAATGTCACGTCCATCGGAGAAGTATGCCTTGAAAAGCGCTTCCTTGGCTTCTGAACCTTTCTGTTGGCCCTGTGCCCAGCGCACAAGGCGGTGCGCATTGAAACTGTTCGGGCGGCGCGTGATCCGGTCGAACTGGTAAGGGATGCCTTCTTCCTGTCCGTACTGGATCAGGGCGTCACGCATGGTGTTGGCGCGATCCCTTCCGGAATCAGAGCCAAACTTCTCCTTCATATGTGCCTTGTAGTCGACGCCTTCGACAGGAATTGTCGGGTCCAGTTCAAAAGGACGGAAGATCAGTTCCACGTCCAGTTCCGGGACCAGTTTGATTGCGTCGTCCATCCTGCGCTTGCCAAGCCAACACCAGGGGCAAACCAGGTCCGATACCATTTCGATCACAAGTGTCATGCGACCAATCTAGGTATGCATCTGCCCAGACGCAAATAACGTGTCAGTCAGAACTCAGAACTTCCCGCGCAATTCGCAGGATTTCGCGAGCAAGCAGGTCCAGGTCAGAGCGCCGGGTCCGGTGGTTTGTGATGTTCACGCGGATCGCCACGCGCCCATTTATCTTCGTGGTAGAAGGTGCGGCTATACCTTGCAGTTGCAGCTGGACGACAATCTCCGCGTTCAACTCGTCCAATTCTGTATCGGACAGGTCTTCGCGCAGATATCGAAAGCAACAAATCTGCATTGAGACAGGAAGCAGCAACTCCAGTTCAGGTGTGGTCCGAACCAGTTCGCCCAGATAAGCGGCTTGGTCGCAGTTCTGAGTGATCAGCCTGCCAAGCTTGGCTTCACCATGCTCGGCAATCTGCGCCCAGACTTTGAGCGCCCGAAACCCGCGCGATAATTCTGGCCCGAGTTCAACCGGCCAAGTACCACCCGCGGCCAGCCCGCGGTCTGCTGATTTGAGATAATCCGGACGGTCTGAGAAAGTTTTCAGGTGTGTCTGGCCCGAGCGGATCAGGATGCAACCTGCATCGTAATTCACGTGAAGCCATTTATGAAAATCGAAAGCAATTGAGTCCGCACGCTCCAGCCCGTTCAGACGCGGACGCAACCGGTCGCTCAACATGCCGAGTGCACCGAATGCGCCATCAACATGGAACCATAGGTCTTCTGCTTCCGACATTTCCGCCAGCGCGGCGAGGTCGTCGACGGTACCTGCATTCACCGAGCCGCACGTGCCTGCGACCAGAAAGGGTTCGAATCCTGCTGCGCGATCTGCTGTTATCGCCTCCTGCAACGCCGAGACATCGATTTGATGCGCTGGCGTAACCGGGATCTTGCGCAATGCAGCGGTGCCTAGGCCGAGCAAGTCGAATGCCCGCGCAATGCAGGCATGGGCTTCACTGGATGTGTAGCCGACCAGTCTGTGTGTCCCCATGCCTTCGGCGCGACTGTGAAAGTCGAGATGGGCATCACGTGCGGCCTTCAGTGCAATGATGGTCGCCATTGATGTGCCTGAAACGATCAGGCCGCTCGCATCCTGCGGAAAAGAGAAGAGACGCTTGCACCAGTCTATCAGTTGGCGCTCCACCTCAATCGCACCATGATTGCGACCGCCAGTATTCGCGTTGATCGCCGCTGTGATAATATCTGCAACCAGATTGGACGGTGTGCCTGCCCCATGCACCCAGCCGAAGAAGCGCGGATGCGTGTTTCCGACACCATATGGCAGCAACTCCCGCATAATAGAGTCTACACTTTCCGGCGGCAGGCCGGATTCCGAAAGACTGAAAGCGTCTTTCATATCCTCGGGAGGCGGCGTCCAGACTCTGCCTTCGCGCGTATGCTCCATCTTATCGACGGCAGTGTCGACCATGGCATGCAACCGCTTGCGAAAGGCATTCCAGTCAGATGGATCCAGGCTGTCTTCGGAAAATGGCGGCGGCGTTTGATCATAAGAGGTCATACTCTTCGATCTCGCCTTTTTGCTGCGGAGACAACGGGGTCGGACAGGGGCGAGCGCATGCGTCGCACCTTGAAGGGGTCAAGGTGCTGAGGGCGCGTCTTCCTCCGGTCCAATCACGCCTTCGCGCTTTAGGGCTCTGAGGGCTGCACTCGCAAACCAAGTCTCACCAGATTCTGAAGGAGACGGGCGTGCATGTTTCATCTCGAACCCGAAGGGCAGGCTCATCGTGGAAGGAGGACCGTCTGGAACAAGCTCATGGTCAGCAAATAGCGAACTCTGAGTCGGCTCCGGTGCCATGGCGGACAGGGCGAAGCCAAATGCAACAAGGGCGCCCGCCCAGACATTGGATTTGAATACGGCAAGCGCGGCTTGCTCACGGCTCGACTTCAGTCGCACTGACTGCCAGACGCCGTGAGCGAGGAATAGCAACGCGGTCAGCGCGCCTATTCGACCGGCCTCATTCATGGCAGCTGCGAGGGCGATAAGCGCCGCTGCGCCGAGGTGGAAGCAGAAGCTGATCAGTACAGCCCGCTTGCCGAAGAGGCGCGCGGTGGACCGGACACCAATCAGGGCGTCGTCTTCACGGTCCTGAAGCGCGTAGATGGTATCATAAGCGATCGTCCACAGTATCAGGCCAGCATACAGCACGATGACGGGAAAGCTGACATGGGATGCAACGGCCGCGCCAACTAGGACCCCCCAATTGAACGTCAGGCCCAACCAGGCTTGAGGCCACCAGGTCACGCGCTTCATATAGGGGTATGCGACGACCAGCGGTATCGATAGTAGCGCGACGAATTTTGCGTCCAATGGCAACAGGAGCCAGACGGTAAATCCGATCAGAAGTTGGGCTCCGAGAAAATAGTAGGCTTGTTTCAGCGTGACCGCGCCGGATGGAAGTGGTCGTAGTGCTGTGCGGCTCACGCTGGCGTCAAAGCCCCGATCGGTTATGTCGTTCCACGTGCAGCCTGCTCCGCGCATAGCCACCGCGCCCAGCAGGAACAGGATCGCCCAGACGAGATCAAATACATAAACGCCCGTAATCAATCGCTGGAATGCCAGACCGATCAAGCATGGCAGATAGAGCAACCAGATGCCCACCGGCCGGTCCCACCGGGCCAGCATGGCATAGGGTTGCCAGCCAAGCGGCAGGCCAGACAGCCATCCGGGCAGGGCGCTATCGGCTGGAATCGTGCGTGTGTCGTCCATCGCAGCGGCTTATACCGAAATTCTGTGTTTCAAACAGCCACAGACAAGCACGAGGCGAATAGTACCAGAAAATCCCTCTGGCGCTAACGCAGTCTGGTTCAGGCGATGAACACGGTCTTGCGATTTACGAAGGCCTTGATGCCGTCAGCGGCCAGTTCTCGCCCATAGCCGGACTGTTTGATCCCCCCGAACGGCATCCGAGGATCAGATGAGACCATCGCGTTGACGAACGTGGCACCAGCCTCCAATTCGATAACGGCCTGATCCATTTCGACTTTATCTTGCGTGAAAATGACTGATCCAAGTCCGAAAACACTTTGGTTTGCGCGGCGGATGGCCTCGTCCAGGTCATTCACTTTCCAGAGATTGGCGACTGGTCCGAACATTTCCTCGTCGGCTGACGGGCTGCCCTCCGGAGCGCCGATCACTATGCATGGATCAAACCAGTTTCCGGTATCGGGCAGGGTGTTGCCCGCGTGGAAAACGGTGGCCCCAGCCTTGACCGACTTTTCGACCTGTTCGACGAGCTCATCGCGAATGGACGCGGTAGCAAGAGGTCCAATATGGGTCCCGTCCTCGCTTGGGTCGCCGACTTTGAGGTTTTTGAAGCGAGCCTCAAAGCCGCTCTTGAACGCGTCATAAACGTCGGCGTGGACGAAAAAACGCTTTGCGGCGATGCAGGACTGACCATTGTTCTGGGTCCGGGCTTTGACGGCTGCGTCGAGTGCTTTTTCGAGGTCAGCGGAGGGCATGACGATAAATGCGTCGGATCCACCAAGTTCGAGAAGGGAGGGCTTGATGGCCTTGCCCGCAGTTGCTGCAACCGCTCCACCTGCAGGGCCGGAGCCTGTAAGTGAAACGCCTTTTACGCGATCATCCTTGATAACACTTTCGACGTGTTTTGACCCGATCAGGAGTGTCTGGAAAGCGCCTCGCGGAAAGCCTGCTTCCACGAAGACTTCTTCGATGTTGAGGGCAGAGCGGAACACGTTGGATGCATGTTTCAGCAGGCCCGTATTACCCGCCATCAGGATCGGGGCAGCGAAGCGAAACACCTGCCAGAAGGGAAAATTCCAAGGCATGACTGCGAGGATCACACCGAGTGGAAGGTGGCGGACATAGGCTTTTGTGCCGCTGCTCTCCATCGGTTCGTCGGCAAGGTAGTTCGAGGCCTGTTCGGCATAGTGCCGGCACACCCAGGCGCACTTGTTCACTTCGGCTCTGGCCTGGCCGAGAGTTTTGCCCATTTCGGCGGTCATGTCAGCGGCGTAACGATCGGCATTGGCTTCCAACACGTCCGCCGCCTTCAACATCAGCCCGGCGCGAAATTCGAAGCTGGTCTTGCGCCAGTCAGAAAAGCACTCGTCCGCTTTCACTATGGCGGCTGTTACTTGCGCTGGAGTGTGGGGTGTAAATTCCTCGATGACTGTGTCATTCGCCGGATTTACGGATTTAATAGTCTGGTCCGCCATTATCACCTCGTGCTGAGTTTCCTGCTGATAGAAGGTATGTCGTACATATGAGTTCAATACCGCGACTTTTTGTGTCGGCCCTTCTCGAGCCTTCTGTACCACTCCGGTTGGAAGAAGACGCGTCAAAATATCTGATGCGGGTCATGCGTTTATCTCCGGGTGACCGGCTTCGTACATTCAATGGCCTGAACGGAGAATGGTTGTGTGAGCTCGGGGCCCCTGAGGGCAAGACGGCCATTATCATCCCGGTCGAGCAAACGCGCGAACAGATGAGCGCAGACGCACCCCATCTCGCATTGTTGTTTGCGCCAGTGAAGAAGGCGGAAACTGACTTCATCGTTGAGAAGGCGACCGAACTTGGCGCTCGGTCCATTCAGCCTGTGATCACGCAGTTCACGCAAACACGAACTGTCCGGCTTGACCGTTTCAACAAGATTGCCCTCGAGGCTGCGGAACAGACTGAACGGCTTGATCTGCCGGAAATTTCTGACCTCGTGGTTCTGGAAGCAGCGCTTGCTCAACTGGACGACGACACGGCGCTGATCTTCTGTGATGAAGCTGGTGAGGACGAGTCCAAGCCTTGGGGCGGGGAGTCCGGACGGGCACGAGCCGCTCTTTCGGTGCTGGACTCCCTGAAAGATCGCAGTGCAGCGATCCTTATCGGCCCTGAAGGTGGATTCAGCCCGGATGAACGCCAATTCCTGCGTGCGCGCGCGTATACTTATCCTATAAGTCTTGGCCCCAGAATTTTAAGGGCGGAAACGGCGGCCGTCTCGGCGCTAACCCTTTGGCAAGCGGTGTGTGGTGACTGGACCTAGAAGGGCCACCGCTTCATGGGCTTCGGTACGGCACTTTCCCATCGACGTTGCCACTCAAGCGTAATCCCGATGCGATGTTCCAGCTTGCCGTCCCAGTGAGCGTTCAACCCGACGGCCTTCAGCGTATCGAAGATTTCCTGGCCAATCTGGAGGAACACCGCGTCCGCCGTATTATTTGAGGCTCCGTAGCTGAGATAGAGATTGCCGGATTTGACCGCGCTTTCCGTGTCCTGCTGGTGAAAGAAGACGTAGCCGCGTGCCCGACGGCCATAGGCTTCGAACTCCTCAATTTCGAGATTGATCTCCGCAGCTCCGCATGTGCCGCAGCACGTGAAATTCTGTCGGGCGACAATATCCTTGTCATCCAGCATGTCGAAGGCGAGTTCCAGACGGTCGAAGTCTGTCAGCACTGGCCACTTGGCCTGCTCTGACTGCACGGCCTCGATTTCCTGAATCAGCGCGGACCGAATCTCGGATTGCCGGTCACGCTCTGAAATAGGCGACTCGAACTCCTCGGTCAGATCCAGAAGGATTTCCTCGATTTCCTCGACGGGTTCATAGCCACCACGCACATGGATGCGTGCCCAGACTTTGAGGTCATCGCGTTCTTCTGTGGTAAATCGCGTCATCAGTCTCACCTGCGGGAATAAACGAACTTGTGAGAATAACCCGGTTGGCGCTCGAGCGAAACATCCCTATGTGCACTCACAGCAAGAGTTTGAGGGGAGGCCTCCATTGTGACCACGCCGACGTCGGATATCGACGAAAACTCCCAGCGTATCTCGGGGAAATCCGAGCTGGTCGAGTATTTCGAGGCTGGCAACAAGCCGAAAGCAGATTGGCGCATTGGGACTGAACATGAGAAGTTCGGCTTTCTGCGCGATGGTTTGCGCCCGCTGCCCTACGAAGGTGAGGCCTCCGTTCTGGCAATTCTGGAAGGCCTGCGCGACCGGTTTGATTGGCAGCCAATCGTCGAAAGCGGCAAGCTGATTGGTCTGAAGAAGGATGGCGCGAGCGTATCTTTGGAGCCGGGCGGTCAGTTCGAGTTGTCAGGTGCGCCACTCGAAACCATGCACCAGACCTGTAATGAAGTGGGCTCGCATTTGCGCGAAGTCCGAGACATTGCCGATCCGCTGGGCGTTGCCTTCATGGGCCTCGGTGCGAGCCCGGTCTGGAGTCTCGCCGAAACGCCGGTGATGCCCAAAGGCCGCTACCGCATAATGATGGACTATATGGACAAGGTCGGCCGTCTGGGACGGCAGATGATGTTTCGCACATGTACGGTTCAGGCCAATCTCGACTTTGCCTCCGAAGCGGACATGGTGAAGAAGTTCCGCGTCTCGCTGGCGCTACAGCCGCTCGGCACGGCGCTGTTTGCGAACTCGCCCTTCATGGAAGGTCGCCCGAACGGCTTCCTGTCCTACCGGTCGCAAATCTGGACTGACACGGATCCCGACCGTACGGGCATGCTGCCCTTCGTGTTCGAGGACGGGTTCGGATTCGAGCGTTATGTGGATTATGCGTTGGACGTGCCGATGTATTTCGTCCGGCGCGGCGGCAAATACCTAGACGCAAGCGGTCTCTCTTTCCGTGACTTCATGGATGGGAAACTGCCCATTCTGCCCGGCGAGAAGCCGGCGATGGACGATTTTGCGGACCATCTCTCGACGATCTTCCCTGAAGTCCGTCTCAAGCAATTTCTGGAGATGCGCGGTTCTGATGGAGGTCCATGGAGTCATCTATGTGCATTTTCCGCCTTCTGGACCGGATTGCTGTATTGCTCAGAAAGTCTGGATGCCTGCTGGGACCTGGTGAAGTCCTGGTCAGATGCGGAACGCGAATCGATGCGGCAGGGAGTACGTACGCTAGGCCTGCGTACGCCTGTGCCGGGTGGCCGCACCATGCAGGACCTCGCGCTTGGCGTGCTGGACATTTCCCGGGCCGGTCTGAAACGTCGCGCAAATCTTTCTGTGTCGGGCGATGATGAAACGGGCTATCTCAGTGAACTTGATGAGATCGCGCGGACAGGACTCACGCCCGCCGAGCGCCTTCTCGAAAAATATCATGGCGAGTGGCAGGGCGATCTGAGCCGCATTTTCGTCGATCAGGCCTATTAAGGGAATAAATTCCCTCATCGGGGCTTCTCAATTGGCACAAGCTGCCTTGAGAGCTTGGCGTTTGCGTGGTCAAACTACCGGTTCGTAAGAATTTCCGGGGAGTTGAGCGCGTGACAAACATCACTGCGAATGGTGCAGCGGGCAAACCCCGCGATACCTCATTTTTCGGCCATCCTAAGGGGTTGGCCATTTTGTTCTTTACCGAGATGTGGGAGCGTTTTTCCTATTACGGGATGCGCGGCCTGCTGGTCTTGTACCTGACCCAGCATTTCCTCTTCTCGGATGAGAAGTCGTCGATCATGTATGGGGCCTATACGGCGCTCGTTTATGTCATGACGATTATCGGCGGGACACTGGCCGACCGATACCTCGGCCAGCGCAAGGCGGTGACCTTTGGAGCGATCCTGCTCTGCCTCGGTCATTTCGGCATGGCGTTCGAGGGCAGTGGCTCAAAGGAATATGTGGTCACGGGTGGCTCCGAGATCGAGATCCAGCATGAGGGCCGCGGTGACCAACGCCAGCTGTTTGTCGACATGGATGGAGAAACCCGCCGGATCGTTTTCGAGCAGGGCAGTGGGGATCTGCAGATCCTGGAAAGCGCTGATGATGCCAAAGAGCCGACTGCGGCCGTCTATCAGCAGATCGCAAAAGACGCCTACACGACACGGATCGAGCAGCAGGAACTCTATACAAACATCCTGTTTCTCTCGCTGGCTTTCATCATTGCAGGCGTTGGCTATTTGAAGGCCAACATCTCCACGATTGTGGGCGCGATCTATGAGTTTGACGATCCGCGGCGGGATTCCGGATTCAGCCTCTTCTATATGGGCATCAATCTCGGCTCGCTGCTCTCATCTCTGAGCTGCGGCATCATTGGCATCCTCTGGGGCTGGAAATACGGCTTCGGACTTGCTGGTATCGGTATGCTGGCGGGTCTGCTCGTTTTTCTTTGGGGCCAGAAATACCTGGATGGAAAAGCTGAGCCGCCGAACCCGGAAGCGTTGAAGAAATCCTTCCTCGGCCCGATCAATGTCGAGATGGCCTGCTATCTTGCCGGCGCCCTCGTGATCGGTGTGGCCATGCTGCTCGTCATGAATGCTGAAGTGATTCCCGACTGGTTTGTCGGCTCACTTGGTATTGCCATCTTCGTTGGTCTCGTGGGGTATTCCTTCGTGCAGCTTCAGGGGACCGAGCGGAAACGCATGTTTGCGGCGATCTACTTCGTGCTGGCGCAGATTCCATTCTGGGCCCTGTTCGAGCAGGCTGGCTCATCGCTGACCCTGTTTACGGACCGTCTGGTCGACAAGGAAATGTTTGGGATCAACGTGCCGACGCCGGTCTTCCAGTTCCTGAACGCGGGCTACATCGTCATCTTCGCCCCGATCTTTGCCTGGATGTGGATTGCCCTGTCCAAGCGGAAACTGGAGCCGTCGACGCCGGTGAAATTTGCGATCGGCGTGTTCCTTGCTGGCCTTGGCTTCCTCTCTCTCGTGGGCGGCATCGGCATGTCCGGCGCGGGGATGACCGCCGTCGGCTTCATCTTCCTGATCTATTGGGTTCACACGATGGGTGAGCTGATGGTGTCACCGGTTGGCCTGTCCGCTGTAACCAAGCTGGCCCCGGCGCGCGTGGTCGGCATGACGATGGGGGCATGGTTCCTGTATTCCGGACTGTCGAACTATCTCGCGGGCGTGATTGCCCGCACGACTGGCGCCGAAACCATCGGGGGCCAGATCACGGATGTTGCGGCGGCGAAGGCCACCTATGTCAGCGTCTATGCGAATGTCGGCTATGTCGCGATGGGGATTGGCGTCTTCATGCTGATCATCTCGCCGATCATCAAAAGCTGGATGAAGGGTAGCGAACTGCCAGCGGAATCTTCCATGGTTTCGGACGAGATGTTCTAAACATTCCTCCGCAAGCAAACAAAAAGGGCGGCTTCCATCGGGAGCCGCCCTTTTCTTTAGTGATCCTGTTTTAGTGTCAGCGATCCGGCGGCAGGAACTGGTCTGTCGGCAGACCGCGCTTGATCCAGCCGTCACCAATCCCTTCCAACCCGGCCATGCCTTCGACAATCTCGTAGATATCTGCAAAGCCGGCCGCTTCGAGTTGCGCCGCCGCCAGGGTGGAGCGGTTGCCCGCCCGGCAGATGACGGCGACAGGGTAGTCGAGATCTCCCAGAACCGCGCCGCGCGCCTGAGCCAGGAAATCCACGTCTTTCACATTGGCGCCCACGCTGTCGCGCGGCATGCCGGTCATCGCCCATTCGGACGGAGTGCGCACGTCCAGCAGAATAAGTTCTCCGCGCTGGACGAGGGTGTGGGCAGCATCTGCGGATAGGGTTTGCACATCGGCGGAGGCGGGCAGGGCAAGCGCGAAAACTGCTGACGCTGCGGACAGAATAAATGTAACCGGACGGGCCATAGGAAACTCAATTCTAACTTCACCGCATTGAGCCAAGACTCAATTATGGCGGCAAAGTGTCAAAGGGCGCGGTTCATCGCAAGTCCGATTACCCAAGATGACGGCAAATTTAGCCAGCGCCGCCTACAGTCAGGGCACCTACTTTGAGCGTTGGCTGGCCCACACCCACAGGTACGGACTGCCCGGCCTTGCCGCAGACCCCCACGCCATCATCCATGGCGAAGTCGTTGCCGATCATGGTGACATCCTGAAGTACAGTCGGGCCGTGGCCGATCAGGGTCGCATTCTTGACCGGTGCAACGATTTTGCCGTTTTCGACGAGATAGGCCTCGGTGCACTGGAACACGAAATTTCCGGACGTGATATCAACCTGGCCGCCGCCGAAATCCACGGCCCACAAGCCGCGTTTGATGGAGCCGACGATTTCGTCCGGGTCCTTGTCGCCGCCCAGCATCACGGTGTTGGTCATGCGCGGCATGGTGGCGGATTCATAGCTTTCGCGGCGGCCATTGCCGGTCGGGGCCTGACCCATAAGGCGCGCATTCATCCGGTCCTGCATGTAGCCTTTCAAAATGCCGTCTTCGATCAGAACGGTCTTCTGCGTCGGCGTACCCTCATCATCAAAGGAGAGTGAGCCCCGGCGGCGTTCGATGCTGCCATCATCAATAATGGTGACACCCTTGGCAGCGACCTGCTCACCAATGCGACCGGAGTAAACGCTTGTGCCTTTGCGATTGAAGTCACCCTCAAGGCCATGACCTACTGCTTCATGCAACAGAACGGCCGGCCAGCCTGGCCCAAGCACGACTTCCATCTGTCCGGCAGGCGTGGGGATGGATTGGAGATTCACAGACGCCTTCTTCACGGCGCGCTGGACCATTGCCTTCCAGCGATCCGGTTGGATCCAATCTTCATAAGCAGCACGGCCACCGGCACCGGCGCCAGCCGATTCGCGGCGTCCGTTTTCTTCCAGTGTCACCGAGACGTTCAAACGAACGAGCGGCCGGACTTCCGAGAAGACTGCACCATCCGGGCGAACAATGTCGATTTCCTTGTGACTGCCCGCGAGCGAGACCGAGACCTGAACCACGCGCGGGTCATAGGCGCGTGCCCAAGCATCGATTTCAGCCAGCAGGCCGGTTTTCAAGGAGAAGTCTGGCGCAGAGGTTGGATCAATCGGGTTGTAGAGCCGACGATTTGTTGGAGTCGGTCCAGTCGCGAGATGGCCTGAATAGCCGCGCTTGGCTTGCGAGGCTGTTTCGCCCGCGCGGCGAATCGCATCCAGCGACAATTCGGAAGCATAGCCGGAGCCGGTCGTCTCACCTGCGACGACTCGAAGACCGAAGCCCTGATCGGTATCAAACGCGGCGGACTTCAGCCGCCCATCATCAAATACGAAGCTTTCTGATCGGGAGCGCTCAACAAAAAGGTCACCATCGTCGGCGCCTTTTGCGGCGTCGGACAGGATTTCAGAAGCCTTGGTCAGGTCGAAGGGCAGGGATGTCTGAGTCATCTTGAATAGATGCGTGACACCCCGGCGCGTCGCAAGGGCAAAGGCGCAGAAACCCGTTCCTGATCAGTTCGTGCTGACCTCGAAGCGTGACAGCTGCCATTCGGCCAACTCCCAATCAGGCTTCAATTCCAACGCTCTGCGAAAGTCGTAATAGGCGCCTTCCACATCATCCAGTTTTTCCTTTGCCAGCGCGCGATTGTAGTAGGCGGCGTGCAAATCGTTTGAACCATATGCGATGGCCTGGTCCAGGGATTGGAGCGCCTTGTCATACGCTTCGATGAATATGTAGGCTGCGCCCTCATTAAGGTAGGTTTCGCCAGTGTCAGGGCTGATGCGCTTGGACTTCTCATAGTCGGAAAGCGCTTTCTCGTAGAGCCCGGCGCGCATGTAGAGCACGCCGCGATTCGTGTATGTGGCGGCGCGATTGCTTAGCTTCATCGCTTCATGCTGGATCGCCCGGGTGCAGATTTCAGCGCCTTCTCGTGGAGATACGGATCCAAACTTCGCGGCTTCATAGCAGTCCTCGGCAATTCCTCCCCCGAGTACCAATACCTGCGCGTTGGCGGGTCCGACGCCCAGTCCGAGCAGAAGGAGGGCGGTAAGAATTGAGTTTTTCATTGTTTTTGACCTTTCATTTCATGTGCCGGTCTTAGGGAGAACATACCACAGATCGAAGGCATCGCCGACAACCTGCGACAATATTGAGCGCGTAAAGTGGTAGGTTGCGGCTATCACGTATTGTAGATAGAGGGACACAGATTCCAATGAGACGAGGATAACTTCGTGCGACACCTTATTGCCGCCTTGTGCGCTGCCGTCATGGCCGGTCCGGCGCTGGCATTCGTTCCTCAAGACGGTGCGCTGGGTTTCCAGCCTGCCGCAACGCGCATTGCAGAGCGCATTCACACCTTCCACCACTTCGTTCTGATCATCATCGTCTTGATCACTCTGCTGGTGCTTGGCCTGCTGATGTGGATCATCTTGCGTCACAATCGCAAGGCCAATCCGGTGCCGAAGAAGTTCAGCCATAACACGCTGATTGAAATCATCTGGACGGTTGTTCCGGCGCTCATCCTCGTTGCAATCGCGAGCCAGTCTTTCCCGAACCTGTATTATCAAGACGTGGTTCCCAACCTTCAGCAAATTACCGATAAGTCGGATGCGATGATTGCTGACGGCAAGACGGCTCAGCATGAGCGCTTCGCCAAGGATTATTTTCCGGAAGCAGCTGAAAAAGGCTTCGTGAACGTCAAGGCGCAGGGCAATCAGTGGAACTGGACCTACACTTATCCGGACCTGATTGATGATTCGGGTTACCCGCTGGAATTCGTTTCCAACCCGGTTCATGTCGGTGTTTCGACAGATGGCGACAACTATGCCGCGGCAACAGGCCGTACCGATTTCGCGTCCAAGCCCAAAAATCTCGCCGTCGATTACCCGATGGTTATCCCGGAAGATCGTTTTGTGCGTTATTACACGGCCGCAGCTGACGTGATCCATTCCTGGACCGTTCCAGCCTTCGGTGTGAAGACGGACGCCGTTCCGGGCCGCCTGAACGAGGGCTGGTTCCTCGTCGAGGAGCCGGGCATCTACTACGGCCAGTGCTCTGAGCTTTGCGGCGTGAACCATGCCTTCATGCCCATTGAAGTGCGCGTGGTCAGCCAAGCGCAATTCGACAGCTGGGCCGAGTTTATGCTCGCGGGTGACTATGAAGCCGCCTACGCGACCGTCGACGTTTTTGCATCCACTGAGCAGGCGACCCAGTTCGCCGCCAAACAGTAATTAGGGAAGAGTGACACGCCATGCCTATGGATGAAGTGGCCATCGACCATCACGACTCACACGATCACAAGCCCGGCTTCTTTACGCGCTGGCTGTTTTCGACCAATCACAAGGACATCGGTACGCTGTACCTGATCTTCGCCCTGATCGCGGGGGTTGTGGGATACACGCTGTCTGGCCTGATTCGTTGGGAACTTGCTGAGCCGGGTATCGGGGTGATGACGCAATTCGTTGCCGGTGAAGGCGACGTGGCCATTCAGAATGCCAAGCATTTCTACAACACGGTGATTACCTATCATGGTCTGATCATGATCTTCTTCATGGTGATGCCGGCGCTCATTGGTGGCTTTGGAAACTGGTTCGTTCCGTTGATGATCGGCGCGCCAGACATGGCCTTCCCACGCATGAACAACATCTCGTTCTGGCTTACCGTTGCAGCTTTTGTGCTTGCCTGTATCTCGATGACGGTTCCAGGCGGACCCGGCGACGGGTTCGGAGGGGGCTGGGTGCTTTATCCGCCGCTATCGTCCACCACAGGCCATCCCGGCCCGGCAATGGATGTGCTCATCCTGTCGCTCCATACGGCGGGTATCGCGTCGATCCTCGGCGCCATCAATTTCATCGTGACCATTCTGAACATGCGCGCGCCTGGCATGACCATGCACAAGATGCCGCTGTTCGCTTGGGGCGTGCTCATCACGGCCGTCCTGCTGCTGCTGTCGCTGCCGGTGCTTGCTGCCGCGCTGACCATGCTGTTGACCGACCGTAACTTCGGATCGCAATTCTTCGCACCTGCGGGTGGTGGTGACCCGATCATGTTCCAGCATCTGTTCTGGTTCTTTGGTCACCCTGAAGTCTACATCATGATCCTGCCGGCCTTCGGCATCGTCAGCCACATCGTGTCGACCTTCTCCAAGAAACCGATCTTCGGCTATCTTGGTATGGCCTACGCCATGGTCTCCATCGGGGTGATCGGCTTCGTTGTGTGGGCACACCACATGTACACAGTCGGTATGGATGTGGATCTGAAAGCCTACTTCGTTGCGGCCACGATGGTGATCGCCGTTCCGACGGGTATCAAGATCTTCTCTTGGATCGCGACCATGTGGGGCGGGTCCATCGACTTCACGGTCCCGATGCTCTGGGCGATTGGCTTCATCTTCCTCTTCACTGTGGGCGGTGTGACCGGTGTGGTCTTGGCTAACGCCGGTATCGACCACGCCCTGCACGACACCTATTACGTCGTCGCGCACTTCCACTACGTGCTGTCGCTTGGCGCCGTGTTCGGCCTCTTCGCAGGTTGGTATTATTGGTTCGAGAAGATGTTCGGCATCAAGTATAATGGCATGATCGGCGGCCTGCACTTCTGGCTGATGTTCATCGGATCGAACGTATTGTTCTTCCCGCAGCATTTCCTGGGCCTGCAGGGCATGCCACGCCGCTACATTGACTATGCTGACGGCTTTGCCACCTGGCACATGTGGTCGTCGATCGGGTACGCGATCACGCTGGTTGCGACGCTGATCTTCTTCGTCGGCCTCGTCGAAGCCATGATCCGCCGCCGCAAGGGTGAAGCCAACCCATGGGGCGAGGGCGCTACGACGCTGGAATGGACGCTGCCTTCGCCGCCACCATTCCACCAATTCAATGAGCTGCCGCATGTCACCAACAAGGGCGGCCACTAACAGCCTAAAGGGAAGGGCCCGGCCTTCCAGACAGTCTGAAAACCGAGGCGGCCCGGCGCAAGATGCGCTTGGGCCGTTTCGCTTGAAGGGACCCGACAGAGATCATGACCGACATGAGTGCATCGCAAACGAAACGCTACGCCACCGCAGGCGATTATGTGCAGCTGCTGAAGCCGCGCATCATGATGCTGGTTGTGTTCACCGCAATTGCCGGTCTCGTCGCTGCAGTCGGCGTTACCGGCGTTTTGATAAACCCTGTCATGGCCGCGATTGCGACGCTGGCCATCGCGCTCGGGTCGGGCGCAGCTGGCGCCATCAATATGTGGTATGATGCTGATATCGACCAGATCATGACCCGCACATCGACACGGCCGATTCCGTCGGGCGCTGTGCCGAAGGAAGAGGCCCTTGCAATGGGTCTTATCATGAGCGGCGTATCGGTGCTGCTCATGTGGCTGGCCTCCAACTGGTTGGCGGCTGCGCTCCTGGCATTCTCGATATTCTATTATGGCGTCATCTACACAATGTGGCTGAAGCGCTCGACACCTCAGAACATCGTCATTGGTGGTGGTGCCGGCGCGTTTCCGCCTGTTATCGGATGGGCAGCGGTCACGGGCAACACACCGGTCGATGCGTGGATACTGTTCGCGATTATCTTCTTCTGGACGCCGCCGCACTTCTGGGCGCTCAGCCTGTTGGCACATGGTGAGTACGAGAAGGCGGGGGTTCCCATGTTGCCTGTCACGCACGGGGCAAAAGCCACGCGAAACCAGATACTGCTTTATACGATCTTGCTCGTGCCGCTCGCATTGCTTCCGGTTGCAACCGGTCTTGGCGGGTGGATTTATGGCTTGGTTACGTTGGCTCTGGGGCTCGTCTTCCTGGCTTATGCAGTCCGTGTTTGGCGCTCGAGGGCGGGCGATGCCGGAGCTAGCGCTGCCGACATGAAACTCGCGCGCAGCATGTTCTTCTTTTCCATCCTGTACTTGTTCCTCGTCTTCGCGGCCCTGATTGTTGAGCATGCCGCAGGTTTGCACTTCCCTGTAGGAGGGGCCTGATTTGTCTGACGAAAAAGAGAAATATGCCGGTGAATTCACCGACGCCTACACGCCGGAAGAGGCGGAATTGCGCGCCCGCAAAAGCCGGAATCTCTGGTTGGGTTTGGCACTTGCAGGCTTTGTGATTCTCGTGGGCGTTGTCACTTTTATTCGCTTGTCGTCATCTGATTTGAGCCAGAGTGGTTTCTATTATTCGGTCGACGACAAGGGTGAGCGCATCAATGACCTGCCTGAGGGCATGACGCCGGATCAGGCGGCACCACCCCCAAATCTGACGCCGATCGACGAAACGCAGCCGGAAGAGGGCGAGCCATGAAGCTGTCAAACACAAAGGTTGCACTTGTTTCACTGGGCGTTTTCACGGGCATGCTCGGGCTTGGTTTCGCAGCGGACCCACTCTACGACACGTTTTGCAAAGTGACGGGATTTGGCGGCACCACACGTATTGCCACGGCCGCACCGGATAGGATGGTCGAACGGGAAGTGATGGTGCGTTTTGACGCCAATGTCGCCGATACGCCGCTGACCTTCCATCCGCTCCAGACAACTCAGACTTTGAAGCTCGGCCAGCATGGCCTCGCTTTTTACGAGGTTTCCAACCCGACTGATCAGGAAATCCGGGTCATTGCGAGCTATAATGTGACGCCGCACTATGCGGGTCTCTACTTTAACAAGCTTGAGTGTTTCTGCTTTGAGGAACGGGTGGTTGCACCTGGCGAAACAAAGAAACTGCCGATCGTCTATTTCGTCTCTGCTGACATGCTTGAGGACCGGGTGGCTAAATCCCTGGAGACGATCACGCTCAGCTATACGTTTTTTGACAGTTCCAGCTATTCGGGCGAGAAAAAAGCCGCCCAGAAGGGTGCGGCGAATTCAGCCAATGCCGGCTGATGTAGTTGCACATACAGGCCGGAGCGGTCTAAAGAGCGCTCTGATTCATGTGATTTTTTAGAGGGGTCAAAAGGGCCATGGCTCACGACGAAGTCAAACACGATTTCCATCTGGTCAATCCGTCTCCCTGGCCATTGCTGGGGTCATTGGCGGTAATCGTTACCGCACTCGGTGGTGTTACCTATATGAAAGGCCTGTTTGGCCTCGAAGCCGGAACCTGGTGGCTGCTGGCCGTAGGCTTGGCGATGGTCATATGGGTAATGTTCGGCTGGTGGCGCGAAGTCATCAAGGAAGGCGGTATTGGCGATCACACGCCCGTCGTCCAGATTGGCCTGCGTTACGGCATGATCCTGTTCATCGCGTCTGAAGTGATGTTCTTTGTCGGCTGGTTCTGGAGTTTCTTCGAGTTCGCCATCTATGAAAGTGCGCGCGTCGGTGAGACATGGGATTCGGCCAACGCGCTATACGCAGACGGCCTGTCGCGTTTTGCAGACTGGCCGCCAGTTGGCGTCGAGACCTTTGACCCGTTCCATCTGCCGCTGATCAACACGCTGATCCTGCTTCTTTCGGGCACCACAGTCACTTGGGCGCACCACGCGCTGCAGCACAATGACCGCGCCGGTGCCAAGCTTGGCCTCGTCTTCACCGTGCTGCTCGGCATGGTGTTCACGATGCTGCAGGCTTACGAGTACAGCCACGCGGCTTTCACCTTTGACGGCACGCTTTATGGCTCGGCCTTCTTCATGGCGACGGGCTTCCACGGCGCGCACGTCGTGATCGGTACGATCTTCCTCGCAATCTGCCTGATCCGTCTGTTGATGGGCGGCATGAGCGCAGAGAAGCATCTCGGCTTCGAATTTGCGGCTTGGTACTGGCACTTCGTTGACGTGGTCTGGCTGTTCCTGTTCGCCTTCGTCTATGTCGTGCCATTCCTTGTCTATGGCGGATAGACTGGCACCGGCCATCGTAGCGTAATCAACAGGCCCGCCGGCGCACAGCCTGGCGGGTCTTTTTTCAAGACCTTTCGGACACGCCCATGCGCTTTCGCCCCTATCCCGTTTTGACCCTGTTTACGGTGGTATCGCTTGCGATCCTCGTCATGCTGGGGAACTGGCAATATGGTCGGTTCAGCGCGAAGATGGCATTGGATGAAACAGAGCCAAACTGGGTGAGCCTGGACGGTCGGGTCGTGCCGGGCAGTGAAGCCATGGTCTATGCCTATGCCGACGGCGCATCGTCATGGCGACGCGTAGTGGCGATTGATGAAGGCGAACGAGTCATCTTTACGACCATCGAACTTCTCTATCAGGTGGAGCCACCAACGCCATGTCAGGGGCCCGAATGCGGGACCAATCTGAATTTCTCGGCGCGTGGCATCTACAAGACCCCAGGCAGCCGCAATGCCTTCGCGAGCCCCGATGCGCCGGAGGCAGGTGTTTTCTACGCCTACAGTATTGATGATCTCGCAGATCTTTTGCCGGCGGATGTCGCCGAGCGCGTGGTGCCGGAAGCATTCGAGCCCCAGACGTTGCGGCTGATTGAAAATGGTCGCGCAATGGCAGGGCCAAATCCGTTTGCGCGATTGCGCATGGATGATGATCTGCCACCACAGCGGCATTTCGGATACGCGATCACATGGTGGGGGCTCGCCATGGCGCTGTTGGGTGTGTATCTGGCCTTCCATTATCAAAAGGGCCGGTTGCGGTTTCGCAGAAGGAACGGGGAATGAAGTATATTTCCACTCGGGGGCAGTCAGAGCCCGTTGATTTCATCGGTGCATGCCTTGCGGGGCTGGCGCCGGATGGTGGCCTCTACATCCCCGAATCTTATCCTGCCATCGCGCCAGCCAAACCCGGAGAACCCTATTCCCAGGTCGCCGCGCGGGTCATTTCGGCCTTTGCGGGCGATACGCTGACGCAGGAAGAAGTACTGGGCCTGTGCGAACGCGCCTATGCCACCTTTGCTCACCAATCGGTGACACCGCTGACCCAGTCAGGCCCGAGCAGCTGGCTCCTGGAACTGCATCACGGCCCGACCCTCGCCTTCAAGGATGTCGCCATGCAGCTGATTGGTCAGCTGTATGATCTTGTGCTCGGCAAAACAGGACGGCGTATGACGATCATGTGCGCGACCTCTGGAGATACAGGCGGCGCAGCCGCGGCGGCCTTCGCAGGTGCCAAGCATGCCGATCTCGTGATCTTGCACCCATTCGAACGTGTCTCTCCCATCCAGCGTCTGTTCATGACGACAACCGGTGCGGACAATGTTCTCAACCTCGCCCTTGATACCGACTTTGACGAGTGCCAGACGATTGTGAAATCGCTGTTCGCAGATCGCGATTTTGTTGATCGCATCAGCCTGTCGGGCGTGAACTCGATCAACTGGGCGCGCATCGCAGCCCAGATGGTGTACTATGCCACTTCGCAAGCTGCCCTTGCAGGCCAGCAAATCCGCTTTGTTGTCCCAAGTGGAAATATGGGTGACGCTCTGGCTGGATACGTAGCGGCGCGTTGCGGACTGTTGCCGGGCGGCTTGGATATTGTTTGCGCGGTGAACGAAAACGATGCGCTTATGCGGTTGTTCAATTCTGGCGTCATGTCCAATCGACCGACTGTGGCGACGCCAAGCCCGGCCATGGATATCTCCATCCCGTCCAATTTTGAGCGGATCCTGTTCGAGCTGTCGGGTCGCGACAGCGATGCGGTGCGCAGCGTCTACGAGCGGTTCAAACAGGCGGGTGAAGCGGAGTTGCCAGAGACCGCAACGGGTCGACTGGGCTGTTCAGGCATTCGTGTGCAAAGTGTCAGCAATGCAGACACGATCGAAGAGATGCGCCAATTCGAATCCGATACAGGCTGGCTGATCTGTCCGCACACTGCCGTCGGCACGCGTGTCGCCCGCCTCGCACTCGATTCGGACGTGGCCACGGTGGTTCTTGCCACGGCATCACCCGCCAAGTTCCCGGAAACGGTACTTGAAGCGACAGGGCGCGAGGCGAGATTGCCAGATTTTGCCACAGGCGTGATGTCCAATGAAGAAATGTTCGAACGGGCAGAGCCGACCCTCGGTGCTGTGCGCTCGCGCGTGGAACGATTGGCCGAATAGGTCATGGCCGCGCACCGCAAGGACACGGTCATTGTTTCAACCCGCCTGGTCATCGAGCCTGCGCGCAAGAAGGACTTTGAGGATTGGTCCGGCCTGCGCAAGCGTAGCCGTAAGCACCTGCAACCCTGGGAGCCGACATGGCCAAAGGATGCAAACTCCCGCGCAGATTGGGCGCGTCGGTTGCAAGCCTGGAAGAATGGGTGGAAGTCCGGTCGCGCTTACGTGTTCATGATCCGGCGATTGAAGGACGGAAAGCTTGTCGGTGGAATATCCTTGACCAATGTCCGTGGCTGGCCCGCCAACAGTGCCAGTCTTGGTTACTGGCTTGGACAGGATCATCAGGGGCAGGGACTGATGCAGGAAGGCGTAGGCGCGGTCTGCGACTGGGCGTTCCGGGAATTACATCTTTACCGCGTCGAGGCCGGAATTCTGGCATCAAACCTGCGTTCCCGCAAAGTCTTGGAAACAAACGGCTTTCGGGAAGAAGGACATGCTAAAGAATATCTCGAGATCGCGGGCGTACGCCGCGACCATGTCCTTTTCGCACTCGTCAGGTCCAGTGCTTCGCGATAGGTTGCACGAGATGATGTCAGATCAGTCGACCCAGCCTCAAGGTAGTTGGCACTGGAATGCCGCCAGCAGGCATCTCCTGATCGAGGCGCCAAAGGGTAGCGATCATTCTGATCTGGCCGGACAATGGTCTATCGATGCCATTGAGCAGATGTTCGAGGGGCTCAGCCGAGGGCGACTGGCGCAGGCATTCAGCACGTCAGACGGACCCGTTCGTTGCGATTTGAGACTGTCCAGCGGGGCCGATATTCATCTGGTCGGCGCTTTCATCAGTGAAGAAGACGCGCACGGCATGCTTCTGGCCGGGAACGAGTTTGCGGAGATTGATCCGTCTGACTTGCAGCCCGGTCCCGATCTCTACCCAGTTTTCCAGCCCATTATCTCACTTGGCAGCGGGCATATTGCCGGTTTTGAAGCGCTGGCCCGCTGGGATGATGGTGAAGTTCGCAATCCACCGAGCCGGTACGAGGATGAAGCCCTCGCGTCCAACATGTTGATACGCTCTGCCGAGACGCTTTCAAAATTACGGGAGTCTTCCGGTAGATCCGATCTTTTCATGCACGTGAATCTGACGGCACGGGATTTGTCGCGCAGCACGCTACCAGCGCTCGTAGAGGCGCTGATGCAAGGATACGACTTGCCAGAGAAGGCAATCCGCATCGAATTGACGGAACAAGCTGCACTCCGCGACGAAAGCCACGCACTTGCGGCTGTCATGGCCTTGAAGGCCGTGGGGGCGGGATTGGTGCTGGATGATTTTGGGACGGGTCATTCGTCTTTCGCCTGGTTGGCGGATTTTCCAGCTGACAGTCTGAAGGTGGACCACGGGCTCACGCGCCGTCTGGGCCAGCACCGCACCGACACGATACTGGGCACGCTAACCTTGCTGGCGGCGCGGCTGGACATGACCACAACGGCGGAAGGCGTTGAACACAAGGACGATGCAGCAAAGCTGCGCAGTCTGGGCTTTGACTTCGCTCAAGGCTTTGCTTTCGCGCGTCCGATGGAGGAAGCCGCAGCGATCGCCTTTCTGATCAATTGATCAGGCGTTTCCAGGCAGTATCTGTAATCGACCGCTGTCTATTCCCAGATGGCCAAGTGCGGCTTCCCATTTAGCCTCATGGCTTTCGCCGAATACCAGTTCCGTATCGGGTTCGCCAATCAACCAGGCATTCTCGGCCAACTCGTATTCTAGCTGACCAGCGCCCCAGCCTGAATAACCCAGCGCGAGAACGGAGCGCTTTGGCGCGTCCCGAGTTCCTATGGCGTGCAGGATGTCGCGGGTTGCCGTCATGCAGAAAGTACCGTCGATCTCGAGCGTAGCACCCTCGCTGATGATGTCATCAGTGTGAAGAACAAAGCCGCGATCACTGCTCACCGGGCCTCCGTCGAGCACCAGATCTTCCGAAACGTCAATTTCCACTGGGACATCAAGCTGTTCAAGTAATTGCGGCAACGTCAGCCCGACCATTGGTTTGTTGAGTACAATTCCCATGGCGAATTCGGGAGAGTGGGCGCAGACCAGAATAATCGAGCGCGCGAAACGCGGATCGCCGATACCGGGAAGGGCGATAAGCAGTTTGCCTGTGAGGTCGGCGTCCATCTGGTGACCCTTTCGAGGATAATGCTGGGCGAATTGTATTGCTTTGGCAAGGTGTGGTGCGCTTGTCGTGGAGGCATTGGCGTCCTATCTGGGCAACACAGCATCAAGGAGACCAGCTGATGAGCATCAAAGTCGGAGACAAGCTTCCGGAAGCCACATTCATGGAAATGACGGCAGACGGCCCACAGCCTCGCACAACCGAACAGGTGTTTGGCGGCAAGACGATCGCCCTGTTTGCGGTACCTGGCGCGTACACCCCAACCTGTTCCGCACGCCACCTGCCGGGCTTCGTCGACAAGTCCGGAGATTTGAAATCCAAGGGCGTGGACGAAATCGTCTGTACCTCGGTGAATGATGTGTTCGTCATGGGCGCCTGGGGTAAGGATGCCGGTGCAGGAGAGACCGTGCGCATGCTGGCTGACGGTAACGGCGCCTTTGCCAAGGCCCTTGGCCTGGAAATGGATGCAAGCGGTTTTGGTATGGGACAGCGTTCGCAGCGTTATTCCATGATCGTCAAGGATGGCGCGGTTGCCGAGCTCAACGTGGAAGACGGCGGCGAGTTCAAGGTTTCCAGCGCGGACTACATGCTGAACCAGCTCTAAATCAGACAAGGTTTCTTAAGTAACTTATGAGAAGAACGGCGCGTCTGGTGGGGCTGGGCGCGCCGTTTTTCGTCAAATATTTATTGAAAAACGGAAAACCTCTCCCACATTAATTCTGAGTAACAGAAGGAGAGGAATACATGGATCCGTTTTTTGCTGTGGTCGTTCTGGTGGCCGTCGTAGGCCTGATTGGCCTGACATCTGCGTTCAAGTTCGTGCCTCAAGGCTACAATTACACGGTGGAGCGGTTTGGACGCTACACTCGCACACTCAATCCGGGCATGTCGATCATCACACCCTTCCTGGAGCGGGTGGGCCGGAAGATGAACATGATGGAAACCGTGCTCGATGTGCCGCAGCAGGAAGTCATCACCAAAGACAACGCAATGGTGTCGTGCGATGCGGTTGTGTTCATCCAGGTGGTTGATGCAGTGGCGGCGGCGTATGAGGTCAACAACCTCAACCACGCCATCACGAACCTCTCTCTCACCAATATCCGTACTGTTGTCGGCTCAATGGATCTTGATGAAGTCTTGTCCAACCGGGATGATATCAATGCGCGCCTTCTGACTGTTATCGATGCGGCGACCAATCCGTGGGGCGTGAAGGTCACCCGGATTGAAATTGCCGACCTGAGTCCGCCGGCCGATATTACCGAAGCCATGGCGCGCCAGATGAAGGCCGAGCGCCTGAAGCGGGCGGAAATCCTGACCGCTGAAGGCGATAAGCAGTCGGCTATCCTGAAGGCCGAAGGTCAGAAACAGGCGCAAATCCTCGAAGCCGAGGGACGCCGGGAGGCTGCCTTTCGCGATGCTGAAGCTCGCGAGCGCGAGGCTGAAGCCGAAGCCAAGGCCACAGCCATGGTGTCTGAAGCAATTGCGCGGGGCGACGTCAATGCGGTCAACTACTTCCTTGGCCAGGCTTATGTCGAAGCGTTCGCAAAACTGGCGGAGTCGGATCAGCAGCGGACGGTTATCATCCCGGCTGAATTCTCGAGCCTCATCGGAACACTTGAGGGCATCAAGGGGCTGACCGGCAACAAGGGAGATTAATCCAATGGAACAAGTCTTCTCTGAACTCACATTCTGGCACTGGCTGGCCTTGGGGCTGATCCTTTTCGGGATCGAGATGATGAGCGGGACATTCGACCTGCTCATGGTTTCCATAGCCGCTTGGCTGACGGCCGCTTTCACCTATTTTGCCCCAGATTCATTGTCGGGCTGGCAGGGTCAGATGATCGTATTCGGCATGGCCGCAACCGTGCTGGTCATCCTTGGACGCACGGTGCTATCCGGGATTCGAAAAACGTCACCTGAGCATCCGACGCTCAATCGACGCATGGCTTCCCTGGTCGGCCAGCGAGGGCTTGCAATGGGTGACTTCATTTCCGGGACCGGGCAGGTTCGGATAGGTGATACCGTGTGGCGTGCCGAAGCCGTGGAGGGCGAATTGGTACGAACAGGCGACACCGTAGTGGTCGAAGGTGCCAAGATGACGACCGCGATTGTGCGTCGCGTAATGTCATAGTCGATAGCTGAAAACAAAACGGAAAAGGCCAGCTAGTTCGAGCTGGCCTTTTTATTCAATTGGGTACTGAAATGATCAGGAAGCGGACGTCGAAATTCCGTATGCCGATGGGCCGGAAGACGCGACAGGCTTGGATTCATTGGCGGCCGCCGCTGCTTTGGGGGAGGTGTCCTTCAGCGGATCATCCGCATGTTTGACCTGACCTTCGAAAACGGCGTTCGACTGGATCTGGAGCGACGAATGAACGATGTCGCCTTTGACGTGGGCACCGGTTTCGAGTTCAACCTTACGCGCTCGGATGGAGCCTTTGATGCGGCCTTTGACGCGTACGACTTCGGCTTTCACTTCGCCGGTTATGTGACCGCTAGCGCCAATCGTAATGTCTGTCGCGGCGACATCACCGTCGACAGTGCCGTCGATTTGGAGGGCGCCTTCGGAAGAGACAGACCCATTGATCTTCATGTCGGCGCAGATGATGGAAGCTGCACGGGCGGCAGGCTTGGAAGACGCGCCGCGGATCGCATCCTGCGCGGGCGCCGTCTTCATGGGTTCTGGTGGGGTAGGGGTGTCATTGGATTTGCTATTCTTCGTGAACATGACGGCCTGCTTTCAAAAACTTTACTGGATCATATGCTTTACCGTTGAAAAACACCTCAAAGTGAAGGTGATATCCGGTACTTCTTCCGGTCGTGCCCATCTTCCCCACGAGATCGCCCACTTCGACCGTATCGCCCTTTGATACAGTAATCGAGCGGAGGTGACCATAGCGCGACTTGAAGCCGTATCCATGATCCACTTCGACCACGCGTCCATACCCTGACCGTGCGCCTGCGAAGCTGACGGTGCCCGGCCCGGACGCCACGATCGGCGCCCCACCATAGGCCGCGACATCAATTCCGTTATGCCAACGCGGTCTCTTGATGAAAGGATCTACCCGAATGCCATAAGGGCTGGTGTACCGGAAGGGTACGCCAACCGGAGCACCAAGGGGCAGGCTTTCAACAATCTGTTCGTAATACTGCATCTCGGCGACGCGAGCCTGGGTCTCGGTCAGCCGGTTGTAGAAGCTGGCGTCCTGCGCTGACAGCGTCTCGCCGCCAGCCGTCAGGTTTGCCATTGAGACAAGCGGACCGCCCATCTCTGCGCTTTCCATGATGCGGTCGCTGCCAATCGTGGTCAGCTGGATCACGCTGCGAGCGCGTTCAGCGCGCTCAATGGCGAGGTCTTCCGCCTCGTCGAGCATGCGTTCCTGATTGTATTTGAGGTTCTTGACGCTGACGCGATTGCCTCGCGTGTCGAGTGTGGCCGTCATGCGGAAACTGTCACGAGACTGACGGTCGTCGGCTTCTTCGATAGACGCCCGAACCAGCAGGTCCGCGCCATCGCCTGTAAGGGCCGAGACATCGAGCGTTTCATCGCCCTTCAGCTGCTCAAACAAATCCTCGAGCGCTTTCTGGCGATCTTCCCATTCGGCCGTTTCGCGCTGAAAGGCATCTGTGCGCTCTTCCAGCAGTGAACGCGACAGCGCATCCTTGGCGCGAAGCTCCTGAACCCAGCGCTCATACTTGGCAAGTTCGCGATCATCGGAGCTGCCGGTAAGCGTGCCGGTTGAGCCGCCAAGGGCGAAGGTGCCGGTCAGAAAAATTGTCCATCCAGCAAGCGCCGTGGCGCCGAGGGCGCAAATTGCCTGTTGCCATGGAGAAATGGAAATGTACCGGACGGTGCCGCCGCTCCGGTGATATATTTGTCGTTCAGGAAATGCACGATCGAACGTCGCCTTGAGGTTCGCACTCCATTTCGCCATTAACGCCACCCGTCGACTGGAATCACACACCGCCTACTGCAATCACACCTACAGCAAGTTCCCAAACCCGTAGAAATATAAATACCGAAATCACTAAGGGACGGAACCCCTTGCGAGCATAATTCCTGAAAATATTCCCCCATTAGGGTAAATCTCTCGTTAATACTCGTTTTAAGGGGCTTAAACCTTGTCCTGGCTCGTTTTTGTTCCGTCCGGCAGGTGGCTCAACACATCCTCTGCGTGGCCTTTCACCCGGACTTTTTTCCAAGATTTAATGATTGAACCGTCCGGTCCGATCAGAAAGGTCTGTCTGGCGATGCCCATATAGGTCTTTCCATACATGTTTTTCTCGACCCAGGTGCCGTACATCTCCGTGGTTTCGCCCGACTCATCGCTGGCAAGAATTACTTTAAGGTCGTGCTTGGCCGAGAACTTTTCGTGTTTGGAAAGCGGATCGCGCGAAACGCCGACGACTTTGGCATTCCGGTCTACGAATGCGTCGATCAACGCTGAAAAGTCTTTCGCTTCGTTCGTGCAACCGGGTGTGTCGTCCTTGGGGTAGAAGTAAAGAACCAGATAGCTGCCCGAGAAGTCCTTGAGTTTGATCTGCCCGGTCGTGGAGGGCATTGAGAAATCCGGAGCCTTTTCACCGTCTTGCAGTACTTTCGCCATGTATTCCTCCTATGGTGCGGTCAGCTTGGTGTGCATATATCGCCATAGAACGCAATTTTTTGACGTAGATTTTCGGAGTCCCTGATTTGGTCCGCCAGAGAGCCTCACTTGTAATTCTTGAAATACTCGGCGGACTTATCCTGGTTGTTCTGGTTCTGGCAGGGTTGCTCGTCTTCCGTTTGTCCAGTGGGCCGATCGAATTGGAGATGTTCCGAGACGATATCGAGCAGGGCCTGACCAATTCGCGCAATGGCAGACCGGTAACTGTCGGCGATGTTTTTCTGCAATGGTCGTCGGAAGACAAGCGCGTTCTTGTCACCGGAAATGACATCAAGATGCTGGATGGTGAAGGTAATGTGGCTGCGGAGGCCGAGCGTGCCCGCATCGTGCTGTCCACCTCCGCGCTCGTAATGAGTGATGTGGAGGTCCTTGGGCTCGACCTGGTCGATGGCTGGATCAATGTTGCTCAAGCTGACGATGGCATTTGGTACATCGCGGGCGATCCACTGCCTGAAATTCCGGTCGGTGAAATGCCACAAAATCCGAGCGAATGGCTGGAACGGATAAACGCCGTACTTCCCCAAATTCTTGTGGTGCTACAAGAAGAGAAGGCTGACATCAGTCTCGAGCGCTTGTCCTACGAGGACTTTGAAATGCGCGTCTTCGCTTCTGACAGATCGCCTCTGTTTACCTTGACGGAGTCGAAAGGGCTGCTCTCCGTCACGGAAGACGGAGTAGATTTGTCCATGTCCGGCAGTGGCGTGGGGGCCGGTTTGCCGGCTGGGTTGGCGCTGGATATTGATACGAGCGATTTGGGCAGCCGTATGCAAGCCTCTCTCGCCGTCGCTCAATGGTCTCTTGCCGACCTTGCTGCGCGGCTGGGTACCGACAGCGAATTCCTGTCCGGTGTGCCAGCAGACATTACCGTTGAGTTTGACACGTCCAGCGCAGCGGGCGTCGAGAAGATTGTGGTGAAGGCCATCCTTGCTGAGGGCGAACTACCGTTCGGTGAGAGCGGCATGAATGTGACGGATCTCGATCTCGAGATGACCTATGCGGCGATGGGCGATGAATTGCTCATCTCAGGGAATTCACTGCGATTTGGCCCGTTCGCTGGTTCAGCAGACTTAACACTTCAAAACGCGCTGAAAGGGACCGGACCACGCCCGTTCAAACTGCGAAGCAATGCTGCGACGCTTGATTTCACACCATCCTTTGCAGAGCCACTTGGTTTGCGCGATCTCCGCGCTGATGGAGAAGTGAATTTTCCGGATCGCAGCTTAAAAGACACCCGGATTTCGTTCGTATCCAATGACGCACAGTTCCAGTTCATCACTGATATCGCGATGACCCCAGATCGTGAGAAGAATGAATCTCCGATTATCGGAACCATCGAGCTGGAAACTGAGGGAACAGTCACGAAGGACACCGTGCTCGCCTTTTGGCCCGTATCGCTGGGCACGGGAGCGCGATCCTTTACGGCCAAACGGATCAGCAATACGGACGTAGACAATTTGCGTGCGCAGATGACGCTTCAACGCGATAGTTTCGCGGAAGGTTATCTGAGGGATGAAGACCTGAACCTTACCTTCGATATCAACTCGGCGGACGTTAAGTTTCTCGATGACTTGCCCGCCGCCCGGAATGCCGTCGGCAAGGGGCGCCTGACGGGCAACAGTTTCAGGGTAACTGTTGACCAGGGTGACTATGGTGGTTGGGACATTGACGAGGCCCTGGTCGACTTTCCAGCCTTCAATCCGAAAGGGGAAGATTTCCGCGTATTTGCAAAGGGGCACGGCCCTGCAGCAAACGTTATCACGACGTTGAATGAATCCCGGCTCGATCTAGGCTTTGATGAGGAGCGTTTAAGTGGCGATGCCGAGGCGACATTCGAGTTGTTCCGACCGGCACTCGATAATGTCCCAGACGAAGCGGTTCGCTACGCGGCAATCGGTCGGCTGACCAATGGTGGCCTCAAGCGCGCCGCGCTCGGCCTGAATCTGGCAAACGCTACGGCTGACATCAAGGTTGACCAAGATGGTATGACCATTACCGGCTTGGGTGATCTTGGTCCGTCACCTGTCCAGTTCAGCTGGCGCGACGGATTCAAGGATGGTGAGGCTCCGTCGGCGCTGTCGGCACAAGCGGTTATCACGCCGGATGTGTTGAATCGGTTCGGCCTTCCGGGGAGGGCGTACTTGACTGGCGAAGTACCCACAGAAGTTCAGGCGACCGTTGAAGGTGAGGATGTGTCGGTTGCAAACATTGTAATGGATATGACCAATGCCCGTCTCGACCTGTCCGAAATCGGCTGGGTGAAGACCGCAGGCAAGGAGGGGAAGGTGACCGTCCTGTATGAGCGCGCCGAAGAGGGCTTCTCCTCCGACGTACTCTTTACCAGCGAAGAAGCTTATCTGGATGGAAAGTTTACACTGGGGGGAGATTCCCGTTTGGTCTCGGCGGATCTGAGGCGGGCCTTTCTCGCAGACACTGCAGACGTGAACGGACAGATTTCGCGAGGTCCGAATGGCAATTTGCAAGTTGCCTTGACCGGCAGCTATCTTGATCTGTCGGGCGCATTACCAGGCATCGGTGCGCTGGGCGACGCGAATGACAGCAATGGTACGCCGCTGAGCGTCAGGGCCGACGTCGACACACTTACCCTTGGCGCTGGCCTTTATGTGCGAAACGCAGACGTCACGTGGCGGTCAACAGTGAACGGAATGCAGAAGCTCTCAGCGACCGGAAACACGGATGACGGGTCAGCCTTCAATATCGATTTGGATGGCTCGTCTCCGGAGGGCACGGCGATCAAAGTTGTCAGCAGCGATGCCGGCTTCATTACCAGCGCATTTCTCGATCTCGACTTCATCGAAGGAGGGAGGCTGGACATAGATGGCACGCTTGCACGCGATGGAGCGCCGTCTCGGTTCAACATTGTTGTGACGGACGGGCGGTTGCACAATGCCCCGTTCCTGACTCAAATTCTCTCTCTCGCCTCTCTTCGTGGACTTGCAGATACTTTGGGAGGTGACGGCGTTCTGTTCTCGCGGATCGACATTCCATTGACCGTGGCGGGGGATCGTTACGTTGTGACTGGCGGGAAAGCGCAGGGCCCGGCGCTAGGCCTGACCGCCAACGGCTATCTTGGCGCCGACAGCGAGATCAGTGTCGATGGCGTGCTGGTACCAAGTTTCGGCATGAATTCAGCCCTTGGGGGTATTCCGATTATTGGGGACCTTGTGGTGGGCCGGGATGGTGAGGGCATCTTCTCGTTGACCTATAGCATCCGCGGCAGTCTCGAAAAGGCGAACGTGTCGGTCAATCCTCTGTCTGCTCTCGCCCCGGGTGTCATCCGACGGATATTTGAAAACCCGTCGGATACGGATATTCCGGAGGCTAAAGCGCGACCGGAAGATGAGCCTATCCCGTCCGAGCTGCCACCGATCCCCGAAGAGGAATTCTAGATTGCCTTGACCAGCGCATGGCGCTTCTTGCCGGCGGACAGTTTGATTGTCCCGTCTACAAGGTCGTCCGCTGACAGGGATGCATTTTGATCTGATACCGGAGTATCATTCACCTTTGCTGCGCCTTGCTTGATCAAGCGGCGCGCGGCGCCGTTGGATTCTGTGAGACCCGCCGCTGTGAATGCGGCGGCTACGAGCATGCCACCATCAAGATCGGATGTTGCGATTTCAACAGTTGGCAGCGCGTCAGCTTGGCCGCCCGCAGCAAATACTGCGGCTGCTGCAGCTTCCGACTCTTTCGCGGCCGCTTCGCCATGCAACAGCTTCGTGGCCTCATTGGCCAGAACGACCTTCGCCGTATTGATCTCCGCGCCCTCGAGCGCTTCAAGACGGGCAATCTCGTCGAGCGGTAGCTCTGTGAACAGCCGCATGAATCGTCCGACATCGGCGTCTTCTGTGTTGCGCCAGAATTGCCAGTACTCGTAGGGGCTCTTGCGGTCCGCGTTCAGCCAGACTGCACCATCTGCGGTCTTGCCCATCTTTCCGCCGGACGCGGTTGTGATGAGGTGAGCCGTAATTCCGAATGCGTCGCCGCTGGCGGCCTTGTGAACCAGGTCCACGCCACCAACGATATTGCCCCATTGGTCTGATCCGCCAATCTGCATCCGGCAGTCCAGCCGGCGGTAGAGTTCGAGGAAGTCGTAGGATTGCATGAGGAGATAATTGAATTCGAGGAAGGTGTAGGGCTGCTCTGCCGAAAGGCGGCGGGCGACCGTGTCCTGTTTTACCATTGTATTGATGGTGAAGTGCACGCCAACTTCGCGCAACATTTCGAGGTAGCCAAGCTTGCCGAGCCAGTCGTCATTGTTGACCATGATCGCATCGGTCGGCCCGTCGCCGAAGGTCAGGAAGGGCTGGAAGGCCTTCTTGATGCCTTCCATGTTGGCCGCGATCTGCTCGTCGGTCAGCAAGGGGCGCGACTTTTCCTTGTCGGTCGGGTCGCCCACCTTGGTCGTGCCACCGCCCATCAGCACGATGGGTTTACCGCCGCTCTTCTGGAGGTGGCGAAGCATCATGATCTGTAAGAGCGAGCCGACATGCAGGCTGTCAGCCGTCGCATCAAAGCCGATATAGCCAGTCGGAATCCCCTTGGCGCAATAGGCATCCACCTCTGCCGGATGGGTGACCTGTTTCAGGTAACCGCGCTCTGACAGGGTTTTCAGGAATTCTGACTTGTATTCGCTCATCTTCTCGTGTCTCCGTGAAGCTGCCGCGCGTAACATGGAAAACTGATATCTTGAACTCTGTGAGTGAAAAATCTGAACCGTATTGGGTGGCGGGCTTCATGTCTGGCACGTCGCTGGACGCCGTCGACGCAGCGCTGATCCTGACTGATGGTGAAAAGGTTCTGGAATTCGGAGCGACTGCGGAGCGTAAATACGCACCTGAAGAGCGCGCCGCACTGCAGCGCGCCACCGATGCTGCACGCGCGTGGAATTGGGTTGGCCCTCAGCCGGACGGTGTTTTCAATGCGGCGTGTTTGGTTGTTACCCGCACCCATTTTGAGACATGGGAGCGGCTGCTCGAGACTTGGACGGGGCCTGCGCCCCGTCTTGCGGGTGTCCACGGTCAGACTGTGTTGCATCGCGCACCCAAGGGAAATCAGGCCGGGGCAACCCTCCAGCTGATCGACGGCCCCGCTATGCAGGCTGCGCTCGGTGTCGCGCTCGCTTATGACTTTCGGTCTGATGATGTGGCCGCCGGCGGGCAGGGCGCACCCCTTGCACCCGCGTATCATGCCGCACTGCTAGAGCGCCTCGGCGGCGACGCGGCATGCGTTCTCAATCTTGGCGGTGTTGCGAACATTACCGCTCGTATGAGCAGTGGCTCCCTCGTCGCGTTTGACACAGGCCCGGCGAACGGACCCATCGATGAATGGATTGAGGGACATGGCCTGGGGACTCATGATGAGGGCGGTCGTTTTGCTGGGGCTGGCCGCGTGCATGATGGCTTACTCGTTCAGCTCCTGGATCATGATTGGTTTGACCAACCGCCGCCAAAATCTCTGGACCGATACGACTTCAACGCCAGTATGGTGCGCGGCCTATCCGTCGAGGACGGCGCGGCTACGCTGACCGAGTTTACGGCACGCGCCGTCGCGATTGGTCTTTCCCAGCTGCCGGAATATCCAGCGCGCCTGATCGTGTGCGGTGGCGGCAGGCACAATCCTGTCCTTATGGCTGCGTTGGCACGCGCGGCTGGGTGCGATGTGCATTCGGCAGAAGCGGTTGGTTGGCGGGGAGATTCGATCGAGGCGGAGGCATTTGCCTTCCTGGCCGCGCGAACTGCGCGCGGATTGCCGATCAGTTGGCCATCGACCACTGGTGTTCCCGCCCCGATGCGGGGCGGGAAGCTGATTTTCTAGTCTTCCTCGGCTTCGAGGCGGAGCTTTTCTTCTGCGGCGGCAAGGCGCTGTAGCAGGTAATCTTCGCAGAGCCCGATCAGTTCGTCGCGCTTGTCCTGATAGAAGTGGTTCGCACCTTTGACCGTCGTGCGGTCGATCTGTTCGCCCTTCTGAACGCGCACTTTGGTCAGCGCACGCTCAACATCTTCAGGTGATGAGATCGAATCGGAATCGCCGGACACAATCAGGCCGGATGCCGGACATGGTGCCAGGAAGGAAAGGTCATAGTGGTTGGCCGGGGGAGAGATGGCGAGGAATCCGTCAATCTCCGGGCGGCGCATCAGCAACTGCAACGTGATCCATGCCCCGAAGCTGTAGCCGGCACACCAGACAAAGCGCGGGCTCTCTGCGAGGTTTTCGACATAGTCCAGAACGAAGGCGGCATCTTCGAGTTCACCAATGCCCTGATCATACTGACCTTGGCTGCGGCCTACGCCACGCGAATTGTAGCGCAGCACTCCGAACCCATGACGCTCGAACATTTGATACAGCATGATGGAGATAGGATCCTGCATCGTGCCGCCCGCTTTCGGGTGAGGATGGAGGATTAGCGCAATCGGCGCGCCGGGAAGCGGCGGCTCGGTGTAACGGGCTTCGATGCGGCCTTGCGGGCCCGGAATGATGAGTTCTGCCATGTTATACTCGCTGGTCTCGGGGGAAGGGCGCGGTCATAAGCCATTTGAACTGCGAAATGCAAATTTTTCTACACCTGCAAAATCGCCCAAAAGTGAGTATATCCAGTCCTATGATATATGCAGATCACAATGCGACCTCGCCTTTGAGGCCTGAAGCGCGCCAGGCGATGCTGGATGTATGGGGCATGGGCGCGACCAATCCGTCGTCCGTCCATACGGCCGGAAGGGCGGCGCGCGGCGTATTGGAGCGGGTCCGCTTGGCCATTGGCGGCGCGATCGGTAGCCGGGCAGAAGACATCATCCTGACAGGTGGTGGCACCGAAGCAGACAATCTGGCGATTCATGGTGTTGCCGTAGCGCTCGATGGACATTGCACCTTCCTGGTTTCAGCGATTGAGCATGAGGCCGTCACCAAGGCTGCCGCCCATTCTGGGGTGCAAGTGCGGACCGCCTATGTGAGGCCCGACGGGACGTTGGACCTGAACCAGTTGCAAGATCAGCTTTCGGATTGGGATCACGCCAAATTGGGCACACCGGTTCTGTGCCTGATGCTCGCGAATAATGAGACCGGCGTGGTCCAGCCCGTGGCAGAGGCGGCACGGATCGTGCGAGAGGCCGGCGGGCTTGCCATTTGCGACGCCGTGCAGGGTCTCGGCAAGATTCCTGTCAATGTCGGCCTTCTGGGCGTCGATTATCTCAGCCTGTCGGCGCACAAGATTGGCGGCCCGCAGGGCGCAGGCGCGCTCTGGCACCGGGCGGGTGCGCCGCTGAAGGCCGTGACCCATGGCGGCGGGCAGGAGCGTGGGTTGCGGTCCGGCACTGAGAATGTTGCTGCGCAAGCGGGCTTTGGCGCGGCGGTGGAGGCTGCCGTGAGAGATTTGCCGAAATATGCTATGCTGGCCGCGTATCGAAATGATATGGAGGCGCGTCTCGAGCGCGAGGCGGGCGTGACGATCATGGGCAAGGCCGCCGAGCGGCTGGCTGGGACATCGAACTTCGCCAAGCCCGGCTTTGCGGCGGAAACGCAGGTCATGGCGATGGATCTGGCAGGTGTGTGCATTTCGGCCGGATCTGCATGTTCGTCTGGCAAGGTGAAGCGCTCGCTCGTATTGCTGGCGATGGGCGCATCTGACGCCCTTGCGGAATCGGCAATCCGCACCAGCTTTGGATGGAACAGCACACCGGAGGATTTCACCGGTGTGGCAGATGCCTGGCTCGACGCAGCCCGGCGGACGGTATTGAAGGAAACGGCCTGATGGTCTCACTCAAACGACACGCTCTTCCCTTTGGCATACTGGCTTGCGCAGTAGGCTTGTCCGGCTGCGCGATGATCAAGCCGATCGGAAAATTCACTCTTGGTAGCGCCGCACACCGCGATTGTGCGGAGGCTCGTTCGGTTGACGCGCGCAGCATGTGCCATCGCGGGCTTGAGGAACCGAACCGGCCGTATGATGCGGGCATCGCGCTCCGGGACCCGGGAAGGTAGGATAGGATGGATTGCTGCGGCGGTATGGAAGATCATGATGAGGACTGCACCGAAGTGAAGGTGAAGGACAGCATTGACCAGGGCACGGTCGAGGCCGCGAAGGCGCTCGAGTCGGAGAATTACTCTGCGGGGTTTGTCACAGACATCGAAATGGACATGGCGCCAAAAGGCCTGTCCGAAGATACGATCCGCTTCATTTCGGCCAAGAAGGAAGAGCCGGAATGGCTGCTCGAATGGCGCCTGGCCGCTTACAAGCGCTGGCTGACCATGGAAGAGCCAACTTGGGCGATGGTCAATTATCCGACCATCAATTATCAGGATTACTACTACTACGCTGCCCCCAAATCCGGCGCGAAGTATGAGTCGATTGACGACGTACCGAAGGAAATTCTCGAAACCTACGAAAAGCTCGGTATCCCGTTGCGCGAAGCTGAAGTTCTGCTCGGTGTCGAAGGCGCGGCAGAAACCGCAGCCACCGCACGCGAAACGCCCCGCGTTGCCGTCGATGCGGTGTTCGATTCTGTCTCTGTTGCCACGACCTTCCGCAAGGAGCTGGAAAAGGCCGGCGTGATCTTCATGTCGATTTCCGAGGCGGTTCACGAGTATCCAGATCTTGTGAAGAAGTATCTCGGCACTGTCGTGCCCCAGTCGGACAATTTCTTTGCGACGCTGAACAGCGCTGTCTTTTCTGATGGAACATTTGTCTATGTGCCCAAGGGCGTCCGCTGCCCGATGGAGCTGTCGACTTATTTCCGCATGAACGCCGAAAACACCGGCCAGTTCGAGCGAACGCTTATCGTGTGCGATGAGGGTGCCTACGTCTCTTATCTCGAAGGGTGTACCGCGCCGATGCGCGACGAGAACCAGCTTCACGCTGCCGTGGTTGAATTGGTCGCGCTGGAAGATGCTGAGATCAAATATTCAACGGTGCAGAACTGGTGGCCGGGCGACGAGAATGGCAAGGGCGGCATATACAATTTCGTGACGAAGCGCGGCGATTGCCGGGGTGATCGTTCCAAGATCAGTTGGACGCAGGTCGAGACGGGCTCTGCCGTGACCTGGAAGTATCCGAGCTGTATTCTGCGCGGCGATGACAGTGTGGGCGAATTCTACTCCATCGCTGTCACAAATGGCCGTCAGCAGGCCGATACTGGCACCAAAATGATCCATCTCGGCAAGCGCACGCGCAGCCGAATCATCTCCAAGGGCATCTCGGCTGGCAAATCCAACAACACGTATCGCGGCCTCGTCTCGATCAACCGCAAGGCCGACAAGGCGCGCAACTTCACCCAGTGCGACAGTTTGCTGATCGGGGATCGCTGCGGCGCGCATACTGTGCCCTACGTCGAGAACCGCCGGGCTGATGCCCAACTGGAGCACGAGGCGACGACGACCAAACTGTCGGACGACCAGATGTTCTATGTCCGCCAGCGTGGCATCGGGGAAGAAGAGGCGGTTGCGCTCCTCGTGAACGGTTTTGTCCGCGAAGTGCTGCAGGAATTGCCAATGGAGTTTGCGGTCGAGGCCCAGAGCCTGCTCAAGGTGAGCCTGGAGGGCAGCGTTGGCTGATCCGGACGCATTCGGAGACTGGCTCAATGCCTATGCACGGGCGCATGAGGGCGGAGATGTCGCGCTTCTCAAGTCCCTGTTGAGTGAAGACGCAAAATTGTTTGAAACGCCGTTCAACGCTCCGATAACCGGCGTAGAGAAGATCGTTGCTGTATTCGCCGAGAATTGGTCGCGGATCGTGGACGTGTCGTTCAAGGTGGAAAAAATTGCGAGTAACTGGGCCCATTGGACGGCCGGGGGACTGATTGCGGCCCTGGATGAACCGTACCGCACTGACGGTATTCTCAAGGCCGACCTGAACGCCGCAGGTCTATGCACGTCACTGACGCTCTGGACCGAAACCCTTTCGGTCCGCGAATCTGACATGCTGTCCCAGCGTGACGCCTGAAAAACCCGAGGCCAGGTGCGGCAAAACCGAAGAATCGGACCGCCAGACCTGTTTCAAGCGGTTATACGGGCCATTTCCTGCATCCGGGGCTTTTCGCACCGGGCTAGGGAGCTTACATGCGCACCATGTTGAAGATTGAAAACCTGACCGCGACTGTCGGTGAAGACGATGACGCCAAGACGATCATCAATGGCTTGACGCTGGACGTGCCGAAAGGCGAGGTCCACGCAATCATGGGGCCGAATGGTGCCGGGAAGTCGACCCTGTCCTATGTGCTGACAGGCCGCGATGGCTATGAGGTGACGGGCGGAAGCGCGACGCTGAATGGCGAAGACATTCTGGATATGGATCCGGAAGAGCGGGCGGCCAAGGGCCTTTTCCTGTCTTTCCAGTATCCCGTAGAGATTCCCGGCGTCCCCGTCATGACCTTTGTGCGGGCGGCCATGAATTCACAGCGCAAGGCTCGTGGCGAAGACGAGATATCTGCGCCGGACTTCATCAAACAGTCCCGCGAAATCGGCAAGGCCTTGAAGCTGGATGCAGAAATGCTGAAGCGCTCGCTCAATGTCGGTTTCTCTGGCGGCGAGAAGAAGCGCCTGGAAATCTACCAGATGATGATGCTGGAACCGAACTTCCTGATCCTGGATGAAACGGATTCCGGGCTCGACATTGATGCGCTGAAGACGGTGGCTGACGGCGTGAATGCGATGCGCTCGCCAGATCGCGGCATGCTGGTCATCACGCACTACCAGCGCCTGCTGGACCACATCCAGCCGGACAAGGTGCACGTCCTCTCCAAAGGCCGTATCGTGGCAACCGGTGGCCCGGAACTGGCGCATCGGTTGGAAAAAGAAGGATATGAAGGCATCCTCGGGGAGGTGGCGTGACCACAGCCCTGCGGGACATGATTGCCAATCCGACGACGGCGGAGCTGGAGCTGGTCGCGCGCTATGGCATGCAACCGGCAGATTCCCGCCGCGAGCGGCTGTTTGAGGCGTTTTCCAAGACGGGACTGCCGCATCGCCGGCTGGAAGCGTGGAAATGGACCGACTTCAAGGTAGCGCTGCAGGGGCTCGACCGTCCCTCCACGCCGCCCGCGCAAGATCCGATCCCGCATGCTGGCGCACTGGTCTTCCGGTTCTCGCCAAATGGCTATTTCCCGCCAGACCATATTCCGGACGGGCTGAACGTTTTCGAGAAAGACGAAGCTCAGGCCTTGGGAGCGGCCGAAGACGTGCCGCTCGGTGCGTTGGCAGCATCCCTGTCTGGCGGCAAGGCCAGACCCGCAACCCTGTTACTGGAAGTGACCTCGAAAGAACTTCCGCGTCTCCATTTCCAGTTCAGCGGCGAAGGAGAAGCGAATTTCGCGCGTGTTGTTGTCGTGGTTCGCTCCGATATGGCACTCACCGTATCGGAGAGCCATCTGGGCGGGGCGGGGCTGACATCCTCCGTGATCGAGTTTGGTCTCCAGAAAGGCAGCACGGTCAACCGGACGGTCTATCAGCGCGGTACGTCAGAAGAGACGATTGCTTCAACGGCGCTCGTCCATCTCGATGCGGATTCGCACTATACACAGACCTCACTCGCCTTTGGCGCCAAGGTTGCGCGGCTCGAAACGCGCGTTACGCATCAAGAGCCAAGTGCAAAGGTGACGCTGAATGCCGCCTATCTTGTCGGCAAGGATCTGCATACGGACTTTACCACCCATGTGCGTCACGGGGCCAACTCCTGTGTAACCCGGCAGCTGACAAAGGGCGCTGTCCTGAATGGCGGCACCGGCGTGTTCCAGGGGAAATTCTTTGTTCCCCGTACGGCAGGCCAGTACACGGATGCCGACATGCAGCACAAGGCGTTGTTGCTGGAAGACGGCGCGGTTGTCTTCGCGAAGCCCGAGCTTGAGATCTATGCGGACGATGTCGAGTGCGCGCATGGCAATACGAGCGGCGCGCTTGATGATGATCAATTGTTCTACATGCGCCAGCGCGGCTTGCCGGAGAAGACGGCCCGCGCCCTGCTGACACAAGCCTTCGTCGCCGAAGCATTTGCTGAAGCCGGCGCGCTAGAGGAAGTGCTGCGCGCGGAAGCCGAAGCCTGGCTGGCCGCTGTATGAGCCGTTCCTTCGACATCGATGCGATCCGCGCGGAATTCCCGATCCTGTCACGTGAAGTGAATGGCAAGCCGCTGGTGTATCTGGACAATGCTGCCAGTGCGCAAAAACCGAATGCGGTGATCGACAAGATCGCAAACCAGTCGCGCACGGCATATGCCAATGTTCATCGTGGCATTCACACCCTGTCGAACGAGACCACCGAGGCCTATGAGGCCGCGCGTGAGAAAGTCCGAGCATTTCTCAACGCGCCGTCGACAGAAAATATCGTATACACCAAGGGGTCGACGGAAGGCATCAACCTTGTCGCCTCTGCGCTCGCCGCCCGGATTGAGCCTGGCGACGAGATTGTCCTCTCCATCATGGAGCATCATTCCAACATCGTTCCGTGGCATTTCTTGCGGGAGCGCCATGGCGCTGTCCTGAAATGGGTGGGCCTGAACGAAGATGGTTCGCTGGACATGACAGACCTGGCGGAAGCAATTGGTCCGAAAACGCGTATGGTCGCGATTACCCATATGAGCAATGTGCTCGGCAGCGTGACGGACATGGCCGAGATTTGCCGCCTCGCGCATGAAGTTGGCGCTGAAGTGTTGGCCGATGGCAGCCAGGCTGCGGTCCATTTGCAGGTCGATGTTCAGGCGCTCGGGTGTGACTGGTATGTCATGACCGGGCACAAACTCTATGGCCCGACGGGCATCGGCGCGCTCTATGGGACAGCAGAAGCGCTGGATCGTGCGCGGCCCTATCAGGGGGGCGGCGAGATGATCGAAATCGTGTCTCGCGACCGGGTGACCTACAATACGGCGCCTCACAAATTCGAGGCAGGTACACCGCCAATCCTCGAGGCTATCGGCCTGGGAGCAGCGCTGGACTGGATGACGGCGTTCGATCATGCAGATGTGAAGGCGCATGAAGATGCGCTGTACGCGCGCGCTTATGAGGGACTCAGGGGCGTAAATGGCCTGACCATCCATGGTGAGACGCCGCACAAGGGTGCCGTGCTGGCGTTTAGCCTCGAAGGGGCGCACCCTCATGACATTGCTCAAATTCTCGACCGGTACGGTATCGCTGTCCGCGCCGGCCACCATTGCGCCCAGCCCCTGATGGAGCATCTGGGGGTCAGCGCAACGGCGCGGGCGAGTTTCGCAGTTTACAACACTCTCGCCGAAGTGGACGCGTTCATTGAAGCGCTCGCCAAGGCGCGGGAAATGCTGGTATAGGTGACGGCATGGCAGACGATATGACATCTCGCGACATGGTTGATGTTTCCTCCGAGGAAGCAGGGTCGAAGATTCCGCAAGATGAGCTGAACCGGATCACCGATGATCTGATCACAGCGTTCAAAACGGTGTTCGATCCGGAAATTCCAGTCGACATCTACGAACTCGGCCTGATCTACAAGGTCGACATAGATGACGACTACAAGGTCGATATCGACATGACATTGACGGCGCCGGGCTGTCCAGTTGCCGGCGATATGCCTGGCTGGATCGAAACTGCCGCGCGCACCGTTGATGGTGTGCAGGATGTGGAGGTTCGCCTTACCTTCGATCCGCCCTGGGACCCGTCGCGCATGTCGGACGAAGCCCGTCTTGCGCTAAACATGCTTTAATTGAACCGGAACGCTTTCGTTCCTATGTGATTGTCATGGCCAGAAGACCCAGACCCAAGCCCGTGAAGCTTTCCGACGCTGCTGCAATGCGCGTGAAGGAGATCATGCAGGACCGCGGCGCAGGATTTCTGCGTGTCGGCGTCAAGAATGGCGGCTGTGCGGGCATGGAATATGTCATGGACTATGCCATGGCGCCCGAGCCGCTGGACGAAGTGGTCGAGGATAATGGGGTCACCATCCTGATCGACGCCAAGGCTGTGCTGTTTTTGCTCGGCAGCGAAGTGGACTATGAAGTCACGCCGCTGCATGAGAAATTTGTCTTTCGTAACCCGAACCAGACCGATGCCTGTGGTTGTGGAGAGAGCGTGACGATTATCCCGGCGACGGTATAGCCTGCGGGGCAGGTAATGCCGATGATTGTTCAGGGCTTTGATCCCATAGCCGATTCAGATGCGCGTATCCTGATCCTGGGCAGCATGCCAGGCATCGCCTCACTGGAAGCCAATCAGTATTACGGACACCCCAGGAACGCTTTCTGGCGCATAATGGGAGATGTCTATGGGGCCGGGTTGGAGCGGCCCTATGCCGAGCGCACGACGATCCTGAAAGAGCAGGGCGTGGCAGTCTGGGATGTGCTGAAGCTTTGCCATCGCGAAGGCAGTCTGGATTCAAACATAAAGGACGAGGTGCCAAACGATTTTGCGACGTTTTTTGAGGTGCATCCGGGAATTGAGCGTGTCCTGCTGAATGGCGGCACGGCGGCCCGCAGCTTTAGGAAACATGTCCGAGCACTCTGTCCGGGACTTCCAACCGTTGCGCTTCCCTCGACCAGCCCTGCCTATGCCGCGATGCGTTTTGAGGAAAAGCTTCGTCGTTGGCGGGACGCCATGTTGGGGGCGTGATCAGAACCTGATGCCTTCGGGACAGTCTATTCGTTGGCCGAGTCCAAGGTTGCGACGAACGCATCCCAGGGCTCGAGATTGCCACCATTGGTAACAGGGCAGGTCTTGGCGAACTCGGTGAAGGCGCTGTCGCGTTCTGGCAAACTGAGTGCGTAGGTGTTTTTGGCGATCTTCAAGGATACAACGGTTCCTCTTAACACTGCATTGTACAGTTTGGCCGGGATATTGATCGGCCGGTGTCCGACGAAGGCGAGGTTGGAACGACGTCTGACGGTGATTGGTACCAGAAAGGATTCACCGTCAATGTAGAACCGGCCATAGCGTGCGGCGACAAGGCTCGGTAGTTTGATGTCCCGGTGAGTGGGATCGCCAGTATGGAGCTGGATTGCCGCGGTCATCTCATAGCGTCGATACGACGTCATCATGCATGTGAGAATGACGGGGTGCTGGTTTGTCGACGTGGAATGGATCGACAGGTTAATGCCGCTGAAGTCTGGCGCATTGCCGATATCCCACCCGTCATATGTGTAGTGAAGAGGTTTGGCCGAAACCCAGGAAGCGGGACGAGGTTCGCTGTCGGCGAAAGGTTTCTCTGCACTCGCACCATTGATGCAAACGGCACTCCACAGGCCAGTGAGCAAAAGACGAACTGTAAGCGACATGTCTTCCCTTCGCTATGTAAAGCGCCGCATGAACCCTGAGCCCATACTACAGGTTTGGTTCCAGAGAGGAGCTGTTCAGCGCTTCGAACGCGGACGGATCGAATTTCCCGCCATTGGTCACCGGGCAGAATTTGGCAAAGGCGACGAATACGTCGTTCTTTTCCGGCAAGGCAAGATCGCGCTTCTTGCCCTTTACCTTCAGCTGCACCTGGTCTCCGCGCACGACGGAATTGTAGATGCGCGAAGGCACCTCACGGCTAAGCGGGATCAGCTTGGTTGATTTGGCATGAAACGCGTATCGGTCCGGAAATTTCTCGTCGCGGATCTCCATTATGCCTGAGATATGATGGAAGCGCGGACTGCGATCAGCATCATCTTCATAGGTGTTTTCCGGATCGAGCTGGACGCTGAAATTCAGGGCTTTGTATCCACTCGTCGTAATCTGGCAGCTCAGCTGGATGGTCGGGTGGTCACCGCCTTCCGCCTTTATGATCCGAACCAGGCTTTTGAAGTTCGGGTCCTTGCCGGCATCTGAACTGTCGACCCTGATCAACTGATCTTTTTCCTGGGTCCAGACGCGTGGTGCTGAGTCGGCGAGTGCAGGTGTAGCTGCCATCACCATGGCAGCTACAGTAATCAGGTATTTGAACATTGGGCTTTCCTTGAGGCGTGCTTCCCCAAGATTGGGCATGAGCCATGCGGGCTCGTCAACCCTTAACCGAACCGATACGCACTCTTTGAGAGAAACCTAGTTCGCACTCGCCGCGCGGGCGGCATTGCAGGTTTTTGCGAATGCTTTGAACGCATCATCCGGCTCTGGGTATCTCGTCTCAACTTTACCGGCATGTTCAACTGAGACACTGACAGTATCTCCCCGAATGACGGAGTTGTAGATCTTGGCAGCCGGGCTGTGCGATCCGATCTCGATTGTGCTGTTTGCCGGAGCGTATTGAACAACTGTTTCGACGCCGGGTGTGTCGCCCGCCGTGATTGAAGCGGTCTCTCCTCGTCTGTATGTGGCATGCTTGTCGATTTGATCAGAAATATCGCCCGCCTCAAGCGATAGAATGGCGGACATCTGGCCGTTTGGCGCGCATACGAGCACTGCGCCAGCTTGATCGGCGGTGGTCGTCAGGATGGCGCGAGGCGCCTTTTCATTGTGTCCGTCCCAAACTTTCCATCCGGTCGCGGAGGCAGGCAGATAAGCGGTTGCAACAACGGCTACCAACAGGCCGATTGCTGTTTTCGATTTTGATTTCGTCATTTGTTCAATCCCGATATGGCCCCCGGGATCGCCTGAGCAATTATTGTTTATCAATAATTTTTGTGTGTGTAAAGCTTAAGGTGAGCGGTGAGTCTCACGGCTTTCCAAAAGCCGCCAGGTCGTCGGAGCTAGGGCTTGCTTCCATGCCCTTTGGAGGGTCCGGAATGAGGATGCTCGGCTCTACCGGCGCACCAGTTGCCTCGGCCACGAGTCTTGCTGTGCGCAGCTCCACGGTCTCGGTCAGGGTCTGTAGGAATTCTACTTTAGGCAGATTCGGATCCAGAGGGGGCAGGAATTCAATGATCGCGGTGCCGGCAGTTTTGTCGCGTTCCTGCTGACGCCAGAACACGCCAATATTGGTGGCGACGGGAATGACCGGAACATTCATTGCCTGCGCCATATGCCAGACCCCCGCCTTGTAGCGAAAATGGTACCCCACCGGCGCGAGGTGGCCTTCCGGGTAAATCAGCACCCGTTGGCCTTCGTCACGGGCGCGAACCATGCCTTCCTTCAACGAGGCCGCTTTGCGATCCCCGCCGCCGCAAGTATCGATGACGATGGCACCCAGCTTTCGGAGAATTCCGCCAACCAGCGGGAACTTTTCCAAATGATCGCCGGTCACGAACGCAAGATTCTTCACTTCCGGGTAGATGAGGTATCCGTCGCCCCAGCTTTGGTGCTTCGCCGCGAGGATGAAGGGACCGTCCGGAAGGTTGCTTCGTCCACGTACTTCCTTGCGAATCCCGGCGACGATGCGAAGGTTCAGATTCATCGCCCGTGTATAGCTGCGGATGATCATGCGGACAGGGCCTCGCCCCGGCAAAATCAGGAAAGGCAACGATACCAGCACGTAAAGAACAGAGAGAATATAATAGACGACTGTGAAGACGAGGCCGCGCATTGCAGGGGCTCCTTCGTTATCTGATCACTAGGAATTCAAGACGCACAGAACCGCGCGAGACAACGCGTCAACGTGCTGGGAAAATGGTCCGGGCAGGCGGTTGTAAATCTTGTTCTGGCCAGCCTGCATGACCACGCCAAGCGCCATGGCGGCTTTCAGCGCCGGGTCGCCCTTTGGAATATGTCCGTCCGCAATCAGGCCGGCAATTATCTTTTCAGTGATTGAGACCGGATCATCTTCGCGGCGCTTGTCATAGGGAAGGAAGCGATTGAGCGAGACGAGGTGAAAAGAGAACAGCAGGAAATCTTCGTCCGCCAGCGCACAATAGGCTTCGACAGCTGCATGAACCTTTTCTTCGAGTGAGCCATCCGCCGAGAGGGCCTGCGCCATCATCGCGCCCAGGCGATTATGAGTTTCCATGAACAGGGACAGTGCAAGTTCGTCCTTGCCCTTGTAGTGGCGATAGAGTGCCCCTTCCGAAACGCCGGCCTTTTCGGCGATTTCGCGTGTCGTGGCAGCATCGATGCCTTCATGAATGAACAGTTTCAGCGCTGCGCGTTCGATCTTCGGCCGCGCATTCCGGGCGCGAGGCTTTGTCTTGGATTGATCTGTGCGTGATGGTCTCGCCATCTGGCCCTCCATGTCTCTGACACCAATCTAGGCACAGATCCGATCCGACGCAAGTGATTATTCGCTCACATATGTGTTTAGCATGAATAGGTGTCGTCGTGCATGCGACAGGAGGTAGTGTCTTCGCTGGTGAAACGTCAGCCTAACTGACGAGATCGAATCGATAGCTTTCGATAACGGTGTTTGCGAGCAACTTCTCGCACATTTCTTTAACGCGGGCTTCAGCCGCATCAGACGAAAGCCCGTCCTCCAGATCGAGTTCGATCACTTTGCCAATCCGGGCGGCCTCGACTTCCTTGTAGCCCATACGCGCGAGCGTATCTGCAACGGCCTTGCCCTGCGGGTCCAGAACACCATTCTTCAGCGCGACGTGGACGATGGCTTTCATGAGAGGTCTCCTGGGAAGTCTGAGTCGGGCCCCCATAGCCCGATTTCAGTCCTATTGAAACAAGCTTACCGCGTAAGCCATGCCGACAAGAACAAGGGCCATGGCAAAGACCGGCTTTCGACCATTCATGTATGATAGTTTGGAGCGGATCTTGGTTTTTGTATCTTGGCTCATTGGGTAAGGTCTCTTGCTCTGCGGCGTGGTACAAAGAGCTTACTTGCCGTTGGTGAAGCTCACCACATTGTCACTCTCGCCGGACTCTTTCAGGATGCCGAGACGCCGGGCTACTTCCGCGTAGGCTTCCGTCACGCCGCCGAGGTCACGACGAAACCGGTCCTTGTCGAGCTTGTCACCGGTCTCGAAATCCCAAAGTCGACAACTGTCGGGGCTGATTTCGTCAGCCAACAGGATGCGCGGCACATCGCTATCGCCCTCATAGTGGCGGCCGAACTCCAGTTTGAAATCTACTAGCCGAATGCCGACCGCTGCGAACAGGCCCGACATAAAGTCGTTTACGCGGAGCGACATGGCGATCAGATCATCATATTCCTGAGCCGCGGCCCATCCAAAGGCGGCGATGTGCTCTTCTGTGACCAATGGATCACCTAGCGCGTCGTCCTTCAGATAGAACTCCACCATGGGCCGGGGCAGGACCTGGCCTTCCTCAATTCCGAGACGCTTGGAGAGCGTGCCAGCCGCCACATTCCGCACGACTACTTCCAGTGGAATGATGTCGACCTTCTTGACCAGCTGCTCGCGCATATTGAGGCGGCGGATGAAATGGGTGGGGATTCCAACGGCCGACAGGCGTGTCATCATGAATTCGCTGATGCGATTGTTCAGAACACCTTTACCATCCAGAACCGCGCGTTTTTGCGCGTTGAAGGCGGTTGCATCATCCTTGAAATACTGGATGAGGGTGCCTGGCTCCGGCCCTTCATAAAGGATTTTCGCCTTGCCCTCATAGATAATGCGCTTCTTGCTCATGCGGACGGATCTCCTGACGGTACCGGATCGCTGTAACAGGAATCGTTTTCAGCCACCCCAGAAAGCGCGACTGTTACGCCAATCTGGGCAAAGAAACAATTATTGCGCACACCTTAACTCAACGACTATATGCACTGGTGAATTACCACCGTTCAGAAAGGCCATTCTCATGAGCACATTTGACGATCGCGAACGCGCTGAAGAGGCTCGATACGCCTTTGATCAGGAAACCCAATTCAAGGTCATGGCGCGCCGAAACAAGCTGCTCGGTCTCTGGGCCGCCGATCTCATGGGTCTGACAGGCTCAGATGCTGAGGCTTATGCCAAGACGGTCGTACTGTCCGATCTTGAAGAAGCGGGCGATGACGACGTGTTCCGCAAGGTACGCGGTGACTTCGATACGGCTGGCATAGATCGCACCGATGCTCGTATTCGCGAGCAGATGGCAGAACTGCTGCCGGTTGCGCGCGAGCAGATTCTCAAGGACTCAAAGTAGCGTAGATGTGGTTTTCGGCCGTACCTGCGAGGGGTGGCCGGAAACTGTCCCCGCATGTCTGGGTGCTTTCATTGACTGGCGTGAATGACGTGCAGCTCACGATGGTGGCTTCACCGGATTTAAATTTGGGCTTCCCGTGCCATCCCTGCATCTTTGGTACGCCGGTCCAATGACTGAAATAGAGGCGTCCGGACGTGCGCGGAATCAACGCGTCATCTGGTTCGGTGGAGTAATAGGCAACCCCGTCGACATACCAGGTGATCCGATCAGGCAACCACTCGAATGCGTAGAGGTGTGGCGCGGCTGACGCATCGAATGGCAAATCGAACTTGGCATTCTTTCCGTGCTTTCCATTCCGCCAGTAATTGAACTCCACTTTTGATGTGTCTTTGCCCAGAAACTCGATATCCACTTCGTCATGTGGGTCGCCTGCATAGGGTCCGGTATACGTGAAAAAGGCCGAGACCAGCCCTGACCCCTTACCGATCTGCATCACCGCCTCATAACGTCCATAACCGACGCGTTGCTTTGATCTTGCTTCGGCAATGGAAAACGGGATGTCCTGGCCCGGCTCGCGTTTGACTTGAAGTGCCAAACCTTGAGGTGTTGTGATGGCGTTTTCGGGAGCCCACCTGCCACCATAGAAGCTGTCGACCGCATGTGTCTCAGACAACCAGAATTTGTCCTCGATGGATTCTGATCCAAATGTTGACCGGAATCCATGACCGGATTTGGCGAGCTGCTTGATTGACGGGGCGCTCTCGACCGGTGCTGCGGGTCTGATAGACAGGGGCTTCGGAACTGCCGCAGCAGTGGACTTTTCAACGGGATAGTAAATCTGCGCTTGTTGATGTGAAGATGCGAGCGGGTCCTGGCCACCGGCGACACTCACGGCGAAACCTGTAACAAGTGCAGCAGCTACGACGGCAAACAGCATAATGTCCAGAACTGACACAGTCCGTCTGGCGGTGGTTACCGAAATGAGGCCGAAATGGGACATCGCTTTACCTTCCGTTTACCTTTAACGGAAAATTAGCAATACCCAAGCCGATTTAGCCGCTTTCTTGAGGGGGTGTCAGACTTTTCATGTTGCGCATCATGAATAACGGAATTGAGCCAATCGGTGTGACGGCCCAGTCGAGCGGCTGATCATGTGGTTCGCTGGGGACGGAGTCGATATGCTGGGCCGGGTAGGCCAATGCACAGGCAAATGCCCGGCCGTTTGCCCGGAGCTTTTCAAACGCCTTGTCATAATGCCCTTTGCCATAGCCAAGCCGATTGCCCATGCCATCAAAGGCGAGCAGAGGCGTCAGAATCAACGTCGGATGAGCCAGCGGTGCATCTTCTGACGGTTCGGACAATCCAAATGGCCGGCGCTCCAGTGGTTCGCCGAAATGCCATGTGCGCCAGGTCAGTTCGCCAGTGTCCTCTATCCGGGGCAGACACAATTCCGCGCCAGCCTTTGCCAAACGCATCATCAGGGGCGCGGGATCGAGCTCTTCATTGATCGCGACATATCCAGCGACAACCGGCCCGTAGCGTTCAAGCAGCTTCATCGGAAATTTTTCAGCCACAGAGTCTGCGCCATCAGGATCGCGCGCGGCCGCTTCGGCCCGCAGGGTTCGCATCCGATGTCGCAGGTCGGTCTTGTCCATCAGAGTATCCATCGGGTTGGCTGTTCGGCGCCTGACTATGGCACACAGAAAAATAGCGCATGAGAACCACGAACGCCGCGGGGCATATTCACTCCCGTCAACCTAGATACTAGGTGGGCGCCGGATGAGCCCGGACCACGGCCCAAGCCAGAATGCCAGCTCCCTGACGGAAATTAAGGTCGCCGGAGATCAGTCCGTCGCAAACGAAGCAGCCCTCATGCTGGTTGATGATGTAATTCGGTGACGCGCTGATTGTAAGGGGCCAGCATGCGGTCACGTGTTGAATTGTCTCAGTGTGCTTCCCCGACAAGATCGAAGGCAAAAAGTAGCGTGCGCTGGCGATCCGAGAAATTGTCGTCAGAAACAATCCAGAGGCGGTGGACACCGTCTGGCAGGGTTTCAACCGTGATGCCTTCGAAATTGTCGACATTCATGGGTCGGGACAGCGTAAACAGACCGCGTCGGCTTGACCCGCCAGCATCCTGATATTCGGCTTCCACGGCCAAACGGTTACCGAATACGGGATTATAGTTGCGGCGTAGACTGTAAACCACGGATCCGGCCATCGACTGATCGCCGAGCGCAATCCGGTTTGTCATGCCCACGAGCGGACTGTCAAAATCGGTATTGAGCGGTTCGAGAAGCGTAACAGCATTGCCGATCGGGACAAGCTCGACGATCGGCGACTTGCCATCAATGAGCTGTTCGTATCCTGCACGAAGTGATTTTCCGAAAGATAGCGCTTCTGCGCCGGAATTCTCGCGGATTTCCGTGCCTTCGATCTCGCTCGGCAGATCCGCGACCAGCGTGGCGCGTGCGGCGGCGCCACAAGTGCTCAGATCGAATGCCTCGATACGGTGCCGACGTTCGAAGCTGACATATGCAGCGCCATTCTTCAGGGCGAGCCCTTCGGAGTCGCCCTCGGTCTTGCCCTTGAGCAACTCGTTGTCCTGTCCCCGCATGTACGCAATTCGGCCCGTTCCGGTCAGCTCACCACCGTCACGATCAAGCCAGACAAATGCGCCCATGTCGGAAACCGCCAGGAAGCCTCCGTCGGCAAGTAGCTCAATACCCGACAATCCGCCAAAGTTCTTATTGGGGGAAGTGAGCGCCCAGCCCTGCGCGAAGCGGACGCCTGGGAACAGTGAAATGTTGGCGCGTTCAGAAAGCGGCACGGATTCCGCAACAATGGAGATCTCCGCCGGTGCCACATAAGATGTCCCGCTGGGGCAGGATAGCGCCTTCAGCGTACCCGGCGACAGTGCAGGATGGCCCCGGCCTTGATTTGTGCCGGTCGTACCGATTGCCGGAGGATCGGCTGGAACCGCGCAGGCTACAAGCGCGGCTGCGGCCAAGCCAAACAAGGGAGAGTAGATCGATTTCCGCATGATATGTTTCGCCTTGTGGTGAGTCTCTGGGCATTTGCCTTAAAATATGAGGCAGGAATAGGGAAACTGGCTGGATTTCAAAAGCGAACTTATCCAGATATGAATTATGTCCCAGATTCCGCTCGTTCGCCGCTCGCCAGTCCCGCCAGACACCTGCAATTTGGCCAAAGCCATAGACCTCATTGGTGACAGGTGGACTTTGCTCATCCTTCGCGCAGCTCTTTATGGTGTGCGGCGCTTCGATGACTTCCAGTCTGAGCTGGGATGCCCAAGAACCGTGTTGTCAGGGCGGTTGAAGAAACTGGTGGATGCCGGCCTGCTGGCCAAAAAGCCTTACAAGGCGCCTGGCAAGCGCGCCCGACCGGAATATGTTCTGTCCGCCACGGGCCTTTCGCTGCGGCCAATCCTGATCGGCCTGACGCAATGGGGCGACGCTTGTCTCGGACAGGGTGAGGCGCCTCCGATCAGCTTTACGAAGGCGGGATCCAAGAGCGCCATTCGAGCGGCATTTGTTGATGTTGAAGGCCGGGAAGTGCGCCCCGACCAGATACGTCCAGTGTTGCGGGGATAGGTTTGCTCAAGTCTCCGACCGACAGTTTGGAAATTGTGCAGTTTCGCAGAATTTCCGTCTTGCAAAGCCGGGGCTGATGCGCTTTATCACGCCTCTCGGCGGCAACGCCGTGAATACCCTAATAAGGATGCGGGCGTAGCTCAGGGGTAGAGCACAACCTTGCCAAGGTTGGGGTCGTGAGTTCGAATCTCATCGCCCGCTCCAATTCGAGAAGCCGCCTTGAGGGCGGCTTTTTCTTTGCCGATACAGCGAGGTGATGGAGATGATTTCGGGTTCGGCCGCCTGTCCCTGCAGTTCGGGGCTCGATTTCGCCAGTTGCTGCGAACCCTATCTCACGGGCGCGAAGCTGCCGCCGGCACCCGAAGCGCTGATGCGCTCGCGCTATTCGGCGTTTGCCACCGGCAATATCACCTATCTCGAGGAAACGCTGCTGCCGGGCACGCGGGAGGATTTCGATGCCAAGGGCGCGGCCGACTGGGCGGCGGCGAGCGAATGGACCGGGCTCGAGGTGCGCCACACCGAAGGCGGCGTCCCCGGCGAGACGGAGGGCGTCGTCGAATTCGTCGCGCATTACCGGCAGGCGGGAACGGAGCGCCTCCACCACGAGACGGCCACCTTCACGCATAAGGACGGGCGCTGGTGGTATGTCGACGGCATCATGGGCGTGAAGCCGCGCCGTGCGGAAAAGATCGGCCGCAACGATCCCTGCTCCTGCGGCTCGGGCAAGAAATACAAGCATTGCCACGGCGCGCTCTGACGGGCGCGGCAGATGCCGAACAAAAAAAGGGCCGCTCCCGAAGGTGCGGCCCTTTTCATTTGCGCCGAAGCAACCCTCAGGCGCGACGACCGTCCGACGCCGCCTTCTTCAGATGATGGCCGGCAAGGAAGTAGTGCGCCGCCGCCCAGATGTTCAGCATCGCCGTGCCGAAGAGCGCCCAGCGCAGCGACTGGTTGCCCATGCCCATCGTGTAGTTGAAGAAGTCCGACAGGATGCCGACGAATTGCGGACCGAAGCCGAGGCCGATGATGTTGATGATGAAGAGCATCACGGCGGAGGCAAGCGCGCGCTTGGCCGGCGGCGTCAGCGTCTGGATCATCGCGAAGGACGGCCCGAGATAGAACGCGCCGAGGAACGAGATCGGCACGTAGAGAACCCAGAGGATCGAAACCGGGTATCCCGCGACATGGAAGGCCGGCCAGTTGTCCATGAGATAGAAGGCGACGATGAACGGCACCACCAGAACCTTCGCCCAGGCGACGACCCAGGTGTTCCAGCGCACATCCTTCGCGGCCAGCCTGTCGGTCAGCCGTCCGCCGAAATAGGCGCCGAAGCCGCCTACAATACCGACCATCAGGGCGAGAAAGGTCGAGACTTCGCCGATGGACATGCCATGCGTGCGGATAAGAAAGGCCGGGCCCCACATGACGCCGCCATAGCCGACGAAGGACGTGATGGTGACGCCGCAGACGACATGGCGCGCCGCCGCCGTGTGCCAGAGATGGTGGAACCCTTCCTTGACGATGACGAGACCCGTCTTGAAGTTGAGCGGCGCGTCTGATTTTTCCGGCGCCATGCCGTCGGCGCCGCCACGCTCCGGCTCCTTGAGCGTGAAGCGGACAAGGAGCGCGAGCACAAGGCCCGGCAGACCGACCACGAAGAAGGCGGCGCGCCAGCCGTACCAGACCGCGACCCAGCCCCCGACCAGAAAACCGATCATCACGCCGAAATAGACGCCGAGCGAATAGACAGCCATCGCGCTGGCACGTTCGTTTGGCGCGTACATGTCGGCGATCATTGAATGGGAAGGCGGACTCGATCCCGCTTCGCCGACGCCGACGCCGATACGCGCAAGCGCCAGCTGCCAGAAGTTTCCGGCAAGACCGCAAAGCGCCGTCATGCCGCTCCAGATCGCGATCGCCCAGGCGATGATGTTGCGCCGGTTGCCCCGGTCGGCGATGAGGGCGATCGGAATGCCGAGTGTCGCGTAGAAGATCGCGAAGGCGATGCCTGAGAGAAAGCCGAGCTGCGTGTCGGAAAGAAGGAGATCCGCCTTGATGGGTTCAAGAAGGATTCCCATGATGTTCCGGTCGACATGGCTCGACGTGTAGCCAAGCACGAGGATCATCAGCGCATAGCGCCTGTACCCCGGTGACAGCGTGGCAGGCGTCGCCCCTTTCGCCATTGTGGCTTCGGCCATTCCCTCTCCCCTCAAATATCTTTTCTTTGGTGCGGCAACTCTAATGGCGCTGGCGGGGCACCGCAATCGGCACACCTTGCGATGCCACGTGCCCCTGCCATAATCCCCGCAACCAGAAACGCCCATTCACCCGGAGACGTTCAGATGTCCGCAAGCAAACCCGTTCCCTTCACGGTCGATATTCCGCAAGGGAAACTCGACGCTATCCATGCCAAGGTCAGCGCCTATGAATGGCACGAGATGCCCGAGATAGACCCGGGCGCCGACCGCTGGGCCTATGGCACCGACATGGAATACATGCGTGAACTTTGCACCTATTGGACGACGAAGTTCGACTGGCGTGCGGCGGAAAGGAAGCTCAACGCGTTCCCGCAGTTTCATGCCGAGATCGACGGCCAGAAGGTCCATTTCATCCACGTGAAGGGATCGGGCGAGAAGCCCGAGACCGTTCTCATGACGCATGGCTGGCCGGGCTCGGTGTTCGAGTTCAATGCGGTGATCGAGCAGCTGGCGCATCCCGAAAAGTTCGGCGGCAATGCCGAAGAGGGAATGAACCTCGTGGTGCCGTCGCTGCCGGGCTACGGCTTTTCCGGAAAGCCGAAGAAGCCCATAGGCCCGAAGGGAACCGCTGCGCTCTGGGACAAGCTGATGCGGGAGGTGCTCGGCTACGAGACCTATATCGCACAGGGCGGCGACTGGGGCTCGGTCGTCTCGGGCTGGCTCGCCTACGAGCATTCCGTGACGAAGGGCGGCGGCTGCAAGGCCGTGCATCTCAACATGTATGGCGTGAGGCCCGCGGCTCTCCCGGAAACCGAAGAGGAAAAGCAATGGGCGGCGGGCGCCGCCATGACCTTCGAACTGGAAAGCGCCTATCTCCGGCTTCAGATGACGAAGCCGCAGACGCTTTCCTACGGCATGATGGATAGTCCCGTGGGCGCGGCTGCCTGGATCGTCGAAAAGTTCAACGGCTGGTCGGACCGGCGCGGCCCCGACGGCAAGGAGCACATCGAAAACGCCTATACCAAGGACCAGTTGCTGACCAACGTGATGATTTATCTCGTCACCGGAACCTTCAACACGGCCACCTGGTTCTACCGGGGCATGTTCGAGGAAGGCGGCACCAGCATGGCACCGGGAACGAAGGTCGACGTCCCTACGGGCATCGCGAACTTTCCGAAGGAGTTTCTCGTCTTCCCGCCGCGCAGCATGGTGGAGAAGGGATACAACATCGTGCGCTGGAGCGACTTCGAGCATGGCGGTCATTTCGCGGCACTTGAAACCGGTGACGTCTTTGCGGACGACGTCCGCGCCTTCGTCAACCAGGTGAAAGGCTGAAGGCCATGACCCATCGCATCGTGCCCGCCGATCCGTTTTCGATCCATGTCCCCGATGCCGAGATCGAAGACCTGAAACGGAGGCTGCAACGCACGCGCTTTCCGAACGAACCGCTCGGCAACGAACACTGGGAATACGGTACGAGCCTTCCCTATATGGAGCGGCTCGTCGAATACTGGCGTGACGATTTCGACTGGCGCGCCGCCGAAGCGAACCTCAACCGCTTTCCGCAATACCGCGCAACGCTGACCGACGACGAGGGCGAGGATCACACGATCCACTTCATCTACGAGCGGGGCTCGGGCGACAATCCCGTGCCGCTGATTCTCACCCATGGCTGGCCGTCGACCTTCCGGGAATTCCTCGACGTCGTTGATCCACTCGCGCATCCGGAGAAATACGGGAAACCCGGACCGGCATTCGACGTGATCGTGCCATCGCTGATGGGCTACGGATTTTCCTCGCTGCCGAGGAAGCCCATCGGCCCTGGCGCCATTGCCGATCTCTGGCACCGGCTGATGACGGAGGTCCTCGGCTACGACCGCTATGCGGCGGAGGCAGGCGACTGGGGGAGTTTCGTCACGTCGCGTCTCGCGCTTCAGCATTCGGACGCCGTGATGGGCATTCATCTGACGATGCTGCCGCTCCGGCCACATCTCAAGCATGAGAGCCAGCCACCGGTAACGGAAGAGGAAGGNNGACGAAGATGCAGAAGTGGTGGCGACAGGAAGAAGGCTATCGTTCGATCCAGTCGACGAAGCCGATGGCGCTCGCGTTTGCCGTGATGGACAGTCCTGCCGGTCTCGCCGGCTGGCTCGCCGACAAATATTATCGCCTCGGCGATACCGACAAGACCGAGACGATGGAAGGCATGATCGCGCGCTTTCCCTTCGATCACATTCTCACCCAGTTTTCGATCTACTGGTTTACCGGAACGATCAATTCGGCGAACACGCTCTACAAGGCGGGGCCCGCCGAGGGAACGGGGCTTCTGAAGCCCGGAGAAAAAGTGACGGTGCCGACCGCTTATTCGGAGTATCCGATCGACGTGTTGCCGGATACGCCGCGCTCATGGGCGGAACGCGGATACAACATCGTACGCTGGCGCATGATGGACCGCGGCGGTCATTTCGCGGCGATGGAAGAGCCTGAACTCTTCGCCGACGACGTGCGCGATGCATTTCACGAAATGGGAATCACGGAAGGAACAAAAGCCGGATGACCCTCGACCAGGGGCTTGCCTTCGGCATCCTGTTCATGGCGCTGGTGCTTTTCGCATCGGGCAAGCTCCGCCATGACATCGTTGCCCTGATTTCGCTCGTCGCCGTATCGCTGGCAGGCCTTGTCAAACCGACGGAAATCCTCTCCGGCTTCGGCCATCCGGCGGTGATAACCGTAGCCGCGGTTCTGGTCGTTTCGGAAGCGCTGCGCAGCTCGGGGCTCGTCGATGTGGTTGTGCGGCGCATCCTGCCCCTGACAAAGACGACAACCGGCCATATCGGCATCCTGACGGGCGTGGTCGCCGNNTGAACAATGTCGGCGCGCTTGCAATCATGCTGCCCGTCGTGCTCGCGACAGCCGCCGAACGCGGACGTCCGCCCGCCATGTTGCTCATGCCCATCGCCTTCGGCTCGATGCTCGGCGGCATGATGACGATGATCGGCACTCCGCCCAACATCATCATCGCAAGCTTTCGCCGCTCCTATGCCGACGAACCCTTCGGCATGTTCGATTTCGCCTGGGTGGGCCTGCCTGTTGCCGTGATCGGCATTCTCTTCATCGCGCTCGGTGCCTGGCGCCTCATCCCGCGCGAGAGAAAGGGCGGCGTCTCGCCGGAAGACATGTTCAGCCTCGAGGAATATGTGATCGAGGTGCGCGTCGGCGAAAAGAGCCCGCTGATCGGCAGGCGCATCGCGCATATGGAGGAAGCCGCGGGCGAAGACATCGTGATTGCCGCCCGTGTGCGCGAGGATGGTCAGATTTACGAGCCGGAAAGCTGGCAACCTGTGGAGCCGAACGATCTCTTTATCCTGCGTGCGGACCCGGCCGATCTCACCGAGTTCCTCAACAATCAGGGGCTGGAGCTCGTAGGCTCGAACGGCGAAA
>NZ_DGNK01000008.1:0-366 GCF_002388935.1 Hyphomonas sp. UBA4494
CCGAGCGCGATGCGCTCTGGGCGCGGCTCGAGGGCGCGAACTTTGCGACAGGCGAAGAGAAGCGAAAGCTTGCGGGGCTGCAGCCATGAAGCTCGACCGGAAAGTGACGGTAGGATTCCTCGTCGCCGTGCTGGTGCAGACCGGCGGGGCGCTGGTCTGGGCGGGCGCGGCAGCGGAGCGGATTTCCACGCTGGAAGACACGGTGCGCGATCGCCGCAGCGTGGTCGAGCGGCTGGCGCGTGTCGAGGAGGGCGTGGACCGGATGGAAAGCCAGCTGGACCGGATCGAGCGGCGATTGGAGGGCGCGGATGAGTAGGGGTGTGTTTCCTGGGGGGAGTCCGGTGGACCCCCACCTGTCCTCCCCCT
>NZ_DGNK01000008.1:387-14607 GCF_002388935.1 Hyphomonas sp. UBA4494
GATAGAGGGGGGTCTTCGAACGCGGAGGCCAATCCTGATCGAAGGCTATGCCTCGCTGTTCGGTGTGCCGGATGCGAGCGGAGATGTCGTGCGGGCAGGCGCCTTTGCCCGCAGCCTGCAACGGGGCACGCAGCTGCCCATGCTGTTGCAGCACAGGCCCGGCGCCATGGCCGGGCGTTGGGTGCGGATGATCGAGGATGGGCGCGGGCTCTATGTGCGCGGTCTCGTCGAGGGCGTGGCGGCGCGGTCCCTGGTGGCGCAGGGGCTCAGCGGCCTCTCCATCGGGTTTCGCCCGCGCCTCTGGAATGCACGGCGCCCGGATGGGCGGGAACTGGTCGAGGTGGACCTTGTCGAAGTTTCCCTCGTGACCAGTCCGATGCAGGCACGGGCGCGGTTTTCCCTGCTGGGGGCGGAGGCAAAAGCGGCGTGACTGGGAAGCCCGCGCGCGTGCTTCGACCCCGGCCATCGCTGGGGCAGGCTTCGCTCAGCATGAGCGCTTTGAAAGTACGGAACTCATCCTGAGCGACGTCGAAGGATGATGGATTTGAGAGGAATGGAGACAACATGACCAAGGAAACCAAGATGGCCGGCGGCGGCGATGCCGAACTGATGGCCGCCTTTGCCGCCTATACCGAGGCGAATGATGCCCGGCTTGCAGAGATCGAAGCCAGGGGCACAAGCGATCCGCTGACGGATGAGCGGCTGTCGCGCATTGACCGGCGGCTCGAAGCGCTGAGCCTGAAAATGGCCCGGCCGGAGGCAGGCGAGGGGAAGACCGCCGACGAGGATGCGCGCAGCGCGGCCTGGGGACGTTATTTGCGCAGCGGCGATGATAGCGGGCTGTCACGGCTCAACGTGAAGGCGCAGGAAGGGCCACGCGTCAAATCCCTGCCGGTGATGGAGGCGCGCGAGGGGGCGGGCCTGGCCTCTGTCTATGGCCGGATGCGGGTCGGCGGGCAGGTGATCTGGGCGGCCCGCTTCAAGGAGACGAAGACGACGCGGCGGGCGAGCAGCAAGGGTGGACCGAAGGCCACCGAGTATGATTATTCGGTCAGCTTTGCCGTGGCGCTGGGCGAAGGGCCGATCCTGAGTGTAAGGCGGGCCTGGGCGAATGGCGAGGCGTTCGACCTTTCCGGCGTGGTGCACCGGGTCTATCCCGGCGATGAGACGCAAGAGCCAGACCCGCTGATCGAGATGATCGAAGGTGAGGCACCCGCTTATCGCGGGACCGCCTATATCGTGTTCGAGGATTTGCCGCTGGAGGCATTTGGCAACCGGCTGCCGCAGCTCTCCTTCGAGATCGAGCGCGTGCCGCCGGGCGGAGCTGAGCCGGGGCTGGGCGATGTGGTGACGGCGGTGAACATAATCCCGGCCTCGGGCGAATTCGTCTATGCGACCGAGATCGTGCGGGAACAGAGGTTTCCGGGGCATGAGCGCGCGTTGAATGCATGGTCCGGCGAGGCGCAGGCGGATTTCCTTGTCTCGCTGGACCAGTTGGAGAGTGGTCTGCCGAACGTATCGCGCGCGGCGCTGACGGTGGGCTGGTTCGGGACGAGTATCGAGGCTGGCGCGTGCGAGATCCATCCCGGCGTGGAGACGCGTGAGCGGGTGACAGTTCCCTATGCGTGGGAAGTGGCGGGCATCGCGCGGGGCGATGCCTATGTGATCTCACGCGATGAGGACGGCCATCCGAATTATGGCGGCACACCTGCCGACCGGTGCGTGATCAGCGCGATACACGAGATGAAAGCGCGGGGCCTGTCTGTCACGCTGTCGCCCTTCCTGTTCATGGATAGCGAAGGCTTTCCGTGGCGGGGGCGCATCGGCGTGTCGGCAGATGGCACAGCGTCGGCGCGCAGTGAGATCGAAGCATTCGTTGACGGAGCGAACGGGTTCCGGCGCTTCATCCTGCATCATGCGCAGCTGGCCGCCGAGGCGGGCGGAGTCAAGGGGTTCCTGATTGGCAGCGAGATGGTGGGGCTCAGCCGGGTGCGGGATGCGGCGGGCGCGTTTCCGTTTGTTGAAGCGCTGGTGGCGCTGACAGCGGAGGTGAAGGCAATCCTTCCGGGGGCGGAGGTCTCTTACGGCGCGGACTGGACCGAGTATGGCGCCTATGTGCCTGGGGACGGATCGGGCGATGTCCTGTTTCCGCTGGATGCGCTCTGGGCGAGTGCGGATGTCGATTTCGTCGGCGTCGATTGGTATCCCCCGCTGGGGGATTGGCGTGATGGCGACGATCATCTCGATGCGCTGGCAGGATATGCCGCGGCGGATGATCCGACCTATCTGGCATCGCAGATCGCAGGCGGGGAGGCGTATGACTGGTACTATGCGGATCAGGCAACGCGCGATGCGCAAGTGCGTGCACCGATCAATGATACGGCGCATGGCGAGCATTTCGTGTTCCGACAGAAGGATATCGCCGGCTGGGCGGGCGCGTATCATCACGAGCGTCCGGGCGGGGTGCGCGCGGCGACGCCGACCGGATGGGTGCCGGGGATGAAACCCGTTCGCCTGATGGAAATCGGTTTTGCGGCGGTCGACAAGGGCGGCAATGCGCCGAACCTGTTCTACGATCCCAAGAGCAGCGAGAGCGCGCTGCCACCCTATTCGAGCGGGGCGCGGGACGAAGTGTTCCAGCGGAGGGCGCTGGCGGCGGTGTTGCCGCACTGGGAGACGAGCCCGCTGGTTGAAGCGGCTTATGTCTGGGCGTGGGACGGGCGACCTTTCCCGGCCTGGCCGCTGAAGGAAGAGGTCTGGAGCGATGGCGGCAATTGGGCGCGCGGGCACTGGCTGAATGGCCGGTCAGGCCTTGCGCCGCTGGCCGATGTGGTGAGCGACATCTGCGCGCAGGGCGGCGTGGACGCGGTCGATGTGTCCGGGCTCGACGGGATTGTCGAAGGTTATGGACTGGACGGGGTGCATTCGGTGCGCGCGGCGCTGGAGCCGCTCAGGGCGGCGTATGGGTTTGAGTGCGTGGAGCGCGGCGGGGGGCTGGTCTTCCGCATGGCGGGCGAAGGGGGCGTTCTGGATGTGGCGCCCGGCGCATTTGTGGAAGGCGGACTGAAGAAGACCCGCGCCCTGCTGGACAAGGCACCGGCGCGGCTCAGGCTGACGCATGTTGATCTGGAGGCGGACTATCAGCCGGGCATGGCGGAGGCGCGAATTGACGGCGGTGATGCAAGGCTGGTGCAGGACGTGGCCCTGCCACTGGCGCTTGGGGCGAGTCGGGCGGAAGCTGTTGCAGCCGCGCTGCTGGCATCGGCAGCGAGCGGGGAGACGACGACCTGTGCGGTGTCACTCTCGGCGCTCGCATTGGAGCCGGGGGATGGGTTGCGCGTTGAGGGCGGGCAGGTCTGGCGTGTCACGGATGTTGTCGACCGGGGCGGCGTGCGGGTGCTGACCTGCCGGGAGGAGGTTGCCGCGATACCGCGCGTGCGGGCGGGCGAGGCGGGCAGCGCGCCGCCGCCCGCGCCTGTATTCGGCGGGGTGGACCTTGTCGTCATGGATGCGCCGAGCCTGCCGGAGCTTGGCGAAGGCGTTGGGCCGCTGGTGGCGGCATGGGCCGATCCGTGGCCGGGTGAGGTGGTCGTGTCTGCCGGTCTGGCCGACGACGCGCTGAGCGAGGCGGTGCGACTGGACCGGCCGGCGGTAGTCGGGCGGCTGACGGAAGCGTGCGGCGCGGGGCCGGTCGGGCGGTGGGACCGCGCAAATGCGCTGAGCGTGTATTGTCCGGGCGGAGAGTTTGCGAGCCTGCCGGAAGATCGTGTCCTGTCGGGCAGCAACGCCGCGCTGCTGGAGACGGCTGCCGGCTGGGAATGTGTGCAGTTTGAACAGGCTGACCTGATCGCGCCCGACACATGGCGGCTGACGGGCCTGTTGCGGGGGCAGCGAGGGAGTGTGCCCGGCGACGCAGCGATTGGCGCGCGGTTGGTGATGCTGGATGCGGCGGTGGCGCGGGCACGCCTTGGCGGGGAGGCCTATGGGGCGGAGCTGGTCTGGCAGGCCAGGGCGGATGATGCCCCGCAGACGGCCATGTTCGAGGACCGTGCGGGCCTGCCCTGGCCTGTGGCGCATCTGCGTGTGCGGGCGGACCAACTCAGCTGGACCAGGCGCGGATCGGATGTGCCAGAAAGCTGGGCCATGCCGGAGGCGGAGAATGCCGGACGGTTTGCCGTCGGGTTCGATATGGGGGCGGGATTTGGCGATCCAGTGGTGGTGAACGTACCGTTTGTGGAATGGCCTGCCGGCGCTGCCTCAGCGCGGGTGGCGGAGATTGGGCCGGACGGGCGAACTGGGTTGTGGGCGGTGATTTAAGACCTGCAGCACGTATCGGGTGGCGGCGTTTGGCGCGCTTCGGCAGATTGGCGGGCATAAATTCAGGAGCCCACCATGACATTCCAGATTACCGGTCTTGCCGCCGAGACGTTTGCGCATTTGCCGAGCCTGACCGAGGCCGAACTTGCGGTGCACAACATTCAGAAAATCGTTGCGGATGTAAGTCCCGGCTTTCCCTGCCGAGTGAGTTTGCAGGACGCTGCGATTGGGGAGACGCTCTATCTCCTCAACCATACCTATCATGATGAGGCGACGCCCTACCGAGGCTCGCATGCCATCTTCGTGCGCGAAGGTGCGGCGGAATATGTGCCAGCCAAAGGCGAAGTGCCGGAGGTTCTGGCGCGGCGTCTGATTTCGATTCGAGGTTTCAATTCAGCGCATGACATGGTGGCCGCCGATGTGGTCAAGGGGGCTGAACTTGGCGTGGCAATCCCGTCCATGCTGGCGTCCGAGGGGGTTGCCTATCTGCATTTGCACAATGCCAAACCGGGATGCTTTGCGGCGCGGGTTGATCCGGTAAGGTAATATCCGGGTTTCATTACGGTTCCGGACATCCTAACTGTGATCGGATATCAGATTCGTGACTGGAAGGATTTCCCGCCCTTGGCCCTCGATCCCTATAAAGTGCTCGGCGTTGACCGCTCGGCCAGCGAGGCCGAAATCAAGAAGGCGCATCGCCAGAAAGCAAAGGATTTGCATCCGGACCAGAATCCGGACGATCCCAAAAAGCTGGAAGCTTTCAAGCAGGTCTCGCAGGCATGGGACATTCTTGGCGACAAGGAAAAGAGAGCCAAGTTCGACCGTGGCGAGATTGACGGCGACGGCAATCCGACCGGCTTTGGTGGCGGCTATCCGGGCGGCGGGGGACAGCGCTGGGAAACACGCGGCGGTGGCAACCCGTTTGGCGGCGCGCAGGGCGACCCATTCGAGGATATCCTTTCCGGCATGTTCGGGGGTGGCCGGTCGCGGCGCAGCGGGCCGGTCAAGGGTCGTGACGTACGCTATCGCGTGACGATCGACTTTGCGGATTCAGTCACGGGCGCGCGACGGCGCATGACCATGGCCGACAATTCAGCGCTGGATGTGAATATTCCGGCAGGCATTGAATCTGGGCAGACGCTACGTCTGAAAAGTCAGGGGCAGGCATCGCCCAATGGCGGACCGCCCGGAGACGCCTTGCTGGAGGTTGAAGTGAAGCCCAGCAGCGTCTGGGAACGCGATGGCAAGGATCTGCGCATGTCAGTACCGATTGATCTCAAGATCGCGGTGCTCGGCGGCAGTGTCGAGGTGAAGACACCGTCCGGCCCGGTGACTTTGAAAGTTCCTGCGGGCTCCAATACCGGCTCTCAATTGCGTTTGCGCGGCAAGGGTGTGCAGACATCCACGCCGGGCAATCTCTATGCCCGACTTGAAATCGTGCTGGATGATCCGAAAGATGACGGGCTGAAAGCCTGGGCTGAAGGGCGCTAGGCGACCTCGATCTCGAAAATCGGATTGTCGGCCAGCACGCGGGCAACCATGTCCTCGAACGGGGCGGGAGCGGCAATCAGGTAGCCCTGCAATTCCTCGCATGCCAGCAGGGCTAGCGCTTCGGCCTGGTCTTCGGTTTCAACACCTTCGGCCACGACCGGAATGTCCAGCGAATGGGCAAGGTGGATGATCGCCTCGACAATGGCGCGGGATTTTACGTTGGCATTCATGGACGTCACGAAGGACCGGTCGATCTTGATCCGGTCGAACGGGAATTCCTGAATATAGCTCATTGACGAATAGCCGGTCCCGAAATCATCCAGAGAAATCTTGATGCCGAGCGCTTTCAGATCAAGCAGGATGCTGGTGGCGAGCTGGGTGTTGTGGATGATTGCGGTTTCCGTGATCTCCAACTCAAAGCGCGCTGGATCAAGCCCGGTCTGATCGAGTGCGGTGCGAACATGGTCGACCAAGTCCGGATCGAGCAACTGGCGGGCAGACAGATTTACGGCCACCGTCTCCTTGCCCGACCATTGGCTGGCTGCAGAACATGCAGCGAAGATCGTCCAACGTCCGATATCATTGATCAGCATGCTCTGCTCTGCGAGGGGAATGAACTCATCCGGGCCGATCAGGCCGACATTCGGCCGGTTCCAGCGGATCAGCGCTTCCCGGCCGACAATGGCACGCGAGTATGCGCTGACTTTCGGCTGGAAGTGCAGGACGAATTCGTCATTCTCTATCGCCTTGTGGAGCGCGCGTTCGAGATTGCGCTTTTCGATCTGGCGTTTGTGCAGAATGGCATCATAGAACCGTACGCAGCCGCGTCCGTCAGCCTTGGCGGAGTAAAGCGCGCGGTCGGCAAAGGTGAGGATGCGGGCAGGGCTGGTCGCGCGTTGTGGGACGATTGCGATGCCGATACTGCCGCCGCAGTTCAGCGTTCGCTTGCCCATGGCCAGTGGTTCGGAAATGGCGGCCAGTATGTTGTTCGCAACCCGGGTAACCTCTTCGGGTGTGGATCGGCCGCGCACCAGAACGGCAAATTCATCCCCCCCGAGACGAGCTACCATGTCCTTGTCAGACAGCTCGTTGGAAATGCGGCGGCCCATCGCCTTGAGGAGCGTGTCTCCAGCGCCGTGGCCGTACTGATCGTTGACTTCCTTGAACTCGTCCAGGTCAATGATCATGACGGCCAGGTTCTTGCGATGCTCAGCGTCTTTGCTGACAGACGATTCAAGCGCCATATTGAAGGCGACCCGATTGGGCAGGCCTGTCAGGGCGTCACGGTAGGCGAGCGCGCGTACACGAGCTTCGGCGCGGACGCGCTGGGTCATGTCATGAACCGCAAAGAAGACGAAATCTTCGTTCGTATCCTCAGTGCGCCGACTGGAGATCGTGGCGATCATCTCACGGCCATCTGCAAACCGGATGCGGCGTTCGCCATAATCCCGGTTTTCCCTCAGGGTGAAGGTCTCGTCTTCAATCTGGAAAAGGTCTTGAGCGGAGCGACCCGACAGTTTTGGCAATCGGTCCACATCCGCCAAATGGCCCAGATCCTTCAGGTCTTCGAGGTCGCTCAAGCGGTCGCTGAACATGATCCGTGCGGCCATGTTGGTCTGAAGGACGAGACCATCAGCTGACACCATGAAGAGACCTTCGCTGCTTGAATCAGCCAGCACGGACAATTTGCGTTGTTCCTTGTGGCGAAGTCGCTGGAAATTACTATCGAGGCCGGCCGCTAGGGCGGAGAGGACCACGACGACCAGCATGGCGATGGCGATGATTGCGCTGAGGCCGGTGGTGTGAAGGGCAACTATCGGCGTACTCAGGCCCCTGATCGGGATCAGGGTTGTGCCGGATGCGCTGACAAAGTGAATGGAGATGACTGCCAGAACGCTGGTGACTGTGGCGATCGCCGTGCTCCAGCGGACCTTCGGGTTCGCGCCGAGCAAATAGGTGCCGACATAGCCCAGGAAGCCGAGCACCATCGCGGCTGTGATGGTGATTGTATCGTACTCGATTACGGCAGAGGCGCTCAGCGCCGACATGCCATAGAAGTGCATTCCGGCCACGGCAGCGGTCGCGATGCCTGCGCATGCCAGACGAAGCGTGCCATCCGCGTTCAGTCGCAGCAACAATGCTGTGGTGACGAAGCCAGCGACAGAGATAAGGGCGGACACGATTGTGCGACCCGCGTCGAAGACGATTTCGAATCCGGGTTTGTAACCGAGCAGCGCGATGAAGTGGGTGGCCCAGACCCCGAGGCCCACAACTGTACCGGCGGCAATCGCCCACAGGATCTTGTTGCGGGTCACCAATGCAGCCTGGCTGCGATAGTAGATGATCAGGGAACAACAATTGCTGAATGCCAGAACGAACAAGGAGGCAAGCACGTGCTTCCAGTCATGCTCCGTCGTTATGCAGTTCAACACTTCGTACATCTGAAAGCAAAATCCTTTTACGGGATTTTCATGCGGATGATTACGTTACCAAAAAACAAACCCTACTGTGTCAGTCCGGGTCCACGCTGCCGGGTTTGGAAGGATGTGAGCAAATTTCGATAACTCATCAAAAACGTGACTTCTGTATGTTTCATTACAGAATCAGGTGAAGGGGCATCGTTCTTGGCGGTGAGCGAAAATGTGTACGTAAATAAATCGGGGAGAAATATTAATGATCGACCGCCGGACAAATTCGAGGCGCCGTCAGAATGTGAAACTGGTGCTCGCCGGCCTGGCTGCTCTGGCTGCGTGCGCCCATCCGAACCGGCCGGTTTCTCCCATTGAATCCGACACGCTTGCCTATTCGTCGGCCATTTCAGATGCCCGGCAGGAACAATTGCTGATGAATATTGTTCGCCTGCGATACAATGATCCTGTCACCTTTGTTGATGCTGAGCGGATTACCACAACCGAAAACACCCAGATCAACGGCATGCTGGCGTCAGCGCTGGCGCTGGGTGGGCAGAATCTGGATGAAGTCCTGAACGGAAATGTCGGCACCAATATGAGTAGTCAGCCCTCGATCGCCTATTCGGCGTTGAGGGGGTCGGACTATGCCCAACAGATCCTGCAGCCATTGCCGCCGGCGACCATCTTCCTGATGAGCCAGTCGGGATGGAGCGTTGAACGGTTGATGTTGTGTTGCGTCTCCCGGATTGGCGATCTCGAGAATGCGCGGGCAGCCGCCGGGCCAACCCCGCCCGTCATGCCGGATAATGCGCGCTTTCGCGAACTGGCCGCGCTGATGCGCTCGCTTCAGGAACGCGGGCAATTGATGGTGCAGGTTGTCGATCCGGACACATCCGAGACCGATGGAGATGGCAAGCCGCGCGTGATCCTCAAATGGGATCGTACCTCGGAACTCGGCCAGCAACTCGCCGACTTCTTTCGGCGCTATTGGGTGTCGGATGTCAGTGTGATTCCGGGTGACCGCTACATCACGGAGATATCAACGCGGGGCAATGCCCTCGGCGATTATGCGGCGCGTGGGCGATCTCTGCTCGGCGTGTTGTCGGCGTTGTCGCAATCGGTTCACGTGCCCGAGGCGCACCGCGACATCGCCCGTGCCTCGCAACCTGTCCTGGAGCATTCGGACGACCCCTGTCGGGCACCGGGAGGGTGGCATGATGTGAATGGCGGCCTGTTTGCAGTGCAATCGGCGGCGGCGCGCCCGGCCACTGCGACGATAGCGGTCGAGTATCGTGACTATTGGTTCTATGTCGATGACCGCTGCCACGATGCCAAGGAAACCCTGAACCTGCTGGATCACCTCTATGCCCTGCAGGCGGGTATCAGTTCCGATGCGACGACGTTGCTGCTGCTCGGCGGCTAGGTCTGTCGCGGCTGTTACAGAGCGGAGGCTCCCGTCTCGCGAGAGAGGCAGCGGGCCCATCAATATTCAACCCTAAAGCGGGCGAACATGATTGCCGCAGAGCGGGTTTGGTCTATCTTCCCATTCGAAAACTGGGATTGGACCAATGCTGGGCCATCTGCGCCATATAGTTCGATCACGTACGGTCGAAGATATATTTGACAGATCCGTTGCCGCTTTGCGCGAGATTGGACTGACCCGCGTCTATTTTCAGGGTCCCATTGGAAGTGACCGGACGCTGACCCGAAACACGGCGAGCTTCGGCTTTCCTGAGACGTGGCAGAAATCATACGAACTGAACTGGCAGGTTCACGACCCGATTCCGGACGCCGCTTCCAGAATTGGCGGGCCGCTATACTGGCACCGCCTGCCATCATCGGTGTCGCTCTCCGAGAATGAGCTCGCCTATATGGAGTTCCTCAGACAGATGCAGATGGGTCAGGGAATCTGCATGCTCCAATATGGCAATGTGTCGAGAGTGGGTCTGATCGCGGCCAGCACGGATCCTGACGGACCGGAAGTCGAGAGCATTGACCGCGAGTTCTTTCAGTTTGTGGGCATGTCGTCCTTCATGCGATTTTGCCAGTTGGTAACCATGGACCCGGACATACCGGTCCAGCTGTCCGGCCGCGAACAGGACGTCCTTTACTGGATGGCGCAGGGCCGCAGCAATAGTGCCATCGCCGATGTGCTTGGCATCCGTCAGGACACGGTCAATACGTATGTGAAGCGTATCTTCGCCAAGCTGGAAGTGTTCGACCGAACCTCGGCCGTGATGAAGGGGGTCCGTCAGGGAATGGTCATCGTGTCGGACCCGATTTCTGAGCTTGTCGCCGACCAGATGAGAGCGAAACGTCGAAGAGATGGATAGTATATCTACTATTCTGCTTGAAAATATTGCGCGAGCCCTCACAATCCTCCTCGAGTCCGGGGAGGCAGTGGCGTGCTCAACAAATTGAAGGGCCTGATAGAGGCGCGGTCGTTGCAGGACCTGCGCGAAGCGGCCGTCTCGGCCTTTGGCGAGATGGGTGTGCCGCGGCTTTTGTGTCTGTCCCCGGTTGGCCATGATCGCTCGGTAGGTCGCGGGCTGACCAATGCAGGCTTTCCGGAAGAGTGGGAAACCGCCTATCGCGATGCCCGTCATATGGACGACCCGCTGCCAGACATTTCGGTGCGGATCGGAACGGCCTTTCGCTGGCATGACTTGCCAAGCGATGTCGTGCTGAATGAGCGTGAAACCCGATACCTTTCAGACTTGTCCAAATGGGGCATGTCGAAGGGCATATGCGTCGCCACTTACGGGTCGGCTGCGCGGGTCGGCTTCATCGCCGCCAGTTCGGAATCCGGAGAAGATGATCTGGACGAAGTCGATTTGTCACTTTTCCAGATTGGCGCCGAGACCGCCTATCTGCGTTATTGCCAGCTGATGTCGGCTGAGCTGCAATATGAGATGAACCTGTCCAGCCGCGAACTCGACGTGTTGCACTGGATGGCGCAAGGCCGCAGCAATGCGGGCATCGCGGACATGCTGGACCTCAGTCAGGAGACTGTTGGCACTTACGTGAAACGAATCTTTGCCAAGCTGGACGTGTTCGACCGAACCTCCGCCGTGATGAAGGGCGTAATGCGCGGGCTCGTGATCGCGTCAGACCCGAACGTCGAGGCAGCCGCGCAACAGCGTCGTGCGCGTCCGAAACGTGCTTGATTGCCCATCCTGTTGGCACCAATCGCAGCCTGAACGAATCCGACGGCATATGTTCACTTGGTATTCAGAGCCTGATGCCTATACAGCCATGGTATGAAACGGATTTCTGCCCTTCTTCTGGCCCTGGGCCTTGTGGTGACGCCTCCGGCGATCGCTCAGGACTGGCGTAACCAATGGTCGCCCGGTCAGGCGCGCGATTCGGTGCGGCAGGGCAAAACCGTTCCCCTCAGCCAGATTTTCCAGAGCCTGAAGCGGCAATATGGCGGCTATCAACTCGGTGCAGACCTGTTCGATAATGGCGGCAAGCCGCAATACAAGATCGACTGGATGACGGGGGATGGCCGCAAGATGCGCTTTACGGTGGACGCCCGTACGGGTGCAGTCCTTGACCGGCAGGGTGCTTGACCCGACATTGCTTATTAGATCGGAGGGACGTGTAGATGCGTATCCTGGTAGTTGAAGATGATTCAGACTTGCGCCGCCAGCTGGCCGATGTGCTCTCACAGTCAGGCTATGCTGTGGACCTCGCCGCAGATGGCGAGGATGGCCACTTTCTGGGCGACACCGAACCCTATGATGCGGTGATCCTGGACCTCGGCCTGCCGAAGATGGACGGCGTCAGCGTTCTGAAGAAATGGCGTGCGGACGGCAAATCCTTCCCGGTCCTGATTCTGACCGCCCGCGATTCGTGGAGCGAGAAGGTGGCTGGCTTTGATGCCGGCGCTGACGATTACCTCACCAAGCCGTTCATTACCGAAGAGTTGCTGGCGCGCTTGCGCGCCCTGTTGCGCCGCGCCGCCGGTCACTCTGCCGCGACGCTGGAGGCTGGCAAGCTGGTGGTCGATACGCGCGCCGCCCGTGCCAGTGTGAATGGCGAACCTGTGAAACTGACCGCGCACGAATATCGCGTTCTGTCTTACCTGATGCATCATATGGGCCGCGTCGTGCCGCGCACGGAACTGGTCGAGCATATCTATGATCAGGACTTTGACCGCGACTCGAACACGATCGAGGTCTTCATCGGTCGCCTGCGCCGCAAGATCGGGCAGGACCGTATCCAGACCGAGCGGGGCCTTGGCTACCGCCTTGTCGTGCCGGATGCCGAAACCCGCGTCGTCGGATAAGGCCCGCACCGCGCCGGAGCCCGGACCATGAGCGACAGCGCCCCTTCAAACCCGACCCTGCTGGACCGCTGGACGCGCCTGTCATTGGCGCGGCGGATCATGCTGGCGGCGGCGGTGTGGGGACTGGTCGTGCTGGTCGGCGGCGCGCTCGCCTTGTCAGCGGTCTATCGCGCGCAAACGCTCAGCTTGCTGGAAGAGGACCTGGAACAGAATCTTGTTGGCCTGACCCGCGAGATGACTCGGGAAGGGGCGTTTCTCGAAGATGGCCAGGTCACGGATTCCCAGCGCGAATTCTTTCTCGGGGATGTGCGTTTTCGCACGCAATATTCCGGGCGGTACTGGGCCATTGTGGGGGTCAGCTCCGAAGGCGACATCGCGGGAGACATTCGCTCGCGCAGCCTCTGGGACGAGCCCGTTCCCCTCAGCGACGGTCAACTGGATCGGACGCTGGCCAATCCCGGCATGACGCAGTTCGGGGACTTTGACCTTGTTGGTCCGGCCGGACAGCATGTGCGCGTGGCGTCTCGCGCGATCCTGATCGCAAATCGTGACACGCCGCTTGTTCTGGTGGCGGCGGCTGACCGCGCGGCCAATGATGCGGCGGCGACGCGCTTCCGGAATTTGTTGCTGGGCACGATGATTGCCCTGTTCGGCGGTGTGTTCGCGGCGATGGTCGCGGGCATATCGTTCTCGCTGCGTCCGTTGCGGCGCATCGGGGATGATGTCGCTGAGGTGCGTGAAGGCACGCGGCAGAAACTGTCTGAGGATTATCCGGCCGAAGTGCGCCCGCTCGCCGATGAATTGAACAAGCTGCTGGAGCATAACCGGCAGGTGGTCGAGCGCGCGCGGACGCATGTCGGTAACCTTGCCCATGCCCTGAAGACGCCGCTGGCCGTGCTGCGCAATGAGGCGACCGGTGATACTTTGCTGGATGATGTGGTGCGTCGCCAGTCGGAAAACATGCAGACCAATGTCGAGCATTACCTGAAGCGCGCGCAAATGGTGGCGCGGGCGCAAACATTGGGCGCACGGACCGAGTTGCGCCCAGTGATCGATGGCATCGCACGCATGTTGAACCGGCTTTATGATGCAAGGGGCGTCAACGTGTCCGTTGACGGCGGGGTCGGGGCCGTGTTCCGGGGAGAGAAACAGGATCTGGAAGAAATGGTCGGCAATCTGATGGAAAACGCCTGCAAATGGGCCCGGAGCGAAGTGATGGTGCGGGTTCGCGATGGGGCAGAGGCGCTGACCATAGAGGTAGAGGATGACGGCAAGGGCCTGACGCAGGAAGAACGGGCGGGCGCCCTGAAGCGCGGCGTGCGCCTCGATGAGACCACCCCCGGCACCGGACTGGGCCTGTCCATCGTCAAGGAACTGGCCGAACTGCATCGCGGCAGTCTCGATCTGGGGGATTCCGGCATGGGTGGCCTGAAGGCCGTGTTGAAGTTTCCAAAATCATGACACGTCGGAACGGTATCATCCTCGCACTTTGTCTGGCGGTGGCGATTGGTGGATATCTGCTGGTCGGCAAACCCGGAATGGGCGATTTGCCGATGAAAGACCGGCAGGCTGGCCTGATGGAGAAAATCCGTACCGATCCGGGCGCGCTGACCCAGGCTGAAACGCTGTCGCGTCTTGAGGCGACCGTGGTGGAACGCCCTGAAGATCCCCAGCCACACTATTTCATTGGTGAGATCCTGCGCGCGCAGG